>NZ_KI914613.1:67308-85862 GCF_000520475.1 Arthrobacter sp. 35/47
GCCGCGGCCGCCGTCGTACTGTCCGGTGCTGCGCCGGCCGGCGCTGTGAGTAGCCGTAGGGAGGCTGCTTCCCCGTGGCATTCCGGGGACGGGTGGCGGGTCGGCGGAGCGCACGCCGCAATGCCGGTACATCTCGCGGTCGGGAACGGCCCGGCGCGCACAGTCCTCGTCCTCCGCAATGGAGCGCACAGCCATGGCACCCACAGCGTCGTTGACGTCGACGGCAGGCGCTTCGAGGTGAGCTGGCTGTGGGGAAGCGGGGAAACAGAGCCGCTGCGCGCCGTCGTCGACGGAGTGAGCCTGGCTGCCCGGCTGACTCGGGCCGGTTCCACACTCTGGCTGACGGACGCCGGGTGGTCCCAGCCCGTCCGGCTGCTGGCCCGCGAGGAAGTGCTTGAGGCGCAGCTTTCTTCGATTGCCCGCAGCGAGGGGGCGGCGGACCCGGAAGTGCGCTCGCCGATGCCGGGGACGGTGATCACCGTGAAGGTGTCCGACGGCGATCTGGTGGAGGAGGGTCAGGTCCTGCTCAGCGTCGAAGCAATGAAGATGGAGCACCAGCTCACCGCCGCGGTGACGGGCACCGTCGCCATCTCCCTCAGCCCCGGTGACCTCGTCTCCGCGAACCAGGTTGTCGCCCGCATCCACCCCCAACCGTCCGACGGCGCAGAAGATCCTGCCGCCGCCGGTTCCATCCCTCCAGAACAGGAAGAACCCGCATAATGAATTTCGAACTGAGCCAGGAATACCAGGACCTGGTGGCGGCCGTCCGCGACTTCGCCGACAGCGTCGTCGCACCGGTGTCCGCCAAACACGACGAGGAGCACAGCTTCCCGTACGAGGTGATCGCCCAGATGGGCGAGATGGGCTTGTTCGGGCTTCCGTTCCCCGAGGAATACGGCGGCATGGGCGGAGACTACTTTGCGCTCTGCCTGGCCCTGGAGCAGCTGGCGCGCGTGGACCAGTCCGTGGCCATCACCCTCGAGGCGGGCGTCTCGCTGGGCGCCATGCCCATCTACCGGTTCGGCACCGAGGAACAGAAGCAGCAGTGGCTGCCCTCCCTCACCAGCGGTGAGGCGCTCGCCGGGTTCGGGCTGACGGAGTCCGAGGCCGGCTCCGATGCGTCGGGAACCAAGACCAACGCGAAGCTGGTAGACGGTGAATGGGTCATCAACGGCACCAAGGAGTTCATCACCAACTCCGGGACCGACATCACCCGGCTGGTGACCGTCACAGCGGTCACGGACACCGCCACCCGGGAAGACGGATCGGTGAAGAAGGAGATCTCCACCATCCTCGTGCCTACCGACACGCCCGGCTTCACCGCAGAGAAGGCCTACAACAAGGTCGGCTGGAACGCCTCGGATACCCACCCCCTCACCCTCAAGGATGTCCGGGTGCCGGAGGCGAACCTGCTCGGGACGCGGGGGCGCGGCTACGCGAACTTCCTCCAGATCCTGGACGAGGGCCGCATTGCCATTGCGGCGCTTGCCACCGGTGCGGCGCAGGGCTGCGTGGAGCAGTCCATTCGCTATGCGAAGGAGCGGCAGGCGTTCGGTTCCAACATCGGCGCCTACCAGTCCATCCAGTTCAAGATCGCACGGATGCAGGCACGCGCGCACACTGCACGCCTCGCCTACTATGACGCCGCGGCGCGCATGCTGGCAGGCAAGCCGTTCAAGACGCAGGCGTCGATCGCTAAGCTGGTCGCAGGCGAGGCAGCGATGGACAACGCCCGTGACGCCACCCAGATTTTCGGCGGCTACGGGTTCATCAACGAGTTCACGGTGTCCCGCCACTATCGTGACTCGAAGATCCTTGAGGTCGGAGAGGGAACCACCGAAGTGCAGCTGATGCTCATCGCCCGTGAACTTGGGCTCTGATCACCCAGCCACCGAGCTGATCGATTTATGAGGGAGAAGCAGTGATAGACAAAGTCGTCGCCTCAGCAGCCGAGGCCGTAGCGGACATCCCGGACGGGGCGTCCCTGGCCGTCGGCGGGTTTGGGCTCTGCGGTATTCCCGTGGCGCTCATCGACGCCCTGCACGAGCAGGGCACCTCCGGGCTGGAGACCATCAGCAACAACTGCGGTGTGGACGGTTGGGGGCTAGGACGGCTGCTGGACGACCACCGGATCCGCCGCACCATCAGCTCCTACGTCGGCGAAAACAAGGAGTTCGCCCGCCAGTACCTTGCGGGTGAACTCGAGGTGGAGCTGACCCCGCAGGGCACGCTGGCGGAGAAGCTGCGTGCCGGCGGGGCCGGCATCCCCGCCTTCTACACGACGGCGGGGGTGGGGACGCAGGTGAGCGAGGGCGGCCTGCCGCAGAAGTATGACGACGCCGGCAACATCGCCATTGCCTCGTCCCCCAAGGAAGTGCGGGAGTTCGGCGGACAGGATTACGTGCTGGAGGAGTCGGTGAACCCCGACTTCGCGCTGGTTCATGCCTGGAAGGGTGACCGCCACGGCAACCTCGTGTTCCACGCCACCGCGATGAACTTCAATCCGCTCTGTGCCCAGGCCGGCCGGATCACCATCGCCGAGGTCGAGGAACTGGTTGAGCCGGGCGAGCTCGATCCGGAGCACATCCATACGCCGGGCATCTTTGTACAGCGTGTGGTCCACGCACCGAACACCGAAAAGCGCATCGAGAAGCGGACGGTGGCACTGTCCGCTCCGTCGGCGGCCGGCACCACCGAACAGGCAGGAGCATAACCATGGATCCGAACAGCCCGCAGGCTCCCCGCCCGGAAGGCGTCCGTTCCGAGTACCGGCGCGCTGCAGTGTCGCATCCCGAGGGCAAGGGCTGGACGCGGAACGAACTCGCCGCCCGCGTGGCGCAGGAGCTCAGCAACGGCCAGTACGTCAACCTCGGGATCGGGATGCCCACCCTGATCCCCAACTACATTCCCGCCGGCGTGGAAGTGGTGCTCCACTCCGAGAACGGGATCCTCGGCGTCGGACCCTACCCGGGCGAGGACGAGGTCGACCCGGACCTGATCAACGCGGGCAAGGAGACGGTCACCGTCAACAATGGTGCGGCGTTTTTCGACTCCGCCCTGTCCTTCGGCATGATCCGGGGTGGACACGTGGACGTGGCCGTGCTGGGCGCCATGGAGGTGGCCGCGAACGGGGACCTCGCCAACTGGATGATTCCGGGCAAGATGGTCAAGGGCATGGGCGGCGCGATGGACCTGGTCTTCGGAGCCAAAAAGGTCATTGTGATGATGGAGCATGTGGACCGGAACGGCAGGCCCAAGATCGTGGAACAATGCACGCTGCCGCTTACGGGCAAGGGCTGCGTGGACCGGATCATCACGGACCTCGCCGTGATTGACGTCGTTGCCGAGGGCGGCCAGTCCAGGCTGGTCCTGCGCGAGCTGGCCCCCAACGTGTCCATTGACGATGTGGCGGCAGCCACCGGCGCCGAGCTGTTCGAGGAAGACCAGGAACTGACCGTATGACTGAACACGGCGTGACTGAACAGCGGGTCGTTGAACAGCGCGGGCTCTACTATGACGAGCTGGAGACCGGCGTGGTGTATGCGCACCGTCCGGGCCGGACGATCACGGAGGCGGACAACGTCCTGTTCACCACCATGACCATGAACACGCAGGCCCTGCACCTCGATGCGGCGTGGAGCGGCGAGCAGCCCTTCGGCCAGCGGCTGGTGAACTCGATGCTGACGCTGGCCACCGTCGTCGGGCAGTCGGTCACCCAGCTCACCCAGGGAACCATCGTGGCGCAGCTTGGCCTGACGGATGTGTCATTTCCCCAGCCGCTGTTCCACGGCGACACCCTGTATACGGAGACCGAGATCACCGAGAAGCGGCCGTCAAAGTCCCGCCCCGGGCAGGGACTGGTGACAATGACCCATACCGGCCGCAACCAGCACGGCGAGGTGGTGGCGCTGGCTACCCGGACGGTGTTGATGTGGAACAGGGTTGCGCACGGGGAGGGAGAACACGTCCATGACTGATTTCGCCATGGGACCGGCCCTGCTCTTCTGTCCCGCAGACCGCCCGGAACGGTTCAGCAAGGCAGCCGAGCGTTCCGACGCCGTCATCCTTGACCTTGAGGATGCGGTGGCGCCCGGGGCCAAGGCTGCCGCGCGAGAAGCGCTGATTTCGCATCCGCTTGACCCTGCGAAAACCATTGTGCGGGTGAATCCGGCCCAGAGCCATGACTTCGCTCTCGATCTGCAGGCACTTCGGGATACTCGCTACCGGACCATCATACTGGCCAAGGCTGAGGGCCGTGAGGACCTGTGGGCGCTCAGCGGGTTCGATGTGGTGGCACTCTGTGAGACCGCCCGTGGCGTGCTGAAGGCAACGGAACTGGCGGAGGAACCCAACGTCGTCGCGCTCATGTGGGGTGCCGAGGACCTCGTTGCTTCCCTGGGCGGTACAGCCAGCCGCACGGACGACGGCGGCTACCGCGATATTGCGCTGCACGCCCGTTCCACGGTGCTCCTGGCGGCCGCGGCCGCGGGCAAGCACGCTGTCGATGCCGTGTACGTCAATATTCCGGACCTCGGTGGGCTCGCTGCCGAAGCGCGCGACGCCGTCGCTTCCGGTTTCGGCCTGAAAGCCTGTATCCATCCCAGCCAGGTGCCGGTGATCCGCGAGGCGTACCGGCCTTCGGCTGAGGAGGAACAGTTTGCCCGCGAATTGCTTGCGGCAGCGCAGCACGAGGGTGGAGTCTTCACGTTCCGCGGCAAGATGGTCGATGGGCCGATCCTGAGGCATGCCGAGCAGACCCTGCGCCGGGCGGGGCACAAGGGCTGAGGCTCCGCCTTGCGTTGAGTCTGCTGCGTTGATTTGGCAGCGCTGCCCGGAGGCTGCCAACTCAACGCAGGGGGAGGGGTACGCAATACTGGAGGAATGGAGTACCCACGAGCCCAGTCCGGTCCTCGCCGCGTCATTATTCTCGGTTCCACCGGCTCGATCGGCGCCCAGGCCCTCGACGTCATCGCCCAGTCGCCCCATTTGTTCACCGTTGCAGGTCTCTCCGCCGGCGGGTCCAATCTGGCGCTGCTGGCAGAGCAGGCCGTGGAGTCGGATGCCCCGGCAGTGGCAGCGGCCAGCGGTTCTGAGCAGGAGCTGGAAGCTGCCATCGCGAAAGCAGCGGAAAAAGCAGGCAAGCCCGGCTACCGCCCGGACATTCTCACTGGGCCTGACGCTTCCGCACGCCTGGCAGCCAGCCCGGAAGCCGACGTCGTACTGAATGCCATCACCGGTTCCATCGGCCTGGCACCGACCCTCGCAGCGCTGAAGCAGGGCCACCTGCTGGCGCTGGCCAACAAGGAATCGCTCATCGTCGGCGGCCAGCTGGTGAAGGATGCCGCCGGTCCCGGGCAGATCGTTCCCGTTGACTCGGAGCACTCCGCGATCGCCCAGGCACTGCGGTCCGGAACTCCTGACGAGGTGCGCAGGCTGATCCTCACCGCGTCCGGCGGACCGTTCCGCGGACGAACCCGCGCTGAAATGGAATCGGTCACCCCCACTGAGGCACTCGCTCACCCCACCTGGGACATGGGGCTGATGGTCACCACCAACTCGGCCACCATGGTGAACAAGGCCCTGGAAGTGGTCGAGGCACACCTGCTGTTCGACATTCCACTGGACCGGATCGACGTCGTCGTCCATCCCCAGTCGGTGGTGCACTCAATGGTCGAGTTCCATGACGGGTCCACCATCGCCCAGGCGTCCCCGCCCGATATGCGGCTGCCCATCGCTCTGGGGATGGGCTGGCCACACCGGGTGAGCGGTGCCGCCGCCGGGTGTGACTGGAGCCAGGCCACCGCCTGGACGTTCGAGCCGCTGGATCAGGAGGCGTTCCCCGCAGTCGCGCTCGCCAAGGATGCGGCAGCCCGCGGCGGCACTTTCATGGCGGTCTACAACGCGGCGAATGAAGAGGCGGTGGCCGCCTTCCACGCCGGCCGGATCGGCTTTCCGGACATCGTTGACACCGTCCGCGCCGTGGTGGAAAACCACACCGATGAAGCAGACCTCACACTCCAGGCAGTGCTCGACGCCGAGAACTGGGCACGACGCAGCGCGCGGATTCGTTGTGGCTTCCAGGACTGAAACTACCCACCGAGAAGGAACTGACGAGTGACCATTGTGCTGTTCATCGCCGGCGTGCTGTTTGTGGCCGTCGGTATCGCGGCGTCCATCGCGCTGCATGAAGTGGGCCACCTGGTACCCGCCAAGCTCTTCAGGGTCCGGGTCACGCAGTACATGATCGGGTTCGGGCCCACCATCTTCTCCAGGCGCAGGGGTGAAACCGAATACGGGGTCAAAGCGCTGCCGCTGGGTGGGTACGTCTCGATGATCGGCATGTTCCCGCCGGCAAAAACGCCCGACGGCGGCACTGTCCGCCAGTCCAGCACCGGCATGTTCCAGCAGCTCGCCGCGGACGCACGCCGGGCAGCGGCCGAACAGCTTCAACCCGGAGATGACAACCGGGTGTTCTACAAGCTTCCCATCTGGAAGCGCATCGTGATCATGCTCGGCGGCCCACTGATGAACCTCCTGATCGGCATCATCATGTTCGCCATCCTCATCATGGGATTCGGATCAGCACAGCCCACCACCACCGTCTCGGAGGTGTACAAGTGTGTTGTCCCGGCCGATCAGCAGCAGGAAACCGGGCAAACCGACTGCGGACCCGGAGACCCGGCAGCCCCCGCCTTCGAGGCGGGCCTCCAGCCGGGGGACCGCATCCTGTCCTTCGACGGGCGCGAGGTCACCAGCTGGACGGAACTGTCCTCCTGGATCCGTGACGCCGCCGGGCAGGAAGTGTCCATCAGCTACCTCCGTGACGGAGACACGATCACCGCAACCATTGAACCGCTGCTGACCGAGCGCCCGGTCCCGGACGTTGACGGCCGCGCCAAACTGAACGACGACGGCACTCCCGTCATGCAGGACGTCGGTTTCATCGGCGTGGGGTCCCGGCAGGAACTGGTGCCGCAGCCCGCGTCCGAAGTGATGCCGGCGGTGGGAGAGAGTCTCGTCCGGGTTACCGGCGTGGTGCTCAATCTGCCCCAGCGCGTAGCCCAGGTCGCCGAGGCTGCATTCTCCGACGCTCCCCGGGACCCGGAAGGCCCCATCAGCGTGGTCGGCGTGGGGCGGATCGCCGGTGAGGTTTCCGCGATGGAGGAGATTCCGTTCGAAGCGCGCGCGGCCACGCTCGTGGGGCTGGTGGGCGGTGTGAACCTGGCGCTGTTCGTTTTCAACCTCATCCCGCTGTTGCCCCTTGACGGCGGTCACGTGGCGGGTGCGCTGTGGGAAGGGCTGCGCCGCGGTGTGTCGAAACTGTTTCAGCGGCCGGATCCCGGGCCGATCGATATGGCCAAGCTGTTGCCGGTCACCTACGTCGTGGCGATCCTTCTCATGGGCATGGGGGCGCTCCTGATTTACGCCGACATCGTCAAGCCCGTCGACCTGTTTGGGTGAGGTTGACTTTCATACTTCAGCCAGAAACGGTTGATCTTTGTAAATCAACCTTCTAAGGTTGAAACATGTACGTTCTGACAGTGGACCAGCGGAACAGCACCCACGAGCCTGACCGCGTTCCGGAACTGCTCGAGCAGCTGGCCGATGTGCCGACATCAATTCCTTTCGAACGCTCGGTAGGTGACGAGCTGCAGGGCGTGCTGGCGTCGCCGGAAGAGGTTGTCGATGCAGCGCTGCGGTGCCTGCGCGGCGGGGGCTGGTACGTCGGCATCGGGATCGGAACCGTCGAGCTTCCACTTCCCGCAACGCCGCGCGAGGGAAGGGGGAGTGCCTTCGTGGCGGCGCGCGCCGCCGTCGAGCGCGCCAAGAAAACCGGTGACCGCGCGCCGCTGGCCGTGGAAGGTCCGGCTGGCGCTGCTGAGGCGGAAGGGGTGCTGGCGCTCATCGGTCGCTTTGTCATGAACCGGTCCGAGGCGGAGTGGCGCATCCTCGATCTCCTTGAGCCGCAGCAGAGAGGAAGCCAGTCCGCGGTGGCCCGTGCGCTGGACATCAGCCCGCAGGCGGTGAGCAAGGCCGTCTTCCGTGCCGCCTGGATCGAGGAATGGGCCGCCCGGCCGGCAGCCCACGTATTGTTGCACCTGGCAGACCAGGTGGAAGACGGGGATACACGCTGATGGAGATTCTTTGGGGAGCCCTGGCGCTCGTGGTGGCAGGCGCCCTCGGCTCGCCCATTACGCTGGCCGTGCTTCGCCTGGCACGTGCGGTGGATGAGCAGAAGGCCCTCGCCGTCGATGATGAGGCGGCTCCGGAAACGGGGGCGGCACTCGATGAGGCGGCACCGGATACTCCGGGGGTGCTCCGAGGTGGCCTCGTCATCGGCATCCTCGAACGGACGGCGGTTGCGCTCGCGATTCTCCTGAACGAGCCGGTGGCCATCGCCTACGTTGTCGCCATCAAGGGTCTGGGGCGCTACGCCGAATTGAAGGAAACACCCGCCGCCTCCGAACGGTTCATCATCGGTACCCTGACGTCCCTCCTGTGGGCCTGCGCGGTAGCGGGTCTCACAGCCGTTTATCTGCTCTGATCACGTATCGCCTATCGGCCCCCAGGGCTCGCGTCGCTCGCACCGGGTCCCTACCGATAGGCGATAGGCTTAGATGCATGAGTGTTTTCGCAGTCGAGTATGTTTACGGTGCCGAATCCGCAGCCGATCGGGATGAGCACCGCCCAGCACATCGGGAATGGTTGAACGAGCTCGTCAGCCGGGGAAACGTTCTCGCTTCCGGCCCCTTCGTGGACAACGCAGGAGCGCTGCTGCTGTTTGTGGCGGACAATGAAGCTGAACTGAACGATCTCCTGAAGCAGGATCCGTTTGCCGCCGCGGGAGTCATTTCAGCAGTCAAGACAACGCAGTGGAACCCTGTCATCGGGGTTCTCGCCGAGCATGCGGACCGCTAGCCGCACCGCGGCAACCAGCAATTCCCACCGTGCCGTCCGGCCACGAACCTATCCCTGGAGGAAGCCTTGACCTCGGTCAACCTCGGAATGCCCGCCGCCCCGCCGCCCACCCTGGCGCCACGGCGGAAGACCCGCCAGATCAAGGTCGGGTCCGTGGGCGTGGGCTCGGACTCGCCGATCAGCGTGCAGTCCATGACCACAACCCCCACCACGGACATCAACGCCACCCTGCAGCAGATCGCTGAGCTGACAGCCTCCGGTTGCGACATTGTCCGGGTGGCCTGCCCCTCGGCCGACGACGCCGAGGCGCTGCCCATCATTGCGCGGAAGTCGCAGATCCCGGTGATCGCGGATATCCACTTCCAGCCCAAGTATGTTTTCGCGGCGATCGACGCCGGCTGTGCTGCCGTCCGCGTCAACCCGGGCAACATCCGGAAGTTCGATGACCAGGTGAAGGAAATCGCCGCCGCTGCCAAGGCCGCCGGAACATCGATCAGGATCGGCGTCAACGCAGGCTCCCTCGACCCGCGCCTGATGGAAAAGTACGGCAAGGCAACGCCCGAGGCCCTCGTGGAGTCGGCTGTCTGGGAAGCGTCCCTCTTCGAGGAGCACGATTTCCATGACTTCAAGATCTCGGTCAAGCACAATGACCCGGTGATCATGGTGCGCGCCTATGAACTGCTCGCCGAACGCGGCGACTGGCCCCTGCACCTCGGCGTCACTGAGGCCGGGCCCGCCTTCCAGGGCACCATCAAGTCGGCCACGGCCTTCGGCGCGCTCCTGTCCAAGGGGATCGGCGACACTATCCGCGTGTCACTCTCAGCCCCTCCGGTTGAGGAAATCAAGGTCGGCAACCAGATCCTGCAGTCGCTCAACCTCCGCCCCCGCAAACTCGAGATCGTCTCCTGCCCCTCGTGCGGCCGCGCACAGGTGGATGTGTATACGCTCGCGGATCAGGTGACCGCAGGCCTGGAGGGGATGGAAGTTCCACTGCGGGTCGCCGTCATGGGCTGCGTGGTGAACGGTCCGGGGGAGGCTCGTGAAGCGGACCTCGGGGTGGCCTCCGGCAACGGAAAGGGCCAGATCTTTGTCAAGGGAGAAGTCATCAAGACTGTTCCTGAAGACCAGATTGTTGAGACACTCATTGAGGAAGCAATGAGGATTGCCGAAGAGATGGGCGAAGCCGATGGCGAAACTGCTGGCTCGGGTAGCCCCGTGGTTACCGTCCGCTAGGCAGTCCGCGGGCGGAGTCGAGTTTCGGACGCTCGGCGGGAAAGACACCTCCCAGCTCTGGGACCTGGTGAACTCGGACAGCACGGCCAATGTCTTCATGGCCGCGCACCTCGAAGCTTCCGGTACCGCCGCGCCGTCGTCCTCCGGCGGCGAGGTGATCGGCGCCTTCCATGACTCGCGGATGGCCTCCGCGTGCTGGACCGGCGTCAACCTCGTTCCGATCGGCATGACCGGGGACGACGCCGCAGCACTCGGAGCGCTCCTCGGAGAGAGTGGACGCCGGTTCTCCTCCATCTTTGGTCCGGCCACGAGCGTGCTGGGACTCTGGTCCACCCTGAGGACGTTCAGCCCCGAACCGTTTGACGTCCGCGCTCAACAGCCCCTCCTGGAAATCCGCCAGGCCTCTCCGGTCCCTCCGGCCGCTACCCTCAGGCACACCGAACCGCACGAGCTGGAGCAGATCCTGCCCGCCTGTGCGGCGATGTTCGAGGAAGAAGTCGGGTACTCGCCGTATGTGGGCGGCGGGGAACACTACCGGCGGCGCGTGGCGAGCCTGATCCGCCGGCGGCACTCCCTGGTGGATTTCGATGGCGATGGCCGGGTGATTTTCAAGGCGGAACTCGGCACCGTTTCGGCCAGCACCGCACAGATCCAGGGCGTCTGGGTCAACCCGGACTACCGGGGGCAGGGCCTTGCTGCCGGCTACATGTCGGCGGTAGTGGACGAGGCCCTCAAACTTGCTCCCGTCGCGAGTCTCTACGTCAACTCCTTCAATACGCGCGCCCTGGCCCTGTACCGGACTGTCGGTTTTGTCAGGGCAGGCGAGTTTGCGACAGTGCTCTTTTGACACCTCCGAACCTCCCCGCCATCAGCCGCTCCGGGAAGCCGGCCGGCAGAAGTATTGCGTCCTTCGCGTGCGGGCTTGCCGCCCTCCTGGCGGTAGCAGGCTGCACCGGCGGACCGACCGCTGATGACCTTCCGGGGCGGGCTCCGGTCAGCGAGTCGGCAGCCCCCTCGGCTCCAGCGACGCCCGGACCTTCCGAGGGGACCGGACCCCAGCTAACCGCCGAGCAGTTGCGGTCGGTACTGGAATCGGTCAATGAGGCCGAGGCGCTGAACGCACAGGTGATTCCCGACGCCGAGTTCCGCGCGGCCCAGGAGAGGGCCCGCTCCGCGGAGGAGATCGAGGTGACGCCCGAGGAATGCAACGTCTACGCCGAAGCAGCGCCGGAAGACCGTGCCGTCGAGGCCACGGGTGCCGCCATGACCTTCGCCGGGGAATCCTCCCTCCAACCGGACAGCCTCACCCTGGCCAGCCTCCCCTCGGAGGAGGCGGCACGGGCGGAAGTGGAAGCCATCCGGGCCCAGCTCGACGTGTGCACCGAGTACACCATCGTGGTCTCGGGCCAGGAGATCACCACCACCGTGTCCGAGATGGTGGTGGACACCGCTGCCGACGCTGACCTTGCCCTGCGCACCACCGCACAGGTTCCCGGGACCATCCAGGAATCGGTCACGGTCCGCGCTGTTGTGGGCAGCACCGTCCTCGACGTGCTGGTCGGAGCTTCCACCGACCGCGAGGCCGATATCGCCCGGGCCGCGCGCCTGGCCGACCTGGTGGTGGCGGAGCTCAGCGTTCTCTGAACGGGGGTGTCACGGCCGGCCCGCCGGACCGGTTAGATTGGTAGGTGTTGTTGCTGCCGCCGAGCACCTGTGATCCGCGGCAGAAAGTGCCAAAGAAACGGATTCCAAGCGTGGTCCTTCGACTCTCCACTCTTTTCCTGCGCACGCTGCGCGAAGATCCCGCCGAAGCTGAGGTGGCAAGCCACCGCCTGCTTCTGCGTGCCGGTTACATCCGGCGTGCCGCACCGGGCATCTACAGCTGGCTGCCGCTGGGCCTGAAGGTCCTGGCCAGGGTGGAGGCCATCATCCGCGAGGAGATGGACGCAATCGGCGCGCAGGAGGTTCACTTCCCTGCGCTCCTGCCCAAGGAACCCTACGAGGCCACCAACCGCTGGACCGAGTACGGCGAAGGGATCTTCCGCCTCAAGGACCGGAAGGAAGCGGACTACCTCCTCGCACCGACCCACGAGGAAATGTTCACGCTGCTGGTCAAGGACCTCTACAACTCCTACAAGGACCTTCCGCTCAGCCTGTACCAGATCCAGACCAAGTACCGCGATGAAGCCCGTCCCCGCGCCGGCCTGCTGCGCGGCCGCGAGTTCATCATGAAGGACTCCTACTCCTTCGACATCGATGATGCCGGCCTTGAACGCAGCTACGAGCTGCACCGCGAGGCGTACCTGCGCATCTTCTCCCGCCTGGGGCTGGAGGTCATCCCCGTTGCCGCCACCGCAGGGGCCATGGGCGGATCCCGGAGCGAGGAGTTCCTGCACCCTTCGGAGATCGGCGAGGACACCTTTGTGGTGTCCGACGGCGGATACGCGGCCAATGTGGAAGCGGTCACCACCGTGGTCCCTCCCCACATGGATTACGACGACGCTCCCGCCGCTGAGGTCCGCGACACACCGGACACTCCCACCATCGAAACGCTGGTGGACCACGCGAACGCTGCCGTGCCGCGCACGGACCGCGCGTGGACCGCTGCGGACACCCTCAAGAACGTTGTACTTGTAGCCGTCCTGCCCACCGGGGAGCGCGAGCTCGTGGTGGTCGGTGTACCCGGCGACCGGAACGTGGACCTGAAGCGGATCGAGGCCAATATCGGCGGCCACCTGTCCGTCAGCGGAGAGGTGTCGGTCGAGGCGGCCACCGATGAAGACCTCAAGAAGCACCCGGGACTGGTCAAGGGATACATCGGGCCGGGTCTGAGCGCCGACACGGCGGTGCTGGGATCCAGGGGGTCAACGCGATTGACCTTCCTGGTCGATCCGCGGGTGGTTCCCGGCACCACCTGGGTGACGGGGGCCAACGTCCGCGGCAAGCACGTCTTCGGACTGGTTGCGGGCCGCGACTTCACCTGGGACGGCGTGATCGAGTCCGTCGAGGTGCGTGCCGGGGATGAGGCACCGGACGGTTCCGGGCCGCTGCGTACCCGGCGTGGAATCGAGATGGGCCACATCTTCCAGCTCGGACGCAAATACGCCGAAGCCCTGCACCTGAAGGTGCTGGACCAGAACGGGAAACTGACCACCGTCACCATGGGCTCCTACGGCGTCGGCGTCACGCGCGCGGTTGCCGCGCTGGTGGAATCCAACCGCGATGACAAGGGAATCCTCTGGCCGCGCAATGTTGCGCCCGCCGATATCCACCTGGTGGCGACGGGCAAGGGCGAGGAAATCTTCGCGGCCGCAGAGCAGCTTGCGGGTGAGCTGGAGGGCAGGGGACTGACCGTCCTGTATGACGACCGGCAGAAGGTCTCGCCCGGGGTCAAGTTCGGCGACGCTGAGCTGATCGGTGTGCCCACCATCGTCGTGGTCGGCCGCGGGCTCGCCGATGGGGTGGTGGAGGTCAAGGACCGCCTTTCCGGCACCAGCGAGAATGTACCTGTGGAGGAGGTCGCGGGCCACCTGCAGGCTCTGGTCAGCGCCTGAGGCGCGCCGGCTGTTGACGCCGGTTCAGGGCGCAGACAGCCGGGCTGCCGGCGGAAGGTCCGCCAGCGGTTTGCGCAGGAGGTTGCTGGCCACCCAGAGCGACCTGGCGGCGTCGTCGGTCAGTCCCTCCCGCAGGTATCCCAGCGCGTTGTCCACTTCCCGGACCACCGACCAGTCCCGGGCAAGCATGGGGTCCAGCCCGCCCGCCAACGCCAGGTCGGTGCAGCGGTCCCGCAGATGGGCGGCCGGGTCCGCAGGTGAGAGTTCACCGATCCGGTTCCAGAGCATCGGGGCTACCGCAAACTCGGCGTCCCCCAGGACAGGCTTGGGATCGATCGCCACGAATCGGCGGGGCTGCTCAGGAACCGGCAGGATGTTCAGGTAGTGAAGGTCCGAGTGCACCAGCACGTCGTCATTCCGGCGCCTGCCCACCGCACCGTGCACCTGGCACACCTCGAGCGCATATTCGAGCAGCCAGCGGTCAAAGGGCCGGCCGAGGGTTTCCCACTCAAGCGGCAGTGTGTCGGTCCACTGTTCGGCCTGCCCGGCAACCGACGGAAGCGAACTCCAGAACGTCCCGGACCCGGCTGACCCGGCCGGGGTGATCGACAACCGGCGCAGAATCGCACCCCAGACACCGGTGGTTTCGGCCAGCGGAAGCTCCGCCAGCGATGAGTCGCCGTCGAGCCGTTCGAGCAGCAGCACAAAGTCATCCCGGGAGCTGTTCAGGAGTTCGACGGCGCCGTTGCCGTCCCACAGGGCCAGGGCGTCCGGTTCGGGGGCTGCCTCAGGATGCGGCGCGGTGATTTTCAGCGCGCCCGGACGCCCGTCCGCGCAGGCAACAGGGAGGACGACGGCGCAGTGCCCGCTCCATGGTCCGGCTCCCGGTTCGAGGTCAAGAGTCAGGTCCCACTCTTCAAGGTAGCGGTTCGCGATGCCGGCCCAGCCGTCCAGCCAGGCCCTGCCCCCCGGGAGGCTCAGCACCTTCCGGGCCAGATTGAGCGGGAGCTCGATATCGCGTGCGTCCACGAGCCAAGACTAGCCGCCGGGCTCCATGAGCCGGGGATACTCGCTCGGGTCGATGCCGGGGAAGGCGGGGAAGGCAGCGCTCCCGGGCCCAGCGGCAGGCAACCCGGACACGTAGTGCACCGCTTCCGCCAGCTGCCGGATTGCCCACTCACGAACCGGCCCTGGAGCGCTCACCCCCACCAGATCCGCGTAGGTGCCGACAAGCTGCTCCTCAAGCTTCCGCAGGGCGCCGTCCGGATCGGAACGGAATTCCTCCGCCAGCTCATACCCGGCCGCCGGCAACGGTTCCGCCACGCAGTGATGTGCCAGTACGGCTGCGCCACCGGCGCCCGCGTCGCGGTGCTGTGCCATCCGCTGCAGGAGCTGCCCGGGATCCGCTGCGCGGGCAGCAGCGACCTCATATGCGTAGGACGCGCGCTGTTCGGCCAGCACTGCCGTACGGACGCCGTCCATGCCGGGTGCAGGTTCCAGGGTGGTGCCCGCCGCGCAGGAGGGGGCGCCGTCGTCGTACCGGACCTCCGGAACGGGGATCGCAGGAACTGCTGCATCCCCGGCAGGGGCGAGGGTGCGGCTGTACAGCCATTGGGCCGTTGCCGCCGAGGCGAGGACGCGCGCGGGACCGGGGTCCGCAATAGTCGCTGCCTCGAAAGCAGCGGTGTAGGAATCCTCCAGGTCGGCGAGGAAGTCCGCCGGCGCCGGGGGGCCGGCCGTGGCCGGGGACGCGGGTGCTGTGGGTTCGGCAGCCGAGAAGATCGGGGATGGGGCGGCAGTGGTCTCTCCGGGCGGACGCAGGGCAGCAGCGTGCAGATGGAGCATCTCCGACAAAGCGCCATAAGGCCCGGCGTCGGCGGATGCCGACGCTTCTTCGAGGGTCGCTGCTGTGTCCGCGAGGGCCTGCGCGGCGGCGGATCCCTCTGCCAGGGCGAGCTCCGTGGCACTCGGTTCGGCTTCGTCAGACCCTGTGCCGATGACCAGGCCGATGGACGCCACAAGCAGAAGCACAAGCAGAAGGGTGAACGTCCTAAGGGCATGCCGGGCTGCTCCACCGAGGCCGCTGCCGGTGGAGGCGGAACGGTCCTTCGCTTGCATCACAACCGATCATCATGCCATGCGCAGAAGGGTTCCGTGTGCCATTCACTGAGCTGTCATAAAGTCGTTAGGGTAGGAGCTACAAGATCATCGAGCGGGAGGCGGCAATGGCGGTTCGGTCCGGCAAGCAAACCACCACTGGCGCACACCGCCGGAACGCGGCTCCCGCGCACCGGGACGCGGCAGCCGAAGCTGAGCGGCTTCGGGAATTCCTGCGTCCCACCGTGGAGCAGCACTCGCTCATCCTCGAAGACGTGGAAGTCCGGATCATCGGCGGTCACCGGACGCTGCACGTTGTTGTGGACCTGCCGGAGGGCGGCCCGGAGGGGTTGAGCCTGGACCTGATTTCCGAGGTCTCCCAGAGCGTTTCCAATGCCCTCGACAATGACCCGGGAGATGACGGGCGTCCCTATAACCTGGAGGTTTCCTCTCCCGGTGTGTCGCGCCCCCTGACCCAGCCCCGCCACTGGCGGAAGAATGTCGGCAGGCTGGTTGCCGTGAGGCTCCTCGACGGTGAGGAGCTTCAGGGCCGGCTGACGGACGCCACGGACTCATCCGTCACCCTGACACCGCTGGTTGCCGTCAGGAAGGGCACCAAGCCGAAGTTCGGCGAAGACCGGGAGATTCCCTATGACAGGATCCGCAAGGGTACCGTCCAGGTTGAATTCGCCCACGCTGATGCCGAGGATGCCGGTGGCGACAATGACTGATTACACCGCTGGTTGCTGAGGAGGCCCCAATGGACATAGATATGAGCGCTCTGCGGCTACTTGAACGGGAACGCGAGATCCCCCTGGATCTGCTGATCCCGACGATCGAACAGGCACTGCTGGTTGCCTACCACAAGACTGCCGGTGCGCAGGATACGGCCCGGGCGGAGCTTGACCGGCGAACCGGCCACGTCACCATCTGGGCCACGGAACTGGATGACGACGGCGTGGCAGTGGGGGAGTACGACGACACCCCTACCGGTTTCGGCAGGATCGCAGCGAGCACCGCACGCCAGATCATCCTCCAGCGCCTGCGCGACGCCGAGGACGACAACATCCTCGGTGAATTCCGCGGCAAGGAGGGCGAGCTGGTCGCCGGGATGATCCAGCAGGGCAACAACCCCCACATGATCCAGGTGAACCTCGGTTCGGTCGAAGCACTGCTGCCGCCGCCGGAACAGGTTCCCGGTGAGAAGTATCTGCACGGAACACGCCTGCGCGCCTACGTGGTGGATGTGCACCGTGGGATGAAGGGCCCGTCGATCACCCTGTCGCGTTCACACCCCGGCCTCGTGCGGAAGCTTTTTGAGCTGGAGGTTCCCGAGATCGCCGACAAGAGCGTGGAGATCGTTGCCCTCGCGCGGGAAGCCGGTCATCGCACCAAGATCGCAGTGGTGGCCCACGTCCCCGGCGTGAATGCGAAGGGTGCATGCATCGGTGAGATGGGTTCACGGGTGCGCGCGGTCATGAACGAGCTGAACGACGAAAAAATCGACATCGTGGACTACAGCGATGATCCGGCAACCTTCATTGCCAGCTCGCTGTCGCCCTCGCGGGTGTCGTCGGTCACCATCACCGATGAGAAGACCCGCAGCGCCAGGGTGGTCGTCCCGGACTACCAGTTGTCCCTCGCCATCGGCAAGGAAGGCCAGAACGCACGGCTTGCCGCCAAGCTGACCGGTTGGCGGATCGATATCGCATCGGATGCGGCGGGGGCCTGAAACAGCGGGCATGCTGCCCGGTAATCGGTCAATGCACCATATCGACCTGCATGGCGCTAGAATGGATAGGGCTTATGTCGTTACGCCACCAACCGGTTCGAACCTGCATCGGTTGTCGAGGCCGTGATGATAAAGCCAACCTGGTCCGATGGTCAGCGGTCAACCACGGCGGCGTCAGCGTCGCTGAGGTGGATCTCCGCCGTCGGCTAATGGGCAGGGGTGCCTGGTTGCACCCCCGGCCGTCCTGTGTGGAGCTTGCGCTCAAACGCAAAGCGTTCAACCGTGCCTTCCGGGGCGCAGTGGATACGCGGGGCGTTGAGCACTGGCTGCGCACGCTTCAGGAAGTTTCGACATCGGAACCTCCTGCATGAACACCGTCCTCCCTGAAAGCGGGTCAGAAAACTGATGGAAACCCGATGAGTACCCAGCGATGAGTGCCCAACGATGAACAATCTGTTGAGCTCTGCAATCGGCGCGTCAGCTGCTTCGGCGGCTGGGGTCTGCAGTAGGAATTAGACGGTTCGCTCCTGACTCGGTGCGGACCGAGACAGGAGAAATGTGGCCAAGGTCCGCGTACACGAGCTCGCCAAAGAGCTCGGAATCACCTCGAAAGATGCAGTAGCAAAGCTGCAGGAACTGGGCGAATTCGTCCGGTCGGCATCCTCGACCATTGAAGCGCCCGTCGTGAAGAAACTTCGCGGCGCTTTCCCCGATGCCCCGGCAGCAGCCAAGGCACCGGCATCAGCACCTCCGGCGCCGGCCCGCGGCGCGCAGCCCGGACCGAAGGCGGCAGCGCCGCGTCCGGCCCCTGCCGCACCGGCCCCCGCTCCGGAAAAGCCGGCAGCGCCGGCCCCCGAAGCTCCCCGCGAGCAGGCACCGGCAGCCCCGGCGTTCTCCGCACCGGAGCCGCCCAAGGCCGAGACAGACACCGGAACGGGCACCGAGTCCGGTTCCGGTTCCGGTTCCGACGCAGCGTCCGACCGCAAGCCGGGCCCGAAGCCCGCAGCTGCGCGGCCGTC
>NZ_KI914613.1:85962-88379 GCF_000520475.1 Arthrobacter sp. 35/47
CCCGTCCGGGCAACAACCCCTTCGCGACCTCCCAGGGCATGCCCCGGTCCGGTCGCGGCGGCGACGGCGACCGCTCCGGCGGTCCCCGCCCGGGTAACAACCCGTTCGCTACCTCGCAGGGCATGCCCCGGCCGGGTGGACGCCGCGATGACGACCGCGGAGCCCGTCCCGCAGCCGGTGCAGGCGGCCCCCGCCCCGCAGCCGGTTCGGGTGGCCCCCGTCCGGGAGCGCCCCGACCAGGCGCTCCGCGCCCCGGCGGCGCCGGCGGTGCCGGTGGTGCACGTCCTACTCCGGGCATGATGCCCAACCGCACTGAACGTCCCGCTGCGCCGGGCCGTGGCGGAGCTGCCGGCGGCGGCCCCCGCCGGGGTCCCGGTGGAGCGCCCGGTGCAGGCGGAGGAGCCCCGGTCGGCGGCGGTTTCGGCAAGGGCGGTCGCGGTCGCGGCGGCACAGCCGGCGCCTTCGGCAAGGGTGGAGCAGGCCGCGGAAAGCAGCGCAAGTCGAAGCGTGCAAAGCGGCAGGAACTCGAGCAGATGTCGGCTCCGTCGCTGGGCGGCGTCAGCGTCCCCCGCGGCGACGGCAACACCGTTGTCCGGTTGCGCCGTGGTTCTTCGATCACGGACTTTGCCGACAAGATCGAGGCGAACCCCGCCGCACTGGTGACCGTGCTGTTCCACCTCGGTGAGATGGCAACGGCCACCCAGTCGCTGGACGAGGACACCTTCGAGGTGCTGGGTACCGAGCTGGGCTACAAGATCCAGGTCGTCTCGCCGGAGGACGAGGAGCGCGAGCTCCTCAGCAGCTTCGACATCGACTTCGATGCCGAACTGGAAGCCGAAGGCGACGAGGAACTCGAAGCCCGCCCGCCGGTAGTCACGGTCATGGGTCACGTTGACCACGGTAAGACGCGACTGCTTGACGCGGTCCGCAATACCAAGGTTGTCGAGGGCGAGCATGGCGGTATCACCCAGCACATCGGTGCGTACCAGATCCAGCACGTCCACGAGGACACTCAGCGTGCCATCACCTTCATTGACACCCCCGGTCACGAGGCGTTCACCGCCATGCGTGCCCGTGGTGCGAAGGTCACGGATATCGCGGTACTCGTTGTCGCTGCGGATGACGGCGTCATGCCGCAGACCGTTGAGGCGTTGAACCACGCACAGGCGGCCAACGTGCCGATTGTCGTGGCCGTCAACAAGATGGACAAGGAAGGCGCCAACCCGGACAAGGTCAAGGGTCAGCTCACCGAATACGGACTCGTGCCTGAGGAATACGGCGGCGACACCATGTTTGTCCATGTCTCCGCGCTCCAGGGCATGGGCATCGACGACCTCCTCGAGGCCGTCCTGCTCACCGCCGACGCGGCGCTGGACATGCGGGCCAACCCCAACAAGGACGCCCGCGGTATTGCCATCGAAGCGAACCTCGACAAGGGCCGCGGTGCGGTTGCGACCGTGCTGGTCCAGTCGGGAACGCTGAACGTGGGCGACACCATCGTGGCCGGTACGGCTCACGGCCGCGTCCGCGCCATGTTCGACGAGAACGGCGACGTGGTCACCCAGGCCGAGCCGTCACGTCCGGTCCAGGTGCTCGGGTTGTCCAACGTGCCCCGCGCCGGCGACACGTTCTTTGTCACCGACGATGAGCGCACCGCACGCCAGATTGCCGAGAAGCGCGAAGCCGCCGACCGCAACGCGGCCCTCGCCAAGCGCCGCAAGCGCGTCAGCCTGGAAGACTTCGACCAGGCCGTCGCCGAGGGCAAGGTCGACACCCTCAACCTCATCCTCAAGGGTGACGTGTCGGGTGCCGTCGAGGCACTGGAAGACTCGCTGCTCAAGATCGATGTCGGGGAGGGCGTGCAGCTGCGCGTTATCCACCGCGGCGTCGGTGCCATCACGCAGAATGACGTCAACCTGGCCACGGTCGACAGCGCCATCATCATCGGCTTCAACGTCAAGCCGGCGGAGCGCGTGGCGGACCTCGCCGAGCGTGAAGGCGTGGACATGCGCTTCTACTCGGTCATCTACGCCGCGATTGATGACATTGAGCTGGCACTCAAGGGCATGCTCAAGCCGGAGTACGAGGAGGTGCAGCTCGGTACCGCAGAGGTCCGCGAGGTGTTCCGTTCCTCCAAGTTCGGCAACATCGCCGGTTCGATCGTCCGCTCGGGCATCATCCGACGCAACACGAAGGCCCGCGTCCTGCGCGACGGCAAGGTCATCGGAGAGAACCTCTCCGTGGACTCGCTCAAGCGCTTCAAGGACGACGCCACCGAAGTCCGTACCGACTTCGAGTGCGGTATCGGCCTCGGTTCGTTCAATGACGTCAAGGAAGGCGACATCATCGAGACCTTCGAGATGCGGGAAAAGCCCCGCGTCTAGGGTCGAACCGGGCTGGGCCGCTGCCGGAAGGCG
>NZ_KI914613.1:88479-90294 GCF_000520475.1 Arthrobacter sp. 35/47
CGCACCGGCACAGCGGCGGATGCCGCCGTCGTCGTAGTCTTTAGCTCCCGTTCGGGAGGAAGTAAGGAGTTGCCATGGCAGACGCCGCACGCGCTGCACGCATGGCCCAGCGCATCAAGGTGATTGTCGCCGAAGCCCTCCGCCGCCGGGTCAAGGACCCACGGCTGGAAGCGGTCACGGTCACCGATGCACGGGTCACCAATGACCTGCAGCATGCCACCATCTATTACACGGTCTTCGGCGAGTCCGAGGAGCAGGACGCGGTACACCGCGCTCTTGAATCCGCGAGGGGAGTCCTCCGGGCCGAGGTGGGCCGGAACATCACGGCACGCCTGACCCCCACCCTCGAGTTTGTGCCGGACGAGATTCCGGTCAACGCAAACCACCTTGAGGAACTGCTCCGCACAGCGAAGGAACGCGACGCGGAGGTTGCCGAGCTTGCACGCAAGGCCGCCTTCGCCGGCGAGGCTGACCCCTACCGGAAGCCGGGCGAGGAAGACACCAGGGACGAAGACTCCCTGTAAGTGTCGAAGGTTTGAGCGTCAGCGTTTCGGAAGCCTGCCCACTCCGGTGAGCAGGCTTTCGCTGTCTGTGCAGAGCGCAATCCGGATCCACCCTTCGCCGTTGGAGCCGAACGCGGTCCCGGGCGCCACCGCCACCCCCTCCTCAGCAAGGAACCTGTGGGCCCAGGCACGCACATCTCCGCCGGTGGCATGGGACAGATCGGCCCACAGATAGAACGCGCCCTGCGCATCCAGGTAGTCGATATTGAGCGAGGAGAGCACCGCCGTCGCAGCGTCCCGGTTGGAACGGTAGTGACGCGCTGCCGTCTCGATGTAGTCCGTGGGCCCCGTCAGCGCCGCGACAGCCGCATACTGCGGTGACGCCCCCACACAGGACACGATCGACTCCATCACGGCATTGAATTCCGTGCCAAGACCGTCGGGCATCACCAGGGCGCCGACCCGCAGGCCGGTGAGGCCGAAGGTCTTCGACAGGGTCAGTGAGGTCACCACCCGTTGGGGGTCGGCGTCGAAGCGGGCCGGACTGACGTGGGGCACCCCATAGGTGAACGCCTCATAGCACTCGTCCGACAGGATCCACAGGTCGTGGCGTTCGGCGAACTCCATCAGCTCACGGGTGAGCTGTTCACTGAAGACCGCACCCAGGGGATTGGACGGTGAGTTCACGACGAGGAGCCTGGTGCGCGGTCCCACCAGATCCTCCAGATCGCTGATCCGCGGTTGGAATCCGTTGTCCGGCCGGAGCGGATAGCTCACCGGCCGGGCGTGAACCAGCTGGGCGGTCATGGTGAAGGTCGGGTAGCCGGGGTTAGGAATCAGGACCTCGTCACCGGCATTGAGCAGCATGCTCATGGCGAGGTGCAGGCCCTGCTGTGCGCCGGCGGTGACGTAGACCCGGGCGGGGTCGAGGTCAATCCCGTTCCTGCTGCCGAACCGCGTGGCGAAACTGCGCCGGAGGGCCGCAATGCCTTCGTTGGGGGTGTAATTGGTCTCGTCCCGGTCCAGCGCTGCCATGCCGGCTTCGAGGATGTGGCGCGGAACAGGAAAACCCGGCTCGCCGATGCTGAGCACAATCGCATCAGGGGTGGCCCACGCAGCCTGGGTGATCTCCCGGATCTGGTTGGAGGGCAGCTGTTCAATGTGCTTCGCGATGGACGGCATACGGGCATAGTAGCGGTGAGGAGGGCCCGTTCCCGACACCTATACTGGGAGGCGTGAATTCCGGGCAGGTCCACTCTGGACTGGTAATAGTGGACAAGCCGCAGGGCTGGACCAGCCATGACGTGGTGGG
>NZ_KI914613.1:90394-98935 GCF_000520475.1 Arthrobacter sp. 35/47
CCAGCCATGACGTGGTGGGCAGGATGCGGCGGCTGGCAGGCACCCGGAAGGTGGGGCATGCCGGCACGCTCGATCCCATGGCCACCGGCGTCCTCGTGGTCGGAATCAACCGCGCAACCCGCCTCCTGACCTACATTGTGGGTACGCCGAAGACCTATACGGCCACGATCCGCCTCGGACAGTCCACCATCACAGACGACGCCGAGGGAGACGTGACTGCCTCAACCCCGGCCGGCAGCATCCCGGCCGATGCGATCCGGGCCGCGGTTACCGGACTCACCGGCGAGATTTCGCAGGTCCCCAGCAGCGTGAGCGCCATCAAAGTGAACGGTCAGCGGGCCTATAACCGCGTGCGCTCCGGTGAGGACGTGGTCCTTCAGGCCCGCCCCGTCACGGTGCACAGCTTCGACATCACCGATATCCGGCGCCAGGACGGGGGAGCCATCCAGGATCTCGACGTCACCGTCCGGTGCAGTTCCGGTACCTACATCAGGGCACTGGCACGGGACCTCGGTGCGGCCCTCGGCGTCGGCGGGCACCTCACGGCACTTCGCCGCACGGAGGTGGGTCCGTACACCCTGGACCAGGCGGCCACACTGGAGGAACTCGCGCAGGATCTCCGCGTCCTCGGAATTGATGAGGCCGCCCGTGCACTGTTCCCGGTTCGTGAACTGACAGCTTCCGAAGCGCAGGACCTCTCACACGGCCGCAGGATCCGCCATGATGCTGCCGGTGACACCGCGTCCTCAGGTTACGGGCTTCGGCCGGTGGCGGCGTTCGCTCCCACCGGCGAGCTCATCGCGCTGCTGGAACAGCGGGGCGAGGAGGCGAAACCGGCCCTGGTCTTCGCCCCGGGGGAGGCCGCCAGCTGATGGTGGTCGACGGTTTCTTCGTGGCCGGCACCGTGGTGTGCCTTGTCTCGACTGTGTTGTGCGTTGGTGCTGCGATTCTTCGGCAGCCTCCCAACGACGTGACCATCCTCGCGGTGGCGGCCGTGGAGCTGTTCCTCCTGGTATATCTGGTGGCCGGGATCATCCGGCAGGCCGGCGGGGATCCGGTGGCCGGCGAGGTCTGGGAGTTCTGGGGATACCTGCTGACGGCGCTGCTGATTCCGGTAGGTGCCTTCTGGTGGGCAATCCTTGAGCGTTCCCGGTGGAGCAATCTGGTGCTGGGCGCCGTGGGCGCGACCATTTTCGTGATGCTGTTCCGCATGGAGCAGATCTGGCACGGGGCGGTTCCGGCATGACCCGGAGATCCGAAGCCGACAGGACAGCACGGGAAGTGGACGGTTCCGGGGTTGCCGAGGCTCTCAGCCGGGGACCCGGACGCTTGCTGATCGCCGTCTATGGAGTATTCGCCCTGGCAGCGACCGCCCGCGCCGTATTCCAGATCGCCACCAAGTTTTCTGAGGCTCCACTGGCCTACACACTGACGGCGATCGCTGCCCTGGTGTACGTTTTCGCCACCGTCTCGCTGAGCCGATCAGGTCCGCGTTGGTTCTGGTTGTCCTTCGCTGCTGTGGGCGTGGAGTTCATCGGTGTCCTCGCCGTGGGTACGCTCAGCATTGTTGACCCGGTGCTTTTTCCGGCCGATACGGTGTGGTCCGTGTACGGGCGTGGGTACGGGTTTGTTCCCCTGATTCTCCCGGTGCTGGGCCTCTGGTGGTTGTACCGACACCGTGCGGTGGCCCGGGTCAGCTGACCTGCGCCGGACCCTCAGGGGTGAGAGGATGAATCTGCAGGGGCCCGGCCCCTGGCGGATCATCGACCACAGAGGGAACACCATGAGCAGCAACACCCCCGACAACACGCAGCCGGATCGTCGCAGTTCTTCTCCGACCCCAGGACCGGGCACGCCGGGAACTTCCGGCCCGGCGGGCGCTTCCGGGCGGTCTCCTTCCAGCCAGCCCGCAGGCAAGACCACCAAAAAGGACTCGACGAAACCCGCCAAGGCGAAAAAATCCGGCAGCGACTGGAGCGTATTCCGGACCGTTGTGGTGCTGGTTGGACTCGTCATCGCCGGGTTCGGTGGGTACTACCTGATCACCGGGACGGCCGGACTGCCCGAGACCGGAGACGGTCCCGTCAATCCGACCCTCGAAAACCAGTTCCGGTTCTTCGCCGCGATGATGATCGGTGTGGGCGCCGCTTTTGTGACCATCGCCGTGAAGTTCCAGTGGGCAAACATGCTGTGGCTGGTCTGCCTGATGGTCTTCATCGGCGGGATCGGCAGGGTTCTCTCCTGGGCTTTCTCCGGCACCCCTCACTACCTCCTGATCATCCTTATGGTGGTGGAACTGGCGTTCCCCGCCGCGCTGCTCGTGTGGCACGGGTACATCGCCAAGACGACCGCGCTTCGCCGCGAATACGACGCCCGGTCCTAAACCCGCCGTCGAAGGCAGGCAAGTCCGGTGCCCAGCAGTACCAGGGCCGCTCCCGCCGCAACCTCCAGGCGGGCACCCGTCTGCGCCAACTCCGCCCGTGCCGCAGGCGCATGTGACACCGGGGCGCCTGCCACCGGGGCACCCGCCACGGGAGCAGCCGGCGGTACCGGCACGGCGGCCGCTGCAGAGTCGGATTCCGCCGAGGATGCCGCCTCGACACACACGGTTTCCGACGGTTCCCCGAACGCCGAAGCATAGGGGTTGGACAGCTCGTCGCCCGGGTAGGTCGCTACGACGGTGTAACAGCCTGGAAGGGTGAAGGCGGCAAACGGTTCACTGGACAGCGTTCCATTTGCGGCCGCCACCGTGACCTCGGAGTGCAGCGGAGCATCGGCGGGGACCGATTCCTGCAGCGAGGGAGGTGCCGCCAGCGGACCGTACATCGACAGCGTGACCGTCCCTCCGACGGGAGCAGCGGATGGCCCGAACCCGGTTCCGGTCACAGCGTCAGTGACCTGCTCACCCACCAGCGCTTCGTGCGCGGAGAGCTCTGTCCGGATCCCGGGTGCCCACGGGACAAACGTGGTCTCCTCCACCATGCCGAACTTCCCCTGCCAGTCGAGCACGTAGTCCGCTGCCTCAGCCGGAAGGGCGCTTGCGGCGGCGATGGATTCAGTCCAGACGTACCACCCCGGCTCCGGAACGACGAGCCCCTCAGTGCTGTAGGTGCCGGGTCCGTCCACCCTGGTGGAGACACTGCCGACGCTCGCCGTACCCTCGGGTACTGCATCCTGAAGCACCGGTTTCGCATCAAGCGGTCCCCAGAGCGTGGACACCACCTCGATAGATACCGGCGCCCCGGTTCCGGGCACTGACAGCCAGGGCGCCGACGCCGCAGATCCGCCGTTGGCCGGGGGAGCGATGCTGACCGAGAGGACATCATGCACCGCCGTGCCGGCATCGGTGCGGGCGGCCGAGGTCCTCGTGGTGACAGCCGGCTGGAAGGCGGGGAGGTCGGTGATCGCCGCCGCTGCGCTGCGCGGCTCAACCACGGCGGCAACCAGCAGCCGCTGGACATTGCTGCTTTCCGGAAGCAGCCACGTCACACCGGCGGCAGGAGTTCGGGGCACGGTGATCTTCAGGGAACCGCTCCCAAGTCCGGTCCTCTGCAGGCTCAGCCGATGCCGGTCTCCAGCGCTTGTCCAGGTGGCGGCTGAGCCCTCTGCCAGCGCAAACGGCCCGCTGAGTGCTGCCGCGGCGGCCAGCCCGGCGGCAGGCTGTCCGTTAGCGGCCAGGACGCCGACGACGGCGGTGACGGTTCCGTCGCTGGCCGGCGCTTCCAGGCTGATGTCCACCGTGTAGGGTCCGGCGCCGTTGAAGGCTGTCTCAGTCATGGACCGGGCCTTCGTGACGACGTCCGCCGGCAGTTTTTCAGTCCGGAGGATCGAATCCATTCCCGCTGAATCCCAGGCCATGCCGGGCGAGGTCAGTGCCCAGACCGCCAGCTGCACGGACGCCGCCGTGGCGTTGTCCGCCGTGGCACCCCACCGGTGCAGGAGGTAGGAGAGCGCAGCGCTCTCGGCAGTGGTCAGCACGCTGCCGTCGCTGCGGACGAAGGCACCTGTGTGGCCGCCGTCGTACCCCGTCGACTGCTCCGGGGACATCCGCTCGAAGTCAGTACAGTAGGCGGCCTGGCCGCGGGAGTCCGTGTACTGTCCCACGAAGTGCTCCGCGGCATGGATGCCGGCCGCACGCGTCCAGCCCCCTCCCCCCGGAGCGGAATACGCCACAGGGGCCGGTGAAATCCACAGCAGCGCAGCGAGGAGCAGCCAGATGCCGGCGGCCCGCGAGATTCCTGCGGATCCCGCAGGGTGGAATGAAGATGGCACAGCTGTCCTCCAGATCAGGTTTCAGGGCGGCGCTGCAACCGGCGCTGCCCGCAGAATCCCACTCTGACCGCGCCGCGTACGGAGGCGGTGCCGGTAGGCGGCTATGTGCACAACCCGCCCCAAACCGGATCGGATGTGGAGGAGAAGACGGTGCCCGCCGGCATGGACGTCGGAACCCGAGGCAAGCATCGGCCATAATGAATGAACGACCGAAGGGCGTCCGCTGCCCGCCCAACCGCCGAGGAGATGCGTGTACTACTGGAGAGACCTGGCCGATGTGCCGGAAGGCTTCGGTCCGGCAGTTGTCACCATTGGAAACTTCGACGGTGTGCACCGCGGCCACCAGAGTGTGCTCCAGCAGCTCGTCGAAGCGGCCAGGGAACGGGACGCCGCCGCCGTCGTCATCTCATTCGAGCCCCATCCCGCCCAGGTCCACCGGCCGGAAAGCGCGCCGGAACTGATCATGGGCCTGCAGGACAGGGTGGAAACCCTGGCCGATACCGGCATCGACGGCCTCCTGATGATGCACTACACCCTCGACCTGGCAGCCCAGACCCCGGAGGAGTTCGTCCGAAGCGTGCTGGTTGACGGTCTGCGCGCCAAAGCGGTGGTCATCGGACACGATGTACGTTTCGGGCGGGGCAACTCGGGCGACCTCTCCACCATGCAGGCGCTCGGCAATCAGCTTGGCTTCGACGTGATTGTCATTGACGACTTCGGCTCCAACCTGCAGGGCAAGACGGCCGCGGCCGGTGAGCGCCGCTGTTCCTCGACCTGGGTGCGGGAGGCCCTCGTGGCCGGTGACGTCACGACCGCAGCGCGAATCCTGGGACGGCCGCACCGGATGCGCGGCGAGGTGGTCCACGGCGCTGCCCGTGGACGGGCGCTGGGATTCCCCACCGCCAACCTGGCGCCCGAATCAACCGGCTTCATCCCCGCGGACGGGATCTACGCCGGCTGGCTCATCGACAGCAGCCAGGTTCGCTGGCCCGCCGCCATCTCGGTTGGCTCCAACCCGACGTTCGAAGGAGTCAGCAGGCAGGTCGAAGCGCACGTGATCGACCGGCCGGTGGAGGAAATCGACGTCTTTGACCTGTACGGGCAGACGGTCATCGTCGAGTTCGTGCGGCGGCTGCGCGGAATGGTGGCCTACCGCGGGCCGGAAGCCCTCATCGACCAGATGCGCCTGGACGTCGCGCAGACCCGCACCGTGCTTTCGACAGAACAGCGTGCCTACGGGTAAAGTTGACCGAGGTCCTGCTGCAGTCCGTGGTTGCTGGACCACCGCCGGAGCTCCGCTCGATCTGCGAGGGGAACCGGCATCTACTTTGTTCACGGTACAACTCATAGGAGTTATTTGTGGCACTTGAAGCCGCTCTGAAGCAGGAAATCATCAAGGAATACGCAACCTCCGAGGGCGACACCGGTTCGCCTGAGGTGCAGATTGCAATGCTTTCCCGCCGAATTCTCGACCTGACCGAACACCTGAAGAAGCACAAGCACGACCACCACACGCGTCGTGGCCTGCTGCTGCTGGTGGGACGCCGTCGTCGTCTGCTGGACTACCTGCGCGACACGGACATCACGCGCTACCGTACGCTCATTGAGCGCCTCGGCCTGCGCCGCTAAGCAAGCAAACGCGGGGTCCCCGGGCGAGCGAAGCGAGTTCGGGGAAGTTGCGAAGCGTTAGACTGTGAGGCGGTGCCTTCCTTCGGGAAGGGACCGCCTTCCATCTTTGACGGCCACGCAGTCGCCGTTGGAGGAAGTAATTTCATAACCAGGAGCCAGGCGGACACGCAGGCATTCGCGGTCCTCGGTAGTGGTCTCCGGGACACCATCAGGTGATGGTCTTTCCCGTGGACCTCGATCGAAGACCGGGTGCCACAACCCGTCCTCACGGCGTTGACCAGCAAAACGCCGTCTGCCTCCGCCACCAAAGAAACGGAGGTGACTCTCTTGGAGGGTCCCGAAATCCAGTTCGCCGAAGCCGTCATTGACAACGGCCGGTTCGGCCAGCGCACAGTGCGCTTCGAAACAGGGCGCGTAGCCCAGCAGGCCGCAGGCGCTGCCATGGTCTACATCGACGAGGACACCGCGCTCCTCTCCGCCACCACCGCCGGAAAGTCCCCGCGTGAGGGCTTTGACTTCTTCCCGCTGACGGTCGACGTCGAAGAGCGCATGTACGCTGCCGGCCGCATCCCGGGCTCGTTCTTCCGCCGTGAAGGCCGCCCCTCCACCGAGGCGATCCTCGCCTGCCGCCTGATGGACCGTCCGCTGCGCCCCGCATTCGTAAAGGGCCTGCGCAACGAGGTCCAGATTGTGGTCACCGTGCTGGCGATCAACCCTGACGTCCGCTACGACGTCGTGGCGATCAACGCCGCGTCCATGTCCACCCAGCTGTCCGGCCTGCCGTTCTCCGGCCCGATCGGCGGCGTCCGCGTTGCCCTCGTCTCCGACGGAAGCGGCCAGGATCAGTGGATCGCGTTCCCGAAGCACACCGAGCTGGAGAACTCCGTCTTCGACATGGTTGTTGCCGGCCGCGTGGTCGGTGACGACGTCGCCATCATGATGGTAGAGGCCGAAGCCACCGACAACTCCTGGTCCCTGATCAAGAACGACGGCGCCACCGCACCCACCGAGGAGGTTGTCGCCGACGGTCTCGAGGCAGCAAAGCCCTTCATCCGTGCACTGTGCGAAGCCCAGTCCGACCTCGCCGGCCGGGCAGCCAAGCCCACCGTCGAGTTCCCCGTGTTCAAGGACTACGAGGACGATGTCTTCGCGGCTGTCGAGAGCTCCGCGGGATCGCGTCTGTCCGAAATCTTCACGATCGCAGACAAGCAGGAACGCGAGAACGCAGCGAACAGCTACCGCACCGAGGTCATCGAATCCCTGTCCGGCCAGTTCGAGGGCCGCGAGAAGGAAATCTCCGGGGCGTTCAACTCACTCACCAAGAAGGTTGTCCGCCAGCGGATCCTCCGCGACCAGGTACGCATCGACGGCCGTGGGCTCAGCGACATCCGCAAGCTCACCGCTGAGGTCGAGGTGCTTCCCCGCGTCCACGGTTCGGCTATCTTCGAACGCGGTGAGACCCAGATCATGGGTGTCACCACGCTGAACATGCTCAAGATGGAACAGCAGATCGACTCGCTGTCGCCGGTCACGCGCAAGCGCTACATGCACAACTACAACTTCCCGCCGTACTCCACCGGAGAAACCGGCCGTGTCGGTTCGCCGAAGCGCCGCGAAATCGGTCACGGCGCCCTGGCCGAGCGGGCCCTTGTTCCGGTGCTGCCCAGCCGCGAGGAGTTCCCGTACGCCATCCGCCAGGTGTCAGAGGCACTCAGCTCGAACGGTTCCACCTCGATGGGTTCCGTCTGCGCCTCCACCCTGTCCCTGCTGAACGCCGGTGTGCCGCTGAAGGCGCCCGTCGCCGGCATCGCGATGGGCCTCGTGTCCGATGAGGTTGACGGACAGACCCGCTACGCTGCGCTGACCGACATCCTCGGCGCGGAAGACGCTTTCGGCGACATGGACTTCAAGGTTGCCGGCACCGCGGAGTTCGTGACCGCCATCCAGCTCGACACCAAGCTGGACGGCATCCCCGCCTCGGTACTGGCCGCAGCCCTGAAGCAGGCCCGCGAAGCACGCCTGCACATCCTCGGCGTGCTCGAGGCAGCGATCGACGCTCCGGATGAGCTCTCCGAGTTCGCTCCGCGCATCATCTCGGTCAAGATCCCCGTGGACAAGATCGGCGAGGTCATCGGCCCCAAGGGCAAGATGATCAACCAGATCCAGGAGGACACCGGCGCCGACATCTCCATCGAAGATGACGGCACCGTGCTGATCGGCGCCACTGACGGCTCGTCGGCTGAGGCCGCCCGCGCCGCGGTGAACGCCATCGCCAACCCGCAGGTCCCCGAGATCGGTGAGCGCTACGTCGGCACGGTCGTCAAGACCACCACCTTCGGCGCCTTCGTCTCGCTGACCCCCGGCAAGGACGGACTGCTCCACATCTCGGAGCTGCGCAAACTGGCCGGCGGCAAGCGGGTGGACAACGTCGACGACGTCGTCTCCGTGGGCCAGAAGGTCCAGGTCGAAATCACCAAGATCGACGACCGCGGAAAGCTCTCGCTGTCTCCCGTGGTCGCCGAGGATGCCGACGCTGCAGCTGATGATGCAGACGCCGACACCCCGGAGTCCGCTGAGGGCGACGACAACTAGCGCCACCACGCGCAACGAATAAACCGGCGGCTCCGCGGCGAACTGAAT
>NZ_KI914613.1:99035-101299 GCF_000520475.1 Arthrobacter sp. 35/47
ACTGAATTTCGCCGCGGAGCCGCTGGCGTTGAAGGAGAATAAATGACTGACACAGGACACAGTGCCCCCGTGACGCTGCCGCTGACGCCCGATGCAACCAGCGGCGGATCCATGCTCGTGGCCGGATCACCCGGCGGGGCAGTGGTGCGCCGCTCGGTTCTGCCCGGTGGCGTGCGCGTGCTTACCGAGGCGATGCCGGGACAGCGTTCGGCAACCATCGGGTTCTGGGTGGGCGTGGGATCACGGGACGAGGCGGACGGCGAGCACGGGTCCACGCACTTCCTCGAGCACCTGCTCTTCAAGGGAACGCAGCGTCGGAGCGCGCTCGATATCGCGGCGGCCTTTGACGAGGTCGGCGGAGAGTCCAACGCGGCGACGGCGAAGGAGAACACCTGCTATTACGCCCGGGTTCTGGACTCCGACCTGCCCATGGCGATCGACGTCATTGCGGACATGGTCACCTCCGCCGTGATTGACCCGGAGGAGCTGGAGCAGGAACGGCACGTCATCCTGGAAGAAATCGCCATGGACAGCGATGATCCCTCCGACGTTGCCCACGAGAAGTTCGTGGAGGAAGTCCTCCGGTCCCATCCGCTCGGCCGCCCGATCGGCGGGACGCCGGAGGCCATCAAGGCGATCTCCCGGGAGTCCGTCCTGGAGCACTACCGCCGGTACTACCGCCCGGAAGAACTCGTGGTCACGGCCGCCGGCGGTCTCGACCACGACGTCGTATGCTCCCTGGTGGTGCAGGCGCTCGAGCGCGCAGGCTGGCACCTGGCGGAGGAAGCCTCGCCGGTGGCCCGGCGTGCTCCGCAGCCGGCCGTTCTGAACGGGACCGGGGGAGTGCACATCATCCGGCGCGCCGTCGAGCAGGCCAACGTGCTGGTCGGCTGCCCTGCCCTGACTGCCACCGATGACCGGCGGTTTGTGATGAGCGTGCTTAACGCCGTGCTGGGCGGCGGCATGTCCTCCCGCCTCTTCCAGGAAATCCGGGAGAAGCGTGGACTGGCCTATTCGACCTACTCCTTCTCGGCGTCGTACGCCGACGCCGGCTACTTCGCCATGTATGCAGGGTGCAGTCCGGCGAAGACCGGGCAGGTCATCGGCCTGCTGCGCTCGGAACTGGCGGCGAACTGAATTTCGCCGCGGAGCCGCTGGCGTTGAAGGAGAATAAATGACTGACACAGGACACAGTGCCCCCGTGACGCTGCCGCTGACGCCCGATGCAACCAGCGGCGGATCCATGCTCGTGGCCGGATCACCCGGCGGGGCAGTGGTGCGCCGCTCGGTTCTGCCCGGTGGCGTGCGCGTGCTTACCGAGGCGATGCCGGGACAGCGTTCGGCAACCATCGGGTTCTGGGTGGGCGTGGGATCACGGGACGAGGCGGACGGCGAGCACGGGTCCACGCACTTCCTCGAGCACCTGCTCTTCAAGGGAACGCAGCGTCGGAGCGCGCTCGATATCGCGGCGGCCTTTGACGAGGTCGGCGGAGAGTCCAACGCGGCGACGGCGAAGGAGAACACCTGCTATTACGCCCGGGTTCTGGACTCCGACCTGCCCATGGCGATCGACGTCATTGCGGACATGGTCACCTCCGCCGTGATTGACCCGGAGGAGCTGGAGCAGGAACGGCACGTCATCCTGGAAGAAATCGCCATGGACAGCGATGATCCCTCCGACGTTGCCCACGAGAAGTTCGTGGAGGAAGTCCTCCGGTCCCATCCGCTCGGCCGCCCGATCGGCGGGACGCCGGAGGCCATCAAGGCGATCTCCCGGGAGTCCGTCCTGGAGCACTACCGCCGGTACTACCGCCCGGAAGAACTCGTGGTCACGGCCGCCGGCGGTCTCGACCACGACGTCGTATGCTCCCTGGTGGTGCAGGCGCTCGAGCGCGCAGGCTGGCACCTGGCGGAGGAAGCCTCGCCGGTGGCCCGGCGTGCTCCGCAGCCGGCCGTTCTGAACGGGACCGGGGGAGTGCACATCATCCGGCGCGCCGTCGAGCAGGCCAACGTGCTGGTCGGCTGCCCTGCCCTGACTGCCACCGATGACCGGCGGTTTGTGATGAGCGTGCTTAACGCCGTGCTGGGCGGCGGCATGTCCTCCCGCCTCTTCCAGGAAATCCGGGAGAAGCGTGGACTGGCCTATTCGACCTACTCCTTCTCGGCGTCGTACGCCGACGCCGGCTACTTCGCCATGTATGCAGGGTGCAGTCCGGCGAAGACCGGGCAGGTCATCGGCCTGCTGCGCTCGGAACTGGAGCGGC
>NZ_KI914613.1:101399-103425 GCF_000520475.1 Arthrobacter sp. 35/47
CCGGAGCGAGCCGGTAAGCGACGAGGAACTGCGGCGCGCGGTCGGCCAATTGTCCGGCGGCATGGTGCTGTCCCTGGAGGACAGCGGATCGCGGATGAGCAGGCTCGGACGCGCAGAGCTGGTCAGCGGTGAATTTCTCGGGCTGGACCTGACCCTTGAGCGGGTCCGGGCAGTGACCGCCGAACAGGTACAGGACCTGGCGCGGCAGCTGGCGGACGCGCCGCGGACAATTACCGTCGTCGGGCCGTTTGACAGTGAGGCTGAGCTGGGTCTGTAGGCCCGCGCAGGTGTCCTGCCGCCCTAGCCTCCGGCGAACGGCGGCAGGACATCCAGCACGTCCCCGCGCCGGATCGGCTCGGTCCGGCTACGCAGGGCAACCTCGTTGAGCAGGAAACTGCTGCGGTCCAGCACCCGGGCCATGGAGGGGTCGCCGTCCGGGTGGAGGCTGCGGATCTCCCGCAGAACCTCCTCCAGGGGTGCGCTGTCCAGGTCCAGGCGTTCCTCGGGGACGCCCGCGGCCGCCTGCGCCGCGCCGAAGTATCGAACCAGCACCTCAGCCGCCGATCGCGCTCATGGAACGGTCCGGCTGCACAAAATCCGGTGCTCCCAGGCCCGTATGGCCCATGCCGTGCGCCTTGGGCTTGGCCCACATGGCCTCCTGCCAGCGCTGGGCAATGGTGTCGTCGTCGGCTCCGGAGCGGAGCAGGTCCCTCAAATCGGTTTCCTCCCGTGAGAAAAGACAGCTCATGATCTTGCCTTCCGCGGTGACGCGGGTCCGCCGGCAGTCCGAGCAGAAGGGCTCGGTCACTGAGGCGATAATACCCACCGTGCCGAGAACGACGTCGGGCGCTTCCGGCCGGCGCACCTCCCACCGCTCAGCCGGGGCACCATCGCGGTTGCGCGGATCAGGGGTGAGCAGAAAGCGTTCGCTCAGCCGGTCGCGGATCTCGGCCGCGGTGATCATTCCTTCCCGGGTCCACCCATGGTCAGCGTCCAGCGGCATCTGTTCAATGAATCGCAGCTCAAACCCACGGCTCACCGCCCATTCGAGCAGGTCCGGCGCCTCATGGTCATTGATGCCGCGCATCAGCACAGCGTTGATTTTCACCAGCCCGAGCCCGACGGCGGCTGCCGCTTCAATACCGCGGAGAACCCGGTCCAGGAACGGACGGCGGGTCAGCTGGGCGAAGGTGTCAGGATGGAGCGAGTCCATGGACACATTGATGCGGGTCAGGCCGGCGTCCTTGAGCCGCTGTGCCTTCTTGTCCAGGCCCAGCCCGTTGGTGGTCAGCGAGACCGGAAGCTCCGGGTGCCGTGCGCGGATATCGGCGATGATGTCCACCAGGTCTGCCCGGACGAGCGGCTCGCCGCCCGTCAGCCGCAGCTCGCGGATGCCCAACAGGTCCACTCCGATACCGACGAGGCGCACGATCTCCTCGCGGGAGAGCACCTGGTCCTTCTGCAGCCACTGGAGGCCTTCCGCCGGCATGCAATAGGTACAGCGGAGGTTGCATTTGTCCGTGAGCGAAAGCCGCATGTCGGTAGCGCGGCGGCCGTAGGAATCGAGCAGTCCGCTCTGCTGTGCGTCCGCGCCCGTGCGGAAGTAAGGGCTGCCAAGTCGGATTGCCATAGTCCGAGGTTACGCCCTTTGCGCCGGTGCCTCTATCCGGGCCCCGGCGGGCGGGTGGTTCCGGCGGTCAGCGCGGCTAGTCTTGGTAACTGCAGCATTCGATGCCGCAGAACACACTGTCGGCGCGGGTTGATACAACGGGGCACAATGACACGAACAGTCGAGGAACACCAGCAGGCCGTGCTCGGCCTGCTGCGGTACAGCAGCGCGTTCGCAGACCGGCCGGCCGAAACGCTGCCGCTGGCAGCCGCCCGGGGGCGTGTGCTTGCCGAAGACCTGATGGCCCCGGTCAGCCTGCCGCCGTTCGACAACTCCCAGATGGACGGCTATGCGGTCCACCGCGATGACCTCGGAGGTGCTGAACCCCTGCGGCTCGCCATTGCGCGGCCCGTGCCG
>NZ_KI914613.1:103525-141943 GCF_000520475.1 Arthrobacter sp. 35/47
CCGGCCCTCGAGCCGGGCCACGCCGCCCCGATCATGACCGGAGCGATGATCCCGGAGGGGGCCGCCGCCGTCGTGCCCATTGAGAGGGCGGTGCCCTCGCAGTTTCCCACCGCCGCACAGTACCGCGACGGGACGCAGCTCACCGTGGAGCTTCCGGCGGTCGAGGAAGGCCTCTTCATCCGTTCTGCGGGCAGCGACGTGGCGGCGGGAAGCATCGCGCTGGAGGCGGGCACGCTGCTCGGTCCGGCACAGCTTGGCCTGCTGGCAGCCTGCGGGCTGGCGACGGTACCGGTGCGTCCGCGTTTCCTGGTGCTGCTCCTTAGCACGGGAGATGAAGTCCAGGAACCCGGCAGCACCCTGGCCCCGGGACGCATCTTCGATGCGAACACGACACTGCTGACCACGGCTCTGGAGGAGGCGGGCGCCGAGGTGCAGCGGCACAGCGTGGTGGCCGACAACCCGGAGGAACTGCGCGCCGCCCTCCAGGGGTTGGATGGTGCCGTGAATCTCATCCTCAGTACCGGCGGGATCAGCCAGGGCGCCTATGAGGTGGTGAAGCAGGCACTGGCGGACAGCAGCGTGGAATTCCTGTCCGTAGCGATGCAGCCCGGCGGACCGCAGGCTATCGGCACCATCAACGGCGTGCCGTTCCTTGGATTTCCCGGCAACCCCGTCAGCGCACTGGTGTCCTTCGAGATGTTCCTCCGCCCGGCACTGGGTACGGTCACGGGGATCCCCGGCAATCGCGTCTGCCTGCCGGCGCGGCTCACCGAGGATGTCCAGTCGCCCGAGAACAAGCATCAGGTCCGCCGTGGCCTCTACACGGACCGAGCAGGGCAGGGAGAGGGAACGGGGGACGTCGAGCTGCTCGGCGGACCAGGTTCCCACCTGCTGCATGCCCTTGCCGGGTCCAACGCGCTCGTCCACCTGCCGGTCGGTACCGGCGCTGTCGAAGCGGGAACACCGGTAGCCGTCTGGCTGCTCAGCGAACTGCGCGGGGGAATCCAGCCCCTCCATCCCAGCAACCCCAACCGAGAGGCGCTCACATGACCGATTCCACGGCCAAACTCACCCACGTCCGCGACGACGGCTCCGCCCACATGGTGGATGTGTCGGAGAAGGCGGTCACCGCCCGGTCCGCGACCGCCCAGAGCGTGCTGCGGACCAGGCCCGACGTGCTTGCACTCATTGCCGAGGGTGATCTCCCCAAGGGTGACGCTCTGGCCGTCGCACGAGTTGCGGGAATCATGGCGGCGAAGCAGACCTCCTCGCTGATTCCGCTCTGCCATCCGCTGCCGTTGAGCAAGGTGACGGTCGATTTTGTCCCCTCCGGTGACGCGGTCACGGTGACGGCGACAGTGAAGACCACAGCGGTGACCGGCGTGGAGATGGAGGCCCTGACCGCCGCCTCCGTCGCAGCCCTCACGCTGTACGACATGATCAAGGCCGTGGACAAGCACGCCGTCGTCACGGACATCAGGGTGCTGGAAAAATCCGGCGGCAAGAGCGGAGACTGGGTAGCGTGACAACGCCACGGACGGCGGCCCTGATCATCGCCTCGACCCGCGCAGCGGCGGGCGTCTACCAGGACGAGTGCGCGCCGCTCATCCAGCGCTGGCTGGTCGGAAAGGGCTACGCCGTGCAGCGCGCCGAGGTGGTCCCGGACGGACCGGCGGTGCAGGACGCGCTCGAGCAGTGCCTGAAGGGAAAGCCGGCGGTCCTCATCACGAGCGGCGGCACCGGGCTCAGCGAGGATGATGTCACACCCGACCTCACCGAACCCTTTCTCACCCGCTCCCTGCCGGGCATCATGGAAGCGCTGCGCAGGGCCGGCGCCGAAAAGACACCCATGGCAGCCCTGAGCCGGGGTCATGCCGGCGTCTCCGGCCGGACATTCGTCATCAACCTTCCGGGTTCACCGGGAGCAGTCCAGGACGGCCTTGCCGTCCTGGACCCCATCCTCGACCACATCTGCGCGCAACTTGAGGGAAACCATGAGCACTAGCACCGTCCTGCACGCCGGAATCTCCGACGAGCCCCTTGACCTGTCCCATGCCCTCGACGTCGTCGGCAACGCCGACTGCGGCGCCGTGGTGGGCTTCGGCGGAGTGGTGCGCAACCACGACGGCGGCCGGCAGGTCGACCGCCTGGGCTACAGCGCGCACCCCTCGGCCGGAAGCATCATCGCGGAGATCGCCACGGAGATCGCGGAAAAGTACGACGGCGTCCGCATCTGGGTTGCCCACCGCACCGGCCCGCTGGAGATCGGGGATCCAGCCCTGGTTGCGGCGGTCGCGTCCGGACACCGGGGCGAAGCGTTTGCGGCCTGCTCAGAACTTGTCGACACGGTCAAGGCGCGCGCTCCGATCTGGAAAGAGCAGTTCTTCGCTGACGGCACCGTGGAGTGGGTCGGCGTCGACGGCTGACAGTAGGCGCCTACCGGCCTCCCACCCCTCGCTGGCGCTCGGCGCGGGGCCCTCGGCCGGTAGGCTTGCACGCATGACACACGCTATTCCCGTTGCTGTCCTCGGCGCGTCCGGCCGGATGGGTTCCGAGGCAGTTCGCGCGATCGACGCCGCCGAAGACCTGCAGCTTGTTGCTGCGCTGGGCAGGGCGGACTCCCTCCAGGACCTCGTCGCCTCCGGAGCTCAGGTGGTTGTCGACCTCACGGTTCCGGACAGCACCGAGCAGAACGTGGCCTTCGCCGTCGAGCACGGCATCCACGCGGTGGTCGGAACCACCGGCTGGGACGCCGAACGGCTTGGCAGGCTCGGGAACCTGCTGGACCAGCACCCGGGCGTGGGCGTCCTGATCGCGCCGAACTTCGCGCTCGGCTCTGTCCTGGCTACAGCGTTCGCGGCGCGCGCGGCCAGGTACTTCGAGTCGGTTGAGCTCATCGAACTGCATCACCCGGACAAGGTGGATGCACCGTCCGGCACCGCCGAGCGGACAGCGGCGCTCATCGCCGAGGCACGCAGGGACGCCGGTGTGGCCGCCAGCCCTGATGCCACCCGTACCGCACGCGACGGCGCCAGGGGCTGCGACATCGACGGGGTGCGCGTCCACTCTGTCCGGCTGCGCGGCCTCGTGGCGCACCAGGAAGTCCTGTTCGGCGGGGCCGGGGAGCAGCTGACCATCCGCCACGACTCGTTCCACCGGGAGTCCTTCATGCCCGGCGTGCTGCTCGGTGTCCGTGAGGTGGCAGGACACCCCGGACTCACCGTCGGCCTCGACGGCTACCTGGACCTGCAGGCGTGACGGACACGGTGCAGTTCCTGAGGAAACATCGCGTCAAGATCGGCGTGGCCTTCGTCACCGTCATGCTGGTCTTCTGGCTCGTTGTCGCCCTGCAGCGCAGTGTGATCCTGCTGACCGACCCGGAGCCGGTGGCCAAGGCGCTCGGTGCGGCATACCTCCTGCTTCCGCTGATCGGAGCCTGGGCGCTGGTCCGCGAACTGTTCTTCGGTGCCCAGACCGAACGGATGGCCTCCGTCCTGCATGACGAGGGCGGGCTGCCCGTCGATGACCTGCCGCGGACACCCGCCGGCCGGATTGTCCGGGAGGCCGCAGATGCGCAGTTCCCGGCCTACCAGGCGGACGTGGAAGCGCACCCCGAGGACTGGCGTTCCTGGTTCCGGCTGTCCTGTGCCTATGACGCCGCCGGAGACCGCACCCGCGCACGCCGCTCCATGCGGCACGCCGCAAAACTGTTTCGCGGCTAGCGGGTCTGACTAGCCCTTCCGGACGGAACCTTCGGCCCGAGCCACGTCGCTCGCCCCGGCCGCCACATATTCCAGCGGACCGCGGGCGTGCAGTTTCCGCAGCAGCAGCGCGACCGCAACAAAGACAACGGCCTGCGCCCAGTAGACCGGCGCCGGTTCCGGCGGGACCGCCTGCTGATCGACCACGCTCATGATCCAGATGTGCAATGAGTAAAGAGTCAGCGTCATCGCACCGGGCGCGGAGAGCGGAAGCAGCAGCCACGGCAGCCGGCCGCCCACAAGCAGGCACAGCCCGACGACGGCGGCCGCGGTCCCCGCGGTATGCACCAGATCCGGCGGTGTCCCGGAGTGCGGGGCGCTGACTGCCAGCCACCACCAGGTGCCGGTCTGGTCGATTCCCGTGAGGCTGACCTGGAGCATTGCCTCGAGGTCATAGCGCCGGCCCTGTTCTGTGCCCAGCAGGACCGCCAGGCCGCCGAGCGGCCCCAGCAGGAACGCGCTGACGAACTTCGCCAGTCCCGCGGCACCGACGCCGGCCAGAAGCACGCCGGCCTGCACCGCCGTCGAGCGCAGGTTCAGGCGGCCGACCAGGATGCCCAGAAGCAGGTAGCTCAGCCACTGCAGCGCGGGGTAGTAGCCGGTCACGAGGATGTCGGTGAGCAGGGTGAGCGGCTGCGCGAAGTGCTCCAGGGCGGGATTCCCGCCGAGATCCGCGGGACTGACTGCGGATTCCAGCCAGGGCCGCAGGAGGAAGGCAGCCACCGGAGAGAGCAGGGTCCACCCGGCAGCCCACCAGGCGAGCCGCCGTACCGGCATCCCGAGAAACGGCAGCGCCATCAGGAACAGGATTCCGTAATGGAAGAGGATCACCGCGATGTTCGTTTCAAGGCCACCGAGCATCAGGCCGACCATTGCAATGACGACGGCGCGGGCAGCTATTCCGCGCCTGTCACGGGAGAGGCCCGCGGTGTCGTGCATCCTGGCCCCGCCGCTCAACAGGGCCAGGCCGATTCCCGCAACCAGCGCAAACAGGGCGGATGACCGTCCCGAGAAGACGGATCCTATCCATGAGGCCTCAGCGGTGCCGTCCACATAGAGCGGAAAAACATGGGTCGACATCATCCCGAAAAGGGCGATGCCCCTGGCCGCGTCGATACCGCTGAGCCGGCCGGCGGTTTGTGTGATGGCCATGATGGAATGTTCTCACGCCCGCCGCAGCGGGTAAGTTTGACCCATGGCTGACTCCCACATTCGCTCGCTTCCCTTCGGCACCCTCGTCACCGCCATGGTGACACCCTTCACTCCTGACGGTGCAGTGGATCTTGACGCTGCCGCCTCGCTTGCGGTCCGCCTGGTGGAGGACGGCTGCGACGGCCTCGTGATTTCCGGAACCACCGGTGAAACCTCCACCCTCGAGGACCAGGAAAAGGAAGACCTCTTCCGCGTGGTCAAGGAGGCAGTCGGCGGACGGGCAAAGGTAATTGCCGGGACCGGCACCAACCACACATCGCACTCCGTGGAGATGGCCCGGCGCGCCCAGCAGACGGGCGCCGACGCACAGCTCGTGGTGACCCCCTACTACAACAAGCCCACGCAGGCAGGTGTTCTCGCGCACTTTGATGCGGTAGCCGAAGCCTCGGACCTGCCCATCATGATCTATGACATTCCCGGCCGGGCAGGCATCCCGATCAGCACGGAGACCATGATCCGCCTGGCCGACAATCCGAAGATCCTCGCGCTCAAGGATGCAAAGGCGGACTACGCCGCCATCACCAGGGTGCTCGCCAACACAGCGCTGGACGTCTACGCGGGCGACGACGGGCTGACGCTGCCGTGGATGGCAGCCGGAGCCGTCGGAGTGGTCAGCGTCAGCGCGCATGTGGCCACGGCACAGTTCCGCGCCCTCGTCGATGCGGCGGCGGGAGGGGACTTTGCCACGGCGCGGAAGATCCACTTTGAACTTGATCCCGTTGTGCGTGCCGTCATGACGCACATTCCGGGCGCCGTGTCAGCAAAGCAGATCCTGCGGATGCAGGGCATACTGTCCAACTCGGTGGTGCGGCTGCCGCTTGTCGAACCCACCGCCGTCGAAATGGAACCGGTGCTGACCGACCTCGCCGAAGCGGGCTGGGACTTTTCCGCGGGCACAACCCGCTAGTTTTCGAAGGGCCAACGCATGACAGAACTCGCAGGGACCGCACTCATTCCGCCGCCGCCGCTCGCCGAAGGAACGCTCAGGATTGTTCCGCTCGGCGGCCTCGGTGAAATCGGCCGCAATATGGCCGTTTTCGAGATCGGCGGCAAGCTGCTGATCGTGGACTGCGGAGTTCTGTTTCCCGAGGAGACGCAGCCCGGTGTCGACCTGATCCTGCCTGATTTCTCCTACATCGAGGACCGGCTGGACGACGTGGTGGGACTGGTGCTCACCCACGGGCATGAAGACCACATCGGAGCAGTGCCGTACCTGTTGCGGCTGAAGAATGACATACCGCTGATCGGCTCGCAGCTGACCCTTGCGCTGATCGAGGCGAAACTCCAGGAACACCGGATCCGGCCGTTTACCCTGACGGTAGCCGAGGGCCAGATCGAGCAGTTCGGCCCCTTCGAGTGCGAGTTCGTGGCCGTCAACCACTCCATTCCCGATGCGCTTGCCGTGTTCATCCGGACAGCCGCCGGAACCGTCCTCCACACGGGCGACTTCAAAATGGACCAACTGCCGCTCGACGGAAGAATCACCGACCTGCGCGCCTTTTCCCGGCTGGGGGAAGAGGGTGTCGACCTGTTCATGGTCGATTCCACCAATGCCGACGTCCCCGGCTTCACCACGGCCGAACGCGAGATCGGACCCGAACTGGACCGGCTTTTCGGTCAGGTGAGGAAACGGGTGATCGTGGCGTCCTTCTCCTCCCACATCCATCGCGTCCAGCAGGTCCTCGACGCTGCCGAGGCGCACGGCCGTTTTGTCTGCTTCGCCGGGCGTTCCATGGTGCGCAACATGTCCATCGCGGCGAAACTAGGCTACCTGCGGGTGCCGGACGGAATCCTGGTGGACGTCAAGAACGTGGATAACCTCCCGGATGACCGGGTAGTGCTGATGTCCACGGGATCACAGGGCGAGCCGATGGCTGCGCTGTCCCGCATGGCGAATGGTGATCATCCGATCACGGTGGGCAAGGGAGACACCGTCATCCTTGCGTCTTCCCTGATTCCGGGAAACGAGAACGCCGTCTTCCGGGTTATCAACGGACTCCTCAAACTGGGCGCTGACGTCATCCACAAGGGCAACGCCCGGGTGCATGTTTCCGGTCATGCGGCTGCCGGTGAATTGCTCTACTGCTACAACATCCTCAGGCCCCGGAACGTCATGCCCGTCCACGGGGAGACACGCCACCTCATCGCCAACGGCAAGCTTGCCATCCAGACCGGGATTCCCAGCGAGAACGTCCTGCAGACGGACGACGGTTCCGTGGTCGACCTTTCAGACGGCGTCGCGAGAATCGTCGGGGCGGTGGAGTGCGGGTATGTGTACGTGGACGGCTCCAGCATCGGTGAGATCACCGATGCTGACCTGAAGGACCGCCGCATCCTCGGCGAGGAAGGCTTCATCTCCATCATCACCGTGGTGAACCGCAGCACGGGCACAATCGTCTCGGGGCCGGATATTCACGCCCGCGGTTTCGCCGAGGACGATTCGATCTTCGACGACATCAAACCGAAAATCAGCACCGCCCTGGCCGAAGCCGTCATGAGCAACAAGGATCACACGAACCATCAGCTGCAGCAGGTGGTCCGGCGCGTGGTGGGGACCTGGGTCAACCGCCGCTACCGGCGTCGTCCCATGATCATCCCGGTGGTCCTGGAAGCCTGACGGGCGTGCTAATCCCCGGATCAGGGGGTACCGTCCGGTAGCGTAGCAGGCATGGCGACTCGTACCACCCCTCCCTCTTCGCGGGGTCAACAGCCGCGAACCTCGCAAGCGCGCGCCTCCCAGCCGCGGGGTTCCGGACAGTCGCGCACCCGCAGCACCACCACCGCCGGGCGCGGTTCAACCGCGCGCGGCGCGAGCAAGACCGAGCAACTGCCCGCTGCGGAAGACAAACTTCCCCTGCCGCTGCGCGCCATCCGCGGTTTCTGGATGGGGATCGCCCATCTGGTGGCCGGGGCCGTCCGCAAATTCGGGCATGACGTCCAGCCGGAAAAGAGTCTCCGCAGGGACGGCACAGGCTTTTTCCTTTTCCTATGCGCGGCGGCCGTAGCCACCGTCGAGTGGTGGGCGCTGACCGGCCCGGTGGCTGACGGAGTCCATGCAGTCGCCGGGGGATCGGTCGGCTGGATGGCGCTTTTGCTGCCCTTCATCCTGCTGATCGGGGCAGTCCGCCTGTTCCGCTACCCGGAGGATCCGCGCGCCAACAACCGGATTGGGATCGGCCTGACCGTCCTGACCTTCGCCGGTTCCGGCATCGCCCACCTGGTGGGCGGGCAGCCTGAGCTCTCGGCCGGGCTCGACGCGCTGTGGCAGGTAGGCGGCGTAGTGGGGTACCTGATTGCGGGCCCGGCAGCAGCCGTCCTCTCCGCGTGGCCGGTCGGTGTCTTGCTGGCCTTCCTGATCTTTGTCAGCATCCTCATTGTCACCGCCACCCCGTTCCGCCACATTCCGTCCCGGCTGCGCCAGTTCTATGAGCACCTGATGGGCCAGGACCCCAACGGTGACGCGGCAGACGCGGACGAGCACGATCAGAGCTACCTCTCCGACCGTGCGCGCGCAGCGGGCAGGCCGAAGAAGAAGTCGCGCCTCTTCGGCGGGAAGAAGAACCCCCGTCAGGAAGAAGACCTGGACGGCTATGTCGGTGATGAGGCGTTTGAACGCGCCGTTCTCGACGACGACGGCGACCCGGTGCCCCCGTCCCCGACCGTCCCGCCCGGCGTCCGCCGGCCGACCCAGCAGGAACTCGCCACCGAAAAAATCAAGCGCAACCAGGGACTCGGGGAGGGCGAACCCGCCACGGAGGCCATGGCTGTGCTGCCGGCGGCGAATGCGCCGGCAGGGGCTCCTGTCCACGTACCCTCCAACCCGGTCCAGCCGCAGGCTCCTGCGACTCCGATTCCCCAGCGGACCGAGCAGCTTTCCCTTGCCGGGGACGTCACCTACACGCTGCCTCCCTCCGACTACCTTCCCGCCGGCACGCCCCCCAAGGAGCGTTCCGAGGCGAACGACGCCGTGGTCGCGGCGCTCACGCACACCCTGGAGCAGTTCAACGTTGATGCCAAGGTGACCGGGTTCTCGCGGGGTCCGACGGTCACCCGGTATGAGATCGAGCTTGCCTCCGGCACCAAGGTCGAGCGGGTCACCGCCCTCTCCAAGAACATCTCCTACGCTGTCGCCAGCTCGGACGTGCGGATCCTTTCACCGATCCCGGGCAAGTCCGCGATCGGCATCGAGATTCCGAATACCGACCGCGAGACGGTGTCGCTCGGTGACGTACTGCGCTCCGGCAACGCACGCAAGACGGACCACCCCATGGTCATGGGCGTGGGCAAGGACGTCGAGGGCGGGTTTGTTGTCGCAAACCTTGCCAAGATGCCCCACCTGCTCGTGGCCGGTGCCACCGGCGCCGGTAAGTCATCCTTCGTCAACTCGATGATCACCTCCATCCTCATGCGGTCCACTCCCGATGAGGTGCGGATGATCATGGTTGATCCGAAGCGTGTTGAGCTCACCGCCTACGAGGGTGTGCCGCACCTGATCACGCCGATCATCACCAGCCCAAAGAAGGCGGCCGAAGCGCTCCAGTGGGTGGTCCGTGAAATGGATACCCGCTACGACGACCTCGCCAACTACGGCTACAAGCACATCGACGACTTCAACAAGGCTGTGCGCAACGGCAAGGTGGTCCCGCCGCCGGACTCCAAGCGCGTGGTGCGGCCGTACCCCTACCTGCTGGTCATCGTGGACGAGCTCGCGGACCTCATGATGGTTGCTCCGCGTGATGTCGAGGACTCGATCGTCCGGATCACCCAGCTGGCCAGGGCCGCGGGTATCCACCTTGTGCTGGCCACACAGCGTCCGTCAGTGGACGTCGTGACCGGCCTGATCAAGGCCAACGTGCCCTCCCGGATGGCCTTCGCCACCTCCTCGGTCACCGACTCGCGGGTGGTGCTGGACCAGCCGGGAGCCGAGAAGCTGATTGGACAGGGCGACGCGCTCTTCCTGCCCATGGGTGCTTCGAAACCCATGCGCGTCCAGGGCGCCTGGGTGACGGAATCCGAGATTCACCGGGTGGTTGAACACGTCAAGGAGCAGCTGAAGGCCGTCTACCGGGATGACGTTGCGGTGGAAGCGCCGAAGAAGCAGATCGACGACGACATCGGAGACGATCTCGAGGTGCTGCTGCAGGCCACTGAGCTGGTGGTCACCACGCAGTTCGGCTCCACCTCGATGCTTCAGCGCAAGCTCCGCGTGGGCTTCGCGAAGGCAGGGCGCCTGATGGACCTGCTGGAATCGCGGGGAGTGGTCGGCCCCTCGGAGGGTTCCAAGGCTCGGGATGTGCTGGTGAAGCCCGATGACCTCGCCCCCGTGCTCGCGGCGATGCGCGGCGATGAACCCGCGGCTCCGGCCGCAGCACCGGCGCCCGAGCCGTCGGACTACCCGCCCGGCGGGGTCACGGATCTGGTTGCCGACGATCTTGATGCCCGCCGGCAGGCGGTGGACTACGCTGATGAGGACGACGACGACGGCTCCGAAGACGCCTGGTCATTGACAGGCAGGTAGCCTTGACCCGTGAGCAATCCTGATGCCGGAGCGGTGCCCGTCCTGAACGTAGCGAACGTCCTGACGGTCGTGCGGATTGTGCTGGTGCCGTTCTTCGTCTGGTTCCTCCTCGCCGACGCCGGCAACGGCGGGGTTTACCGCTGGCTTGCGGTGGTCACTTTCGCGGTGGCCATCTACACCGACAAGCTCGACGGCGACATTGCCCGCAGCCGCGGACTGATCACCAATTTCGGAAAAATCGCCGATCCCATTGCCGACAAACTGCTGATCGGGTCGGCTCTGATTCTGCTGTCCGCGCTCGGTGAACTGCAGTGGTGGATCACTATCGTGATCCTGGTGCGTGAGCTCGGCATCACGCTGCTAAGATTTGCCGTCATCCGCTACGGAGTGATGCCGGCCTCCCGTGGCGGAAAGCTGAAGACCGTTGTCCAGACCCTCGCGATCTTCCTCTACCTGCTGGTTCCCGCGCTGGGATCCTGGGCGCAGTGGCCCGCACTTGTGGTGATGATGGCAGCCCTGGCGATCACCGTCGTCACCGGCATCGACTACGTGGTGCAGGCCGTGCGCCTCCGCCGTTCGGCCCGGAACTCCGCCCGATGACCGGTACCGGGGCTCCCATCCTGTGACGCCGGCCGAGATTCGCGCCGCCGCACTCCAACACGCCGTGGCTCTGGCAAGCGAACGCCGCCTTACCGTGGCCACGGGTGAGTCCCTGACGGCAGGATTGGTTGCGGCGTCGCTCGCTGACGTTCCGGGTGCCTCAGCCGTGCTGCGCGGAGGCGTGGTTTCCTACCACCGGGATCTGAAGGTGTCGCTGCTCGGTGTGGATCCTGAACTGCTGCGCCGTGTGGGTGCCGTTGATGTGCAGGTAGCCGAGCAGATGGCGCGCGGTGCAAGGAAGTCCTGCAATGCCGACATCGGTGTAGCGACCACCGGCGTGGCAGGTCCGGAACCGCACGAGGGGAAGGATGTGGGCACCGTCGTCGTTGCTGTTTCCGGAACTGATGACTGCCTCGTTCGGGAATACCGGTTCGCGGGAACCCGCGCACAGATCCGGGAAGCCTCCTGCGATGCGGCAGTGAAGCTCCTCACGGAAGTGCTCCAGCGCCGGCCGGTGGGAACAAACAGAGATCCGCAATAGTTATCAATAGTGTCCAGCACGTCGACGCAAGACGGGCTAGGCTTAAAAACAGACAGCTGCTCAGGCCAGCACAAGGGAGTTAGGCGATCCACATGGTAAAGCAACCCGTATCCGTGAACGGTGTTATCCGTTGGCGGGATGTGGGGTTGGCAGAAGATCCGCAACGTAAGCCGAAGGAGCGCAAGATGGTCGTTTTACGCCACGAGATCGGAGACGTCCTGCGGGACGTCCGCCAGCGCCAGGGCCGTACACTCAGGGAAGTGTCGCACAGCGCCCGGGTCTCCCTCGGCTACCTCAGCGAGGTGGAGCGGGGGCAGAAGGAAGCGTCTTCGGAACTGCTGTCCTCAATCTGCTCCGCACTGGATGTGCCGTTGTCCCTGATGCTGCGGGAGGTCAGTGACCGCCTTGCAGAAGCAGAGGGAGTCGCTGTTCCCGACACCGTCCCGCAGGAATTCGCCCAGCAGTTCGGCGGCGAACTGCCGGAGGATTTCACCGGCGGTTTCAGCAGGGGACTCGCAGCTACCAAGAACTGATGTTCCACCGCACCCCGGTGTGCGTAAAGAGGAGGTTCGCCATCCGGCGGGCCTCCTCTTGTGTGTCCTACCAGTTGTCCTTGGTGTAGGTCTGGTTCAGCTGGGAAATCAGGTTCCCGAGCGTCCGGAGATCCGAGAGGCTCCAGTCTTCCATCAGCTGGTGAAATGCTTCCTTGCGGGCGGCCTGCGCAGTGGAAAGCTGCCTCAGGCCGTCCTCGGTCAGGCTGATCGCCTGCGCGCGGCCGTCCAGCGGATCGGCTGTCTTCTGGACCAGGCCGAGCTGTTCCAACATGGCGATCTGCCGGCTGACAGAGGGTTTGCCGACCCCGATGCTGGCTGCCAGATCGGTCAGGCGCATGGAACCCTCCCGCTGTAGGATGACCAGCAGCCCGTAGGCTGCAGGCTCCATGTCGGGATGGACGCGCCGCGCAACCTTGTAGGAGTTGGACCGTGCACGCCGCCACAGCATACTGAGCTGCTGCTCCAACGCCTGGACGGCAGCATCAACGGAGGCATCAGGTTCCTGGCGGTCTACAGTCATGCGATTCATTCTAGGGTTATCGACAAGAGGGAGGACGCAGCATTGCGCACAAGTGACTTCTGGCGATTGATGGACGATGAATTCGGTCCCGCCTACTCGCGCACACTGGCGGATACCCTGCATCTGTCAGGTCTGGGCGACCGGACACCCATGGAGGCGCTACGGGCAGGAATCGATCCCAGGGCAGTCTGGCAAGCGGTCTGCACCATGCAGGACGTACCGGAATACCGGCGCCTCGGGCGCGATGTAAAACCACGGTGACCGAAGCGAAACACGCCACGGAATCAATCGAATATGTGTTCGGACCGGGGTTATGCTGGAGCCAGAAATCCTTCTCTCCACACGTCCTCCACAGCTCCCCGAAACCCGGCGCAATATCCACATGGTTCGTCCTGCCGGGCAAAGTGTCGGAGGGAAACGTTACGGTCGGGAAGAACAGTCAACGGGCCTTAGGTGGCCATGAGTAAACCGAGGTGAATAATGGCCGTACCAGCCGATCGCGAAAAGGCTCTTGAGGCCGCCCTGGCCCAGATAGACAAGCAGTACGGCAAAGGCTCCGTCATGCGTCTGGGTGATGAGGTCCGCGCCCCCATCGAAACCATTTCCACCAGTTCCATCGCGCTCGACGCCGCCCTTGGGATCGGCGGACTGCCCCGCGGCAGGGTCGTGGAAATCTATGGCCCGGAATCGTCGGGTAAAACAACGGTGGCTCTGCACGCGGTCGCCAACGCCCAGCGCAACGGCGGCATCGCTGCGTTCATCGACGCTGAGCATGCGCTGGATCCTGAATACGCCAAGAAGCTCGGCGTGGATACCGACGCACTGCTGGTCTCGCAGCCGGACACGGGCGAGCAGGCCCTGGAGATCATGGACATGCTGGTGGGCTCCGGTTCCATCGACATCGTGGTGATCGACTCCGTGGCAGCACTGGTTCCGCGCGCCGAGATCGAGGGCGAAATGGGCGACAGCCACGTCGGTCTGCAGGCGCGGCTGATGAGCCAGGCCCTGCGAAAGATCACCGGACGGCTGAGCCAGACCAAGACAACCGCCATCTTCATCAACCAGCTCCGCGAGAAGATCGGCGTGTTCTTCGGCAGCCCGGAAACCACCACGGGCGGTAAGGCACTGAAGTTCTACGCTTCCGTGCGCATCGATGTGCGTCGCATTGAAACGCTCAAGGAAGGCACCAACCCGGTGGGTAACCGGACACGGGCCAAAATCGTCAAGAACAAGATGGCCCCGCCTTTCAAGCAGGCGGAATTCGACATCCTCTATGGCTTCGGAATCTCCCGCGAGGGCGGGTTGATCGATGTCGGCGTGGAAAACGGTCTCGTGAAGAAATCCGGCGCCTGGTTCACCTATGACGGAGACCAACTGGGTCAGGGCAAGGAGAACGCGCGGAAGTTCCTGATCGACAATCCGGACCTGGCAGATGAGCTGGAGCAAAAGATCCGGCAAAAGCTCGGCGTCGGCGGCGCGGTTGAGCCGGCCGCCCCGGAGCCGGGTGGTCCCAAACTGAAGGCAGTCGGCGGCGAGGGCCGCTAACGCCGCATGAATGACTTCCCCGGGATGCCGGGCGCCGCAACACAGCGGGGCGCCCGGCGTTCAGCCAGCACAGGTTCAGGCAGCATGGGTTCAAGCAGGAAGAGCTCGGGCAGGAAGAATTCAAGCAGGAAGAGTTCAAGCAGGATGCGCCCAGCCGGAGAGGACCGCGGGGGTTCAGGGCAGGGCTCCGACGTTGATCCGGTAGCGGAGCCGGACCCGCATGAAGCGGCGCGGTCCATCGTGCTGCGTCAGCTCTCGATGGCTCCGCGCAGCCGTCACCAGCTCCTCACGAAACTGCGTGAGCGCGGAATTTCCGATCAGGTAGCGGAAGAAATCCTGGACCGCTACGAAGAGGTCCAGCTGATTGATGACGCGGAGTTCGCCCGCATGTGGGTGCGCAGCCGTGCCGCCACCCGATCCCTGGCCCGGTCGGCCATCAAGCGCGAGCTGGCGGACAAAGGCATCACCGGCGAGCTGGCCGAGGACGCGCTGGCGCAGCGGTCCGACGAGGACGAGCATTCCGCCGCCGTCGATCTGGTGCGGCGGAAGTTGAGACCGCTTGCCGACCCGGCGGACCGGGCAGCCCGCGAGAAGCAGACACGCCGGCTCGTGGCCATGCTTGCCCGCAAAGGCTATTCGCCGTCCCTTGCCTTCTCCATCGTCCGGGAGGAGCTGGACGGGCTGGAAGAGCTGGACGGGCTGGAAGAGCTGGACTAGCTGGACGGGCCCGGGTGGTACCCGCGGTGCACGCTACCGGTGCTGCCGCCCGGATTGGGGCTGGGCACGCTGGGCCGTACCCTTAATGGGTGAGTTCCACAGTTGTATCACCTTCGCCTTCACCGGCGCCGTCAGAGCACGGCTCCGTTCCACGCACCTATGAGGTGCGCACCTTTGGGTGCCAGATGAACGTCCACGACTCCGAACGCATCTCAGGGCTCCTGGAGGACGCCGGATATGTGACTGCGGTGGGCGGGCAGGCCGACGTCGTTGTCTTCAATACCTGTGCCGTCCGCGAGAACGCGGACAACAAGCTGTACGGGAATCTGGGGCAGCTTGCGCCGGTGAAGCAGTCACGGCCGGGAATGCAGATCGCCGTCGGTGGCTGCCTCGCCCAGAAAGACCGGGAAACCATCCTCCGCAAGGCGCCGTGGGTGGACGCCGTCTTCGGGACCCACAACATCGGGGCACTACCGGCCCTGCTGGAGCGCGCCCGCCACAACGATGAGGCGCAGCTCGAAATCCTCGAATCGTTGGACGTCTTTCCCTCCACCCTGCCCACCAAGCGCGATGCGGTGTACTCGGGCTGGGTCTCTATCTCGGTGGGCTGCAACAACACCTGCACCTTCTGCATCGTGCCTTCCCTGCGCGGGAAGGAAAAGGACCGGCGGCCCGGGGACATCCTCGCCGAGATCGAAGCGCTCGTGGCTGACGGAGCCATCGAGGTCACGCTCCTCGGCCAGAACGTCAACTCGTACGGCGTGGAATTCGGCGATAGGGGCGCATTCGCGAAGCTCCTGCGATCATGCGGGACTATCGAGGGACTGGAGCGCGTACGCTTCACCAGTCCCCACCCGGCGGCATTCACCGATGACGTGATCGATGCCATGGCAGAGACCCCGAACGTGGCCCCGCAGCTCCACATGCCGCTGCAATCCGGATCCGACCGCATCCTGAAGGCGATGCGCCGCTCCTACCGGTCGGAGAAGTTCCTCGGCATCCTGGACCGGGTTCGCGCACGGATGCCGCATGCATCCATCTCCACGGACATCATCGTCGGTTTCCCTGGGGAGACCGAAGAGGATTTCCTGGAAACGCTGCGCGTTGTTGAGCAGGCCCGGTTCGCCACCGCTTTCACCTTCCAGTACTCCAAGCGGCCCGGGACCCCTGCCGCGGAACTTCCCGACCAGCTTCCGAAGGCGGTGGTCCAGGAGCGGTATGAGCGCCTCACCGCCCTGCAGGACCGCATCGCGGCAGAGGAAAACGCCGCGCAGGTAGGCCGTCGGGTGGAGGTGCTCGTCACCGCGCAGCAGGGCCGCAAGGCCCACGAAACCCACCGCCTGAGCGGACGATCACGGGATCTGAGGCTCGTCCACTTCTCGGTCCCCGAAGGGGCCGAGGCACCGCGGCCCGGAGACCTGGTCACGGTGACCATCACTGAGGCGGCGGCCTTCCACCTGGTCGCAGATCCACCGGCGGGGGAGTATCACCTCCGGCGGTCCCGCGCAGGCGACGCCTGGGACCGGTCGCAGGCAGAATCCTGTGGCGCACCGGTACCTGGCGCCGGCGCCCCCGGCAAGGGCGTCTCCCTCGGGATGCCAGCCCTCCCGGTACGCCGCGACTAGGGTGCCTCCAACGGATCAGCCCGAATCGCTCCCGGTGATCGCCGTCGTCGGGCCCACAGGTTCTGGGAAGTCGGAGCTGGGCATCGCACTGGCCGACGCCCTCGGCGGCGAGGTGATCAACGCCGACGCCATGCAGTTCTACCGGGGCATGGATATCGGCACGGCCAAGCTGTCCCTCGAGGAACGCCGCGGTGTGCCGCACCACCTTCTGGACATCCTGGACGTCCGCGAGGAGGCCAGTGTCGCCGCCTACCAGCAGCGGAGCCGGGAAGCGATGGCTGAAATCCGCGCGCGGGGCCGGGTGCCCATCCTGGTGGGTGGATCGGGCCTGTACCTTCGGGCGGCGCTGGATGAGCTTGAGTTCCCGCCGACCGATGCCGCCGTCCGCGCACGGCTCGAAGACGAGAACGCTGCACACGGAATTGCCGCCCTGCGTGAGCGGCTGGCCGCCGTCGATCCCGTATCCGCCGGGCGGCTGGGGGATGAACGCAGGGTCATCCGGGCCCTTGAAGTGTATGAAATCACCGGCCGGTCCTTCAGTTCCTTCATGCCCCGGCGGGTGTACCACCAGCCTGCGGTGCAGATCGGGCTGGGCGTGGATCGCGACATCCTTCGGGACAGGCTGGCTGAACGCGTGCACGCCATGATCGGGCGCGGACTTCAGGACGAGGTCCGCGTGCTCGACGGGCAGGGCCTGCGGGAGGGCCGCACCGCTGCCCGTGCCCTGGGCTACAGCCAGTTCCTGCGCGTGCTCGACGGCGAATGGTCACCGGCCGAGGCAGCCGAGGACACCATCGCCGCCACCCGGCGCTTCGCCCGGAGGCAGCTGACGTGGTTCCGGCCGGACGACCGGATCCGCTGGCTGCACTGGCATGACCCTGAACTGCTCGGGAAAGCAGTAAGAGCCGCGCGGAAAGAGGGACCCCTATCCTAGATAGGGTGAGCACACATACCCAGGCGGCAGCGGCTGCCCGCACGCGACTGTCCGGACTGTCCTTCACCAAAGGGCACGGCACCGGTAATGACTTCATCCTGGTCGCCGACCGGGACGGCACGGTGGACCTGACGGCAGCCGATGTCGCGGCCGCCTGCGACCGCCACCGGGGTATCGGCGCGGACGGATTGATCCGTGCGGTGCCGTCGTCGTTCCTCCCGGAGGGCAGGGCACTTCTGCAACAGGCGCCGGACGCCGAGTGGTTCATGGACTACCGGAACGGCGACGGTTCGGTGTCGGAAATGTGCGGCAACGGGGTCCGCGTGTTTGTGCACTTCCTGGTCAGCCACGGACTGATCGACCTCGCCGAGGGAGCCACCGTTGCCGTCGGTACCCGCGGCGGAGTCAAGATTGTCGAGCGCTCCGCGGACGGCTACTCGGTGGACATGGGGCCGTGGGAGTTCATCTATCCGGACGCCGCGGCCGCGCGCGCCACGGATTCGCTGGTGGAGGCAGACGGGCTGCAGGTCGCGCGGCCCGGACTGTCGGTCAGCATGGGCAATCCGCACACGGTCGTGGCCCTGGCAGAGATCGCGGAACTGCGCGCAACACGCCTGTTCGATGCGCCGTCCGTGGACCCGCTGCCGCCGAACGGAACCAACGTGGAGTTTGTTGTGCCGCACGATCCGCTGATGCACGACGGCGTGGGCCAGGTGAGCATGCGTGTCCACGAACGTGGAGTGGGTGAAACCCTCTCCTGTGGGACCGGCGCCTGCGCTGCGGCGGTCGCCACCCGCTTCTGGGCGGGGGAGGACGCCCCTGACGTCTGGAGCGTCACCGTGCCCGGCGGTGTTGTCGGCGTGCGCTTCCGGCTGGGCGCCGGGGGCGACGAACACGTCCATCTGAGCGGTCCGGCCGTACTGGTGGCCAGCGGTACCTTCGCCTAGTCCTGCCGGGTCACCCGCAGGATACGGAAGGATTTCGCGGTGGAAGCGCGGCCGACGTCGTAATCGGCCGGAAGTTCCGCTGCCAGCCACCGCTGCAGTGAATCGGCGCCCAGGTTTTTCTGCACCACCAGCCACGCTGTCCCGCCCGGGGCAAGCCGGGGGAGCCAGCGCAGCAGTAGCTCGTGGAGGGCATCCTTGCCGATGCGGATCGGGGGGTTGGACCAGATGGTGTCGAACAGGATGTCGTTCCTGACGTCGTCGGGCAGCGCTGCGGTCACGTTGGCGAGATCCAGCCGCCGGGCATTTTCCCGGGTCAGTTCCAGCGAACGCTCATTGACGTCGATGGCGACGACGGCGGCCCCGGGCGCCTGGAGCGCCATGGTGAGGGCGAGCGGGCCCCATCCGCAGCCGATATCGAGCAGGCTGGACCCGCCGGGCGGCGGCACCTCCGACAGCAGGATCGCGGTGCCTTTGTCCACACCGTCCGGGCTGAAAATGCCGCCGGAGGTCACGAGGTCCCGTTCCCTGCCTGCCAGTGACACCCGGAGTGGGCGGCGCCGGTCCGGCCCGGAGGGAGCGGTGCTGAAGTAGTGCTGCGAATCCATAATGTTCCAGCCTAGTGGTCCGCGCTTCGCGCTGAGAGAATCCCGCCCACGCCGCCGGGCCGACGGACTACCATGGAAAGACAGATACCAAGGGAGAGTATGACCACTCATCACGGAGCGTCGGCAACGCCCGAGCCGGAAATGGGCCCCGATGAAATCCAGGCCGTCATCGACCGGATTCTTGCCAAAGACCCCGCATCCACCACCGGCGCCACCCGCCGTTTCGGCAACGGGCAGCGCGAACGAGCGCAGGCGTTGTCGAAACTCGACGGGGAACCATCGGAGTACGACGGCGACCAGCAGGACCGTGAAGAGCGGCGCGCACTGCGGCGTGTGGCCGGGCTCTCGACGGAGCTTGAGGACGTCAGCGAGGTCGAATACCGACAGCTGCGCCTTGAACGCGTGGTGCTGGCCGGCATCTGGGGCGAAGGAACCGTGGCGGACGCGGAGAATTCGCTGCGTGAACTCGCCGCCCTCGCAGAAACAGCCGGATCCGAAGTCCTGGACGGCATCATTCAGCGCCGCCTGAAGCCGGATCCGGGCACCTTCCTGGGGGCCGGCAAAGCCGAGGAACTTAAGAACATCGTGATGGCCACGGGAGCGGACACGGTCATCGTCGACAGCGAGCTTGCCCCCTCGCAGCGCCGCGGGCTTGAAGACATCGTCAAGGTCAAGGTCATTGACCGAACCGCTCTCATCCTCGACATCTTCGCCCAGCACGCCAAGTCGCGTGAAGGAAAGGCGCAGGTGGAGCTGGCACAGCTCGAATATCTGCTTCCGCGGCTGCGCGGCTGGGGCGAGTCCATGTCCCGCCAGGCCGGCGGCCAGGTCGGTGGTGCCGGTGCAGGGATGGGTTCGCGCGGGCCCGGCGAGACCAAGATCGAACTGGACCGCCGGAAAATCCGCACCCGGATGGCGAAGCTCCGCCGGGAGATCGCCGGAATGAAGCCCGCCCGTGAAACCAAGCGGGCCAACCGCCGTCGTCATGAGGTCCCGTCTGTGGCGATCGCCGGCTACACGAACGCCGGGAAGTCGTCCCTCCTGAACCGGCTGACGGATGCCGGGGTCCTGGTGGAGAACGCACTGTTCGCCACGCTGGATCCGACCATCCGTCGGGCCCAGACGCCGGACGGGCTGGAGTTCACCCTCGCGGATACCGTCGGGTTTGTCCGGTCCCTGCCCACCCAGCTGGTTGAAGCGTTCCGGTCCACCCTTGAGGAAGTAGCGGACGCTGACCTGATCCTGCACGTCGTGGATGCCTCGCACCCTGACCCTGAGGGACAGATCGCCGCCGTACGGGATGTCCTGACGGAGGTGGACGCGCGCAAGGTGCCCGAGATCATCGTCCTGAACAAGGCGGATGCCGCAGATCCGTTTGTCCTCGAACGGCTTCGGCAGAAGGAACCGCGCCACGCAATCGTCTCCGCCCGCACCGGCCAGGGGATTCCGGAGCTGCTTGAACTGATCAGCCAGGCCATTCCACGGCCGAGCGTCAGGCTGACGCTGCTGGTGCCCTACCAGCGCGGGGACGTCGTATCGCGCCTGCACCAGCCGGACGCGGAGATCCTTCGGCTCGAACACGTCGAAAAGGGTACCGAAGTCGAGGTAATGGTCCGGGAAGGCCTGGCCGCGGAACTGGAGCCGTTCGTCAGGCATGGCTGAGGGGAAGGTAAGTCCCCTACAACTGCTCGACGACGTCGTGGAAGCGATGGGCGGTCAGCAGCGCAGCGGGCAGCATGAAATGGTGCGCCAGGTCGAGGAAGCGATCGACAGCGGCACCCACCTGCTGGTGCAGGCCGGAACCGGCACCGGAAAGTCCCTGGCGTACCTGCTGCCCCTGATCACCCACGCGGTGAAGAGCGACACCACCTCCGTTGTCTCCACCGCCACGCTGGCGCTGCAGGCGCAGATCGTCAACCGCGACCTGCCCCGGCTGCTCGAGACCCTGAAGGGCTCGCTGCCGCGGCCCGTGAATGTCGCGCTGCTCAAGGGCCGCGGGAATTACGTCTGCAGGCACAAGACAGGCGGCGGATTCCCGGACGAGGAGGACTCCGGAGCCCTGTTCGCGCTGGACGGCGAGCCGGCAACCCCGCATCCGTCTGCGGGACCGTCCACTCCGCTCGGACGGGAGATCGTCCGCCTGCGGGAGTGGGCCGAGGAAACAGAAACCGGCGACCGGGATGAGCTGCTGCCCGGGGTCAGTGACAGGGCCTGGCGGCAGGTCTCGGTGTCCAGCATGGAATGCCTCGGTGCGCAGAGGTGCCCCGTGGCCGACGAGTGCTTCAGCGAACGCGCACGTGAAAAGGCAGGCCAGGCGGACATCGTGATCACTAATCACGCGCTGCTGGCCATCAACGCTTTCGAGGGGCTCGCGGTGCTGCCCGAACACGACGTGGTGGTGATCGATGAGGCGCATGAACTTCACGACCGCGTTACCTCCGCCGTATCGGGACAGCTGTCCGGAGCGTTGATCGGAGCCGCGGCAGCTGCAGCGAGACGTCATCTGGGCGCCAACACCGATACACTCCAGGCGGCCCAGACCGCCTTTGAGCACGCTTTCGACGCCCAGCCCTCCGGCCTGATGGCAGCGGGACTGAGCGAGCAGCAGGAGCTTGCCTTGGTGCAGTTGCGCGAAGCCTGCCGCCTGGCGCTGTCCGAGTCGAGTTCGGACGGTTCCGCCCAGTCGGTGGACGGCGGCCGCCAGATGGCCCGCTCACGCCTGCTGGTGCTGCTCGAATTCGCTGAACGGATGGTCGCGGCCCGTGGCGCCGGGGAAGTGCTGTGGTCCAGCCGGCCGAGCACGTTCACCCCCGGTTCCGGATACTCGGCTGCAGACGAATCCTCGCCGGCAACGATCAGCATTGCGCCCCTGTCGGTGGCGGGACGGCTCAGGCGCGGACTGTTCGAGGACCATACTGTTGTGCTTACGTCGGCAACCCTGGCGATCGGGTCGGAGTTCGGACCAGTCGCGGGTTCGCTCGGACTGACAGGGGAGGGCGCACCGTCCTGGACAGGAGTCGACGTCGGAAGCCCGTTCGACTACCCGCGGCAAGGCGTGCTGTATGTCGCCAAGGACCTGCCGAAACCCGGCAGGGGAACGTCGGAGGAACAGCTGGACGAGCTGGAGGCCCTCATCAAGGCCTCCCGCGGAGGAGCGCTGGGCCTGTTCTCCTCGCGGCGCGCCGCTGAAGAGGCCGCTGACGCCCTGCGGCAGAGGGTCGACGTTGAAATCCTCTGCCAGGGCGAGTCCTCCATGTCCGCGTTGGTCAAACAGTTCGCGGAGGAGCCCGACACCTGCCTGTTCGGCACCATGTCACTCTGGCAGGGCGTCGATGTGCCGGGGAACGCCTGCCGGCTCGTGACCATCGACCGGATACCCTTTCCGCGCCCCGACGACCCGCTGATGACCGCGCGCACCCGCGCTGTGGCGAAGGCCGGTGGAAACGGCTTCATCAGTGTCTCGGCCACCCATGCCGCCGTCCGGCTTGCGCAGGGAGCGGGGCGCCTCATCCGCGCCCGGGACGACAAGGGGATGGTGGCCATCCTGGATTCGCGGCTGGCTACCGCCGGCTACGGCGGTTTCCTCCGGGCAGCGCTGCCCCCGTTCTGGCCGACCACCGACCGGGCTACCGCTCTGGGCATCCTGTCACGGCTGGCCGCCGCGCAGCCGGCGTAACCGACGCTTCCGCAACCGGGGCAGATGCTGCTCTCGGGCGCCGCAGCGACCTCAGAGGGCGCGCATCACCGATACAACCTTGCCCATGATCGTGGCATGGTCGCCGAGGATGGGTTCATAACTGGTGTTCTGCGGCAGGAGCCAGGTGTGGCCGTCCCGCTGCCGGAATGTCTTCACGGTGGCCTCGTCGTCAAGCAGGGCAGCCACAACATCGCCGTTTTCCGCCGTGCTCTGCTGGCGGACCACCACCCAGTCACCGTCGCAGATAGCTGCGTCGATCATCGAGTCACCGGATACCCGCAGCATGAAGAGGTCCCCATGGCCGACAAGCTGGCGCGGAAGCGGCATGACATCCTCCACGACCTGATCTGCCAGGATAGGACCGCCCGCCGCAATGCGGCCCACGAGCGGAACCATCGCCGCATCGACCGCTGACACCGGAGCAGGCTCCTCCTCGGAGGACGGTAGGACCCGCGGCGCCTTCTCACCGAAGGTGAGGGGAAGCAGGATCTCCATTGCCCGCGGACGCTTGGGATCGCGGCGGATGTAACCCATCCGCTCCAGCTGGGCGAGCTGGTGCGTCACGCTAGACAGGCTGGCCAGTCCCACCGTGTCACCGATCTCACGCATGGACGGCGGATAGCCGTGCGCTGCCACACTGCGCTGGATGGTTTCGAGGATTTTCTTCTGCCGGGGCGTCATCCCCTTGGGAATAGCCCGGCCACGCGGACGCCCGCGCCCCCGCTTTGCACCGGAAGCCGACGCCTCTGCCATGTCCCCTGCCGCACTGAGATCTGCCACCAGTATGCATCCCTTTCCCTGGGCCGGACCCGGGCCAGCCGGCCCTCCAACCTGTTTTGTCAGTGGTGGGTGATGAGCTGGTTTTCGAAGCGGCCGGACCGTCACCCTCACCAGCAACGCTAGGGGACAGCGAACGCCTTTTCAAACATTTGTTCGAGCGAGTCTCGACAATATTAGTTCACAGGTGCTAAGAATAAACACAGAGGAATAGAACACAGCTTCGAATAAAGCTGTCGGACATCCACATCATCAAGAAAGGTGACGCCATGTCGACGCTCCATATCGCAGGAACCGCACCCTCATTCCAGCTGGACATCCGGGGAAGCCGTGCGGCCGGGCGGGCCCCTCGCCTGCATCTGACGCGGCGGGGCTGGATCGTGCTGGTAGCGGCACCCCTTGCCCTGCTCGCAGCCGCTCTGCTCATCGTCAGTGCGTTCTTCTCCTCGCAGGCACAGGCTGCGGCAAGCGGGACTGCCGTTACGGAGACGGTGCGCGTAAGCGTGACGTCAGGAGAAACGCTGTGGGCACTCGCGGCCGAGTACGCCCCGGAACGGGACCCACGCGCCGTCGTTGAGGAAATCGTGGAACTGAATGCGCTGGCCTCCTCAACGGTGCAGGCCGGGCAGTCGCTTCATATCCCCGTCGGCAACCCATAACAGGGCTCTACAGAATCGGTGTCACAGTGTCCCTGGGCGCAATGCGATTCTGCATTGTGGATCCCGCGGCCTTAAACTCTGGTGGTGACCGATCAGCTTGAACGCCTCAGCCGTCTGCCGATCAGGGACAACCTCAGGGGCCTGCGCCCCTACGGAGCTCCCCAGATCGATGTTCCCATCCTGCTGAATGTCAATGAGAACACCCACGGCGTCCCCGGGGACGTGCGCAGGGCGATTGTCGAAGCGGTGCAGGACGCAGTGGCCGGGCTCAACCGCTACCCTGACCGGGAGTTCACCCTGCTTCGTGAGCACCTCGCCGGTTATCTCGGCCACGGTCTCACCGCAGACAACATCTGGGCCGCCAACGGGTCAAACGAGGTGCTGCAGCATATTCTCCTCGCCTTCGGCGGGCCCGGCCGCACCGCCCTTGGATTCCCGCCCACCTATTCGATGTACCCCCTCCTTGCAGGGTCCACCGGGACCTCCTACTTGGCCGGCACGAGAGCGGACAACTTCGACCTCGATGCCGGAGCGACGGCCGAGCAGGTCGCGGAAACAGGTGCCAACATCGTGTTCCTGTGCAGCCCGAACAACCCAACGGGCACGGCCTTGTCCCTGGACGTTGTCGCCGCGGCGTACGAGGCAGGAGAAGCGGCCAGGGCGATCATCATCGTCGACGAGGCCTACGCCGAGTTCTCCCACACCGGCACTCCGAGTGCCCTGGAACTGCTGCCGGGACGGGAACGGCTCATCGTCTCGCGCACCATGAGCAAGGCTTTCGCCCTCGCCGGGGCCCGGGTTGGATACCTGGCCGCGGCGCCGGAGATTTCCGACGCCCTCCGACTCGTTCGTCTTCCGTACCACCTCTCAGCAATCACCCAGGCCACTGCAATAGCGGCGCTGACCCACTCAGCGAAACTGCTCGCCAACGTTGACGAGATCAAAAGGCAGAGGGACCGCATCGTGTCCGCGCTCACCGGCCTCGGGCTTCCCGTAGCGCCGTCGGATTCCAACTTCGTCCTCTTCGGCGGGCTCGAGGATCCGCGGGCCGTATGGCAGGGACTGCTGGACGCAGGAGTGCTTATCCGGGACGTCGGTATACCAGGCCATCTACGGGTCACCGCCGGAACGGAAGAGGAAACCAGGATCTTCCTCGAAACCCTCGAATCTCTGATCCGGCCCTCCGTCTCATAAACTGGACGCCGGATGCATGTACGGGCGTTTCGCCCGCCTGTCGCTGTTACAACTGTTAGGACTCTCCCCATGACCGCGGAAGCTACTGCCCGACGCGCTGCGCGACGTGAGCGAACCACGAGTGAATCGTCGGTGTTCGTCGAACTCGACCTCGACGGCACCGGGCGCTCCGAGATCAGCACGTCCGTACCCTTCTATGACCACATGTTGACGGCGCTGGCCAAGCACTCGCTGATCGACCTCACGGTCCGGGCCACCGGAGACACCCACATCGATGTCCACCACACCGTCGAAGATGTCGCAATCACACTCGGTGAGGTGCTGCGGGAGGCCCTCGGCGACAAGGCCGGTATCCGCCGGTTCGGTGAAGCGACAGTGCCGCTTGATGAGGCTCTCGCTAACGCCGTCGTCGACATTTCGGGCCGTCCGTACCTGGTTCACGCCGGTGAGCCTGCAGGCCAGGAATACCACCTGATCGGCGGGCACTTCACGGGTTCCCTCACCCGGCACGTCTTTGAGGCCATCACCCTCCACGCCCAGATCTGCCTGCACATGAATGTCCTGGGCGGCAGGGATCCCCACCACATTGTCGAGGCGCAGTTCAAGGCGTTCGCGCGTGCCCTCCGCACCGCGGTGGAACCGGACCCGCGCGTGACCGGCATCCCTTCGACCAAGGGCGCACTGTGAGCGCGCCCCGGGTCACCGTCCTGGATTATGGGTCGGGGAACATCCGGTCAGCGGTGCGCGCACTTGAGCACGTAGGCGCCGAAGTCACCCTGAGCGCCGCTGCCGACGATGTACTCAACGCTGACGGCCTCGTGGTCCCCGGTGTCGGTGCCTTCGCCGCCGTCATGCAGGGCCTGAAGGACGTGGATGCACTCCGTATGATCGGACGCCGGGTTGCCGGTGGACGTCCGGTCCTCGGGATCTGTGTCGGGCTCCAGGTCCTGTTCGAGGAGGGCGTGGAACACGGCGTCCGCACTCAGGGCATGGGTGAGTGGCCCGGCACGGTTGAGAGGCTCAAAGCCGACGTGGTCCCGCACATGGGCTGGAACACGGTTGACCCGCCGGAGGGATCGGTACTCTTCGAGGGCATTGCCGACGAGCGTTTTTACTTTGTGCATTCATACGGGGTGCAGGAGTGGAACTTCGACGTGACCCAGCCGGCCATGCGTCCGCCGCTTGTCACCTGGTCCACGCACGGCGGCCCCTTCATCGCCGCGGTCGAAAACGGCCCGCTCTCCGCCACCCAGTTCCACCCCGAAAAGTCCGGCGACGCCGGAGCCCAACTGCTCCGCAACTGGATCAGCAGCCTTCGCTGAGCCCCAACACGCTGCTGACACTGCCAGCCGTCCACCTGCGGCGGCGCGAAACCCTGAACAAAGGAAGTGCATGAGCCCCTTCACTGAATCGCCCATCCTTGAACTGCTCCCTGCCGTGGACGTCGCCGACGGGCAGGCAGTCCGGCTGGTCCAGGGCGCTGCCGGGAGCGAGACAAGCTACGGCGACCCGCTGGATGCAGCACTGCAGTGGCAGAATGACGGCGCTGAATGGGTCCATCTGGTGGACCTCGACGCCGCCTTCGGACGCGGATCCAACAGCGACCTGCTGGCCAGGGTGGTCAAGGAGCTCGACATCAAGGTGGAGCTCTCCGGCGGCATCCGCGACGATGCCTCACTGGACCGCGCACTTGAGCTCGGTGCGGAGCGCGTCAACCTCGGTACCGCGGCGCTGGAGAACCCGGTGTGGACGGCCAGCGCCATTGCGCGCTACGGGGACGCCATCGCCGTCGGCCTTGACGTCCGTGGCACCACGCTGGCAGCCCGCGGCTGGACCGAGGAGGGCGGCGACCTCTGGGAGGTTCTTGCGCGCCTGGACGACGCCGGCTGTGCCCGGTACGTCGTCACCGATGTGACGAAGGACGGGACCCTGCGCGGGCCGAACCTGCAGCTCCTGCGGGACGTCCTGGAAAAGACCGCGCGTCCCGTCGTGGCGTCAGGGGGCATCTCCAGCCTTGAGGACCTCGCCGCCCTGCGCCAGCTCGTTCCCGACGGACTGGAAGGCGCCATTGTGGGCAAGGCGCTCTACGCGGGCGCGTTCACGCTTCCCCAGGCGCTGGACGTTGCAGGACACCCGGAACGCTAGGCATGCCCGAGCGTAGGCTCCCCGCCCATATCGAGGCGGCGCTCAACGGGACGGCGCCGCTCCAGGGCAATGTCGCCGACTCCGCCGGCCGCCCCTGGCAGGGCAGGGACCTCTCCGGCGACGGCAATCCGCTGCACACGTTCGACAAGGACGACGGCGCGGTGCCTGCGCCGTACGCGGCCGCGCTCGAGGGGCTGCTCAACGGTGCCGACGGTGAAGCGGCGGTCGTGCGCGCGCTGGCCGGGGTGCGGGTCTTTGTGCCCGTCATCGCCCAACTCGGTGGTGAGGAGCAGGCCGGCGCGCAGGCGCACTCTCCGCATTCCCAAGGGGACAGGCACTCCGAGGGGGACAAGGAGGCCGACATGGCCCTTGTCACCGTCAAGGCCCCGGACGGACGCAGCGCCCTGCCCGTCTTCACATCCACCGCGGGACTGGAGCGGTGGCATTCCGAAGCGCGGCCCGTTGCGGTGTTTGCCGCCCGGGCGGCACTGGCCGCAGCTGCAGAGAACGCGGAACTCATGGTCGTCGATCCCGGCGGGGAAGCGACCTTCGTGGTCCGCCGTCCGGCGCTCTGGGCGCTGGCGCAGCAAGAGGAGTGGACGCCGTCGTACGCGGATCCGGAACTGGCACAGCTTGTCGGCGGGGCAGTCCCTGAAGACGGCCGAATCCGCAGGGTGGAGCTGACCCCCGGCAGCGGCGTTCCAAGCCGCACGGCTGGCGGTAAAGTAATCGGAGGCGGTGGCCCCGGTCCGGAATTGTGCCTGACGCTCGTGCTGGAAGCAGGCCTCCCGCAGGAAGACGTCCGCTCATTGACGCGCGAGCTCCAGGACCGTCTCCAGAATCTGCAGGACTTTGTCGAGCGGGTGGACTCGCTCGAAATCCGGCTCACCCGCTGATCCTTTCCGCGGCTGAGCCCGCGTGAAAGATGATGAACGTTGAACTTTGCTGTCTACCGGGAACTCCTGAGGATTGTCCCTGTCCGCCGTCTTCTGCTGGTGGGCATGATCGCGCGTTTCCCGCACTCCGCCGCAGGGGTGCTGCTGACCCTGCACGTTGTCCAGACGCTTGACCGGGGCTACGCCGAAGCCGGGGCCGTGGCGGCTGTGATGACCATCGGAATCGCCGTCGGCGCGCCATGGCGTGGCCGGCGCGTGGACCTGGCCGGGCTGAGGGTCGCGCTGATCCCGTCAGTGATCGCAGAGGCCGTGATCTGGTCGGTGGCACCCCACCTGACCTACGAATGGCTGCTCCTCGCTGCCCTCGTCGGCGGGGTCTTCACCCTTCCCGTGTTTTCAGTGGTCCGCCAGTCACTCGGCGTCCTCGTCAGCGGTGACTCACGGCGCACCGCTTTTACCCTCGACGCCGTCGCAACCGAAGTGATCTTCATGGGCGGGCCGGCGCTGGGAGCCGTACTGGCCACCCAGGTCTCGACCGTGCTGGGCCTGACGGTCGTCGGGCTTTCCACCGCCGTGGCCGGGCTGTTCCTCATGTGGTTCAATCCGCCCACGCGAAGCGCCCAGCCGGGAGCCGTTGCCGCTGCGCCGACGGCGGCGCAGGATGACGCCGCAGCTGTCGAGGTGATGGTTGCAGCCGCGCCGGCGCACGTGTGGGAGGCATCGGCCGAGCTGGTGCCCGGAGCCCGGCCGGCACGGGCTGTCCGTGCCCGGGCGCGGGTGGCGCACAGCTTCGCGTGGCTCACCCTGCCGGTGGCAGTGGTGCTGGTAGTCGCTGCGGGCGCGGGAATGGTTCTTGCGGGCACCGACGTCGGCATCATCGCCGTGCTCGAGGACGACGGCCGCGCCTTCGAACTCGGGTGGGTCTTCCTCGCCTGGTGTTCGGCTTCCGTGGTGGGCGGCCTGGTCTACGGCGCGATGCACCGGCCCATCTCGCCGCTGGTTCTGCTCCTGCTGATGAGCGTGCTCACCATCCCCATGGGCTTCGCCGACAGCACGTTCGTGCTGGCCCTGCTGTCCATCGCGCCGGGTCTGCTCTGCGCCCCCGTCCTCTCCGCCGCCTCGGAGAGGATTGCGCACCTCGTTGCGGAGGAACGCAGGGGAGAGGCCATGGGCTGGTACGGCTCGGCGCTGACCTCCGGCGTGGCGCTCGGAGCGCCGGCGGCCGGCCTGATGATCGATTCGGTGGGACCGTGGGGCGGTTTCGTTGCGGTGGGAGCAGCTACCGCCGCCCTGAGCCTGCTGGGCCTGGGAGCGCAGCAGGCACGACGACGGCGCTCCCTGTAACGCTGGGCCGCTAGTTGACCGGTCCGGTGAACTTCTCGCCGGGCCCCTGGCCCGGTGCATCCGGGATGAGCGAGGCCTCGCGGAAGGCGAGCTGCAGCGACCGCAGCCCGTCGCGCAGGGGGCCGGCGTGCTGGCTGCCGATCTCTGGAGCGGCCGCAGTGATGAATCCCGCCAGCGCTGTGATCAGCTTCCGGGCCTCGTCGAGGTCCTTGTACGTCTCGGCGTCGGTTCCTTCGGCGAGGCCGCACTTGACGGCTGCAGCGCTCATCAGGTGGACTGCCGACGTCGTAATGACCTCCACGGCCGGAACCTCGGCGATGTCTCGAACGTGATCCGACGCGGCGCCGGAGGCTGCGCGAGTCTCCTCCGCCGACTCGAAGGTGTGGCGGGTGGCATCGGAATTACTGTCTGCTGTGCTCATGCTGGTAAGCTTGTCACAGACCGATTGGGGGTCGTTATTTTTTGTGGCCTGGAACGGCATGAAAAAGATCACCAATATGCAAGCGGAGTCCTCTCCCACCCGCGATTGCCGCCGTTGCCCCCGAGGCAACTACAGGCAGCCGGGTTCAGGTCGGTGCTCGGGCAGCCCCTGGAGGGTTTGCCGCGGACGCACTGATATCCGAGGCCTTCGATTGCGCATGCAGTTGGGGGCCTTCTCCTTTGTATGTGGTCACAGTTTTCGACGGACATCAGGAGCAGCACATTAGCGAGCCAAGAATCAATGATCGTATCCGCGTCCCAGAGGTGCGGTTGGTAGGCCCTGCGGGTGAACAGGTTGGAATCGTCCGCATTGAAGACGCCCTCCGACTCGCCGCTGAGTCCGACCTTGATCTTGTTGAGGTTGCACCGCAGGCGAAGCCCCCGGTAGCCAAGCTCATGGATTTTGGTAAGTACAAGTACGAGGCGGCGGTGAAGGCGCGTGAGGCGCGCAAGAACCAGACCAACACCGTGCTGAAGGAAATTCGTTTCCGGCTGAAGATCGATACCCACGACTACGAGACCAAGCGCGGCCACGCCATCCGCTTCCTCGGAGCGGGAGACAAGGTCAAGGCGATGATCCAGTTCCGCGGCCGTGAGCAGCAGCGCCCCGAGATGGGAATCCGTCTCCTGCAGCGCTTCGCTGAAGACGTGGCCGAGGTCGGGGTTGTCGAATCGACGCCGCGGATCGACGGCCGAAACATGGTCATGGTGATCGGACCGGTCAAGAACAAGGCGGAGGCGAAGGCCGAGGCGCGCCGCGCTGCACAGCGTGCCGAGTCGAAGGCCTCCAACCAGTCCCCGAAGGACAAGGTGGACACCTCTTCCTCGGCGCCGATGACCCAGAGCATCGGGGACCTGCTGCCCGAGGAGCTTCGTTCAGCCGGCAGCGCATCCGCGCCGGAGGCTGAGGCTCCCTCCGTGGAGACGCCGGTTACCGAGGCGCCTGCCGCTGCGAAGGATGAAGCTGCTCCAAAGGAAACCTCTGCGCCCAAGGAAGAAGCTGCTCCCAAGGCTGCTGCTGCGAAGGAAGAAGCTGCTCCCAAGGCCGCTGCTCCCAAGGCCGCTGCTCCCAAGGCTGCTGCGCCGAAGGAAGAAGCTGCGCCGAAGGCTGCTGCTCCCAAGGCCGCTGCGCCGAAGGCTGCCGCGCCCAAGGAAGCCGCTGCACCCAAGCCCGCGGCAGCTGCACCGAAGCCCGCCTCGGCTGCCCCTGCAAAGCCGACGGCAACTCCGAAGCCCGCAACGCCGAAGCCAAGGCCCGCCGCTGCACCCAAACCAACCGGAAAGGCAGCCCCAGCCAAGGGCTCGCCGAACCGTCCGAAGCCCTCGGGTTCCAACTAGGAGCCGGCTGCCGTCCAGGCAGCGAGGCAACACGTAAGCACCGCAGTCCGCTGCGGATACCGCAAGAGCCGCCGGCAAAGTGCCGGCGGAAACCAAAGGAGATCGGTTTCCATGCCGAAGATGAAGACCCACAGTGGCGCCAAGAAGCGCTTCAAGCTGACCGGCAGCGGCAAGCTCAAGCGCCAGCAGGCCAACCGCCGCCACTACCTGGAGCACAAGCCCTCCACGCTGACGCGCCGTCTGGCCAGTGACCAGATCGTGTCCAAGGCTGACACCAAGGTCATCAAGAAGATGCTCGGCGTCTAACAAGCACACCCACCACTTCCGGGCACCCTGAATACGGCACTCACGCCGCAGGGATGGAACGCCCGGACGATCAATCGAAGGAGTACGCACGTGGCACGTGTGAAGCGGGCGGTCAATGCCCACAAAAAGCGTCGGGTTATTCTTGAGCGCGCCAAAGGCTACCGCGGTCAGCGTTCGCGCCTGTACCGCAAGGCAAAGGAGCAGCTGCTCCACTCGTTCGTCTACAGCTACGGCGACCGCCGCAAGCGCAAGGGCGATTTCCGCCGTCTCTGGATCCAGCGCATCAACGCTGCATCCCGCGCCAACGGCCTGACCTACAACCGCCTGATCCAGGGCCTGAAGGCCGCCGGCGTTGAGGTGGACCGCCGTATGCTCGCCGACCTCGCCGTGACTGACGCCAACGCGTTCGCGGCTCTGGTGCAGATCGCCAAGGACTCGCTGCCGGCTGACACCTCGGCACCGGTGCGGGCCTAGCCTGCACACCCAGCCGGCTCCTGCGAACCGGTTGAACAATTCATGAATGCTTCCGAACGCCCCCAGGCGCCGCTACTGACAAATCCCCGAGCCGATCGGGTGAGGGAAGTAGCGAAGCTTGCGGGGCGTTCGGCGCGTTTAAGGCAGAAGCGATTTCTTGCCGAGGGCCCGCAGGCGGTGAGGGAGGCTCTGCGTCTCCACCAGACGCGGCGCACAGCGGGTGAGGCCGCCGTCGTCGACGAGGTGTACCTGACGGCCGAAACCCTGGAGCGTTATCCGGAGTTCGGTTCTGTAGTGCCGCCGCGCATGGTGACCCCGGAAGTCCTCGCGGGGATGAGCTCGACAGTCACGCCGCAGGGGGCTGTGGCCGTGTGCCGGTTCATTGATTCCCCGCTCACGGCGGTTCTTCAGCGGCGTCCCCGGCTGATCGCCGTCCTCGTGGAGGTACGGGATCCGGGAAACGCGGGAACCATCCTGCGTGCTGCTGACTCGGCAGGCGCCGACGCCGTGGTCCTCACCAGTGGAAGCGTGGACATCTACAATCCCAAGGCAGTGCGTTCCACCGTCGGTTCCCTCTTTCACCTGCCCGTCGTCGTCGGCATCGACCCCGGCACGCTGCTCAGGGAGCTGTCGGACCGTGCGGTCACCCTGCTCGCAGCCGACGGGTACGGAACGTGGAACCTGGACCGACTCCAGGACGCCAGCGCCGCCCGGCGCCTCGCCCCGTCAATCGGCAGCACGGACAGCCCCGATGCGGGCGGCCCATTCCTGGAAGCTCCCACCGCGTGGCTCTTCGGAAACGAGGCGCAGGGGCTGGGCCAGGACGTGCTGCAGGCGGCCGACTACAGGGTCTCGGTGCCAATCTACGGAAGCGCCGAGAGCCTGAACGTGGGAACGGCAGCGACGGTCTGCCTGTACGCCTCCGCCCGCGCCCAGCGCCTCGAAGGACGCTAGCTCAGCTGGCCGGAGGGTCAGCGGGCTGCGGGGACCGGAACCGGGTCCACGGACGGCCGGTTCCGGTCCATCCGGCCGCTGAGCAGCGCCACGCCGAGACCGAAAGCCGCCAGGACGGCACCCACCAGCGCAGGGGCCGTGTAACCCCAGCCGAAGGCGATCACGGCACCGCCCAGGAAGGCGCCCAGCGCATTGGCCGTGTTGAGCGCCGCATGATTCATGGAGGACGCGAGTGACGGCGCATCGGGGGAGACGTCCATCAGGCGTACCTGCAGTGAGGGAATCAACGATGATCCGATCGCGCCGACGAGGAAGACGAAAAGCAGCGCCGTGGGCGCCCACTGCACGGCGAAGGCGAAGACCAGCAAACACACCGAGATGCTGCCCATCACCCAGTGGATGGTTCCCAGTACCGAAATATCCGCCAGACGCCCGCCCACGATGTTGCCTGCCACCATGCCCAGCCCATAGAGCGCGACGACGACCGGGAGCAGGTTCTCGGAGACACCGGCTACCTCTGTCATGGTCGGCGCAATGTAGGTGTACACCGCGAAGAAGCCGCCGAACCCCACAGTGCCGATGAGCAGCGTCATCCAGACCTGCCCGCGCTTCAGGGCGCCGAGCTCGCCGGTGATGCTCGCGCCGTCACGCACGTCCTGGTGGGGCACAAAGCGTGCGATCATCCCAAGCGTCAGGATTCCGATGAGGCCCACGAGGAGAAACATCGTCCGCCAGCCGAACTGCTGCCCGAGCCAGGTGGCAAACGGCACGCCGACCACATTGGCCACGCTCAACCCCATCATCACCATCGCCACCGCACGTGCACGTCTGGTCGGCGCGGACAGGGAAGCTGCGATCACCGCCGCGACCCCGAAAAAGGCGCCATGGGGAAGCCCGGAGATGAAGCGGGAAAGCAGCAGCCAGCCGTAGTCGGTGGCGATGTAGGACGAGAGGTTCCCCAGCGTGAACAGCAGCATCAGCGCCAGCGCGACCCGTTTGTGCGGCAACCGTGCGCCGAGCGTTGACAGCAGCGGGGCGCCGACCACCACACCGAGGGCGTAGGCGGAGATGACGTGCCCGCCGGCGGGGATGTCAACTCCCAGATCAGCCACCATGAGCGGCAGCAGGCCCATGATGGCGAACTCCGTGGTGCCGATTCCGAACCCTCCGACGGCCAGCGCGAGGATGGCCAGGACAAGGTGGGAGGTTGATCTCTGGGCAGGCAGTGCTGGCACGGGGCTCGTTTCGACGACGGAAAGCGCCTGGCCGGCGCCGGTATCTTGGCCGCGCATCGTTGAGCAGGGATTGGATGACCTGGGTATCTGACCAGTTTACGGGTCCGAGACCGGATCGATGCCAAAACGATCCCAAGCCGCACCCTTTGCGGAGCATTCATCGGCTCTAAGATTGGACCGGCACGAGGAGCGCGGAGCCATGCATGAGACATCCCCACAGCCGCTGACTATCTCCGGATTGTTCCGGGAATCATCCCGGGTACGGCACGATTGGATGTCCCCCGCGCCGCCGTCCTTCCTCCGCCGGGCCGCCGCTGTCTGCCTGCTGTCGGTGAGCCTCATCCTGGGGATGCTGGGCGGCACCCTGCCCGCTGCCCACGCGGCACCCCTGTTCGGCCACGACATCTCGTGGCCGCAATGCCCGACGGCGCAGGGCGGCTTCGGGCTGCCGCTACCTCCGCCGGAATCCCGGTTCGTGATCATCGGGCTGACCCGCGGTCTCGCCTTCACCGAGAATCCCTGCCTCGCTGACCAGGCAGCCTGGGCGCGCACCAACGGCAAGCCGGCGCATGGCTACGCGATGGGAACCTATCCGACGGCGGCGCAGCTCGCCACCTATGGCGGCCAGGGACCCTGGTCCTCCACCACGCACGCAGGCAGGCTTTCCAACGTCGGCTACTCCGAGGCCCGCTTCGCCATCCAGAGCATGAGCCGGATCGGCTTCCGTCCGTCGGTGGTGTGGATCGACGTCGAACCCCGCCCGGCCCAGCCCTGGCCGTCTGCCACCGTGGCCCAACGCCTGGACAACCGGTACGTCATTGAGGGTCTGATGCGCGGACTCCGGGACGCAGGCTTCTCCTACGGGTTTTACTCCTACGCGGCCGGCTGGCAGGAGATCGTTGGTCCCTGGCGGTTGACCGGTGTTCCCGTCTGGGCAACCGCGGGGCGGCTGGATTATCCGACCGAGGCGCTGGACCGGTGTTTCCCGCCCAGTTTCTCCGCCGGGCGGGTCTACATCTCGCAGTGGTATGACGACGTGCGGGACTACGACCGCACGTGCGAACCGTACGCCTTCACACCGCTGCCGATCCCCGCATCGACGCTGAGCGGTTCAACCGCCGAATTCAACGGTGACTGGCGCAACGACATCCTGGCGCGCGTCGGCTCGACCGGCGCGCTGCGGCTGTATGCGGGCAACGGTGCCGGCGGACTGAACCCGGGAGTCCAGATCGGCAACGGCTGGGGCATCTTCAACGCCCTGGAGACCCTCGGGGACTTCAACGGTGACGGTCCGTCCGACGTGATTGCCCGGGACGGCGCCGGTGTGCTCTGGCTGTACCGGGGCAACGGAACCGGCGGCTGGCTGTCACCACTCCGCGTCGGTCACGGCTGGAGCGGTTTCACCAGCATCGTCGCTCCGGGGGACTTCAACGGTGATGAGCGGGTGGACCTGCTCGCGCGGGATGCCGCAGGGGTTCTGTGGCTGTACCGGGGTAACGGTTCGGGCGGCTGGCTGCCGAGGCTCCGGGTGGGGAGCGGCTGGAACGCGTTCAGCCGTATCGTTGCTCCGGGTGACCTCAACGGTGACCGCACGAGCGACGTTCTTGCCCGGGACGCCGCAGGAATCCTGTGGGTGTACCCGGGCAACGGTACGGGCGGCTGGCTGCCGCGGGTCCGTGCCGGACACGGCTGGAACTCCATGACGGCTATCGTCGGCGCGGGGGACCTCAATGGCGACCGGATCCCCGATATCGCCGCGCGGGACACCGGCGGCGCACTGTGGCTTTATCCCGGCAACGGCCGCTCGGGCTGGCTCCCGCGTTCACCGCTCGGCACCGGCTGGAACGGCATCAATGCGATCTTCTGACCAGGCGCTGCGCGGCACCTAGACTGGCGGGATGACCGATACCCAGCGCAAACAGATTGTCGGCGCCGCCATTGTGGATTCCCTCGCCGCACCCGCCAGGCTGCTCGCCGCCCGGCGCACCGCTCCCGAACAGTTCGCGGGGCAATGGGAGTTTCCTGGCGGCAAGGTGGAGCCCGACGAGGACGACATCGAGGCGCTCCAGCGTGAAGTTCGCGAGGAACTGGGCGTGGACGTGCAGGTAGGCGCTGAGCTTGAGGGGCCGGACCCGGAGGGCTGGCCGCTCAATGATTCTGCCGTCATGCGGGTCTGGCTGGCCGTCATCACCGCGGGCGTGCCTGCCGCGCTGCAGGATCATGATGAACTTCGCTGGGTGGATCTCAAGGACACCGGCGAGCTGACGGAGCTGCCCTGGATTCCCGCGGACCGCCCGATCGTGGATGCGCTGCTCGAGATGATCGTCCCGATCGGGGACCTCTCCGAGGCGAGGGACTAAAACAGTGTGGGCTCGGTGACCGCTTCCGGAACGGTCCGCTGATCCGGGCGTGCGGTTCCGGGAGCGCCCGCATTCTCCCTGAAGAAGCGTGCGCCTGCAGACAACCCATGACGACGCCGGTGCACCCGCACACGCTCCGACAGCCACGCGCGGTACTCGGCCGAGGCGTAAGTGCCGCCGCGATAGAGACGCCGGTAACGGCCAATGAGCGTGGGGTGCGTCTTCGCGAGCCACTCCAGGTACCACTCACGGGCACCGGGCCGCAGGTGCAGCGCTCCGGCGGACACGCCCGTTGCCCCGGCGGCGGCGAGAGCACCGAAAAGCGCATCCAGCGCTTCATCGCTGTCAGTCAGCCACGGCAGGATGGGCATTGCCATCACCCCGCAGGGCAACCCGGCGTTCCGCAACCGCGTAATGAGGTCCAGGCGTGCACGGGGAGTCGGTGTACCGGGTTCCACCGCGTGCGCCAGGGCCGGGTCGATGACGGCCAGCGAGATGCCCATGCCGACGCTGACCTGCGTGCCGGCCCGCCTGAGCAGCGGAATGTCCCGGCTGAGAAGCGTTCCCTTGGTGAGGATGGAAAACGGTGTTCCGCTGTCAGCCAGTGCGCGGATGATGTCCGGCATCAGCCGGTACCTGCCCTCGGCCCGCTGGTACGGGTCGGTGTTGGTGCCCATGGCCACGTGTTCCCTGGCCCAGGACGCCTTGGACACTTCACGCCGGAGTACCTCACCGACGTTGGTCTTGACGACAACCTGAGAATCGAAATCGAGCCCGGTGTCGAGGTTCAGGTAGCTGTGCGTCTTCCGGGCGAAGCAGTACACGCACGCGTGTGAGCATCCCCGGTACGGATTCACCGTCCAGGAGAACGGCATCCCGGAGGTTTTCGGAACCCGGTTGAGCGCCGACTTGGCCAGCACCTCGTGGAATGTGATCCCCGCGAAGTCGGGTGTTTGGACGGACCGCACCAGCCCGGCAAGGGGTACCAGCGGCTCCGGTTCACTCAGGGTGCGCGCCGCCATCGTCGTCTTCTGTCCGTCCCACCGCATGTATTTATTAGAACATGTGTTCCCATTCACTGTCTGTGACGGCGCACCGCTAATCTGGGGGAATGATTCTGCTCACCGGGTTCGAGCCTTTCGGCGGCGAAACCGTCAATCCATCGTGGGAGGCGGCGCAGCTGGCCGCAGCCCGGCTGACGGCTCACGGGGAACCGGCGGCAGCCGTCCAGCTGCCCTGCGTCTTCGGCGACAGCCTGCGGGTCCTGGCCGAGGCGGTCCGCGCCCACAATCCTTCCCTGGTGCTCTGCGTCGGCCAGGCAGGCGGACGCCCGGCGATCTCGCTGGAGCGGGTCGCGATCAACGTTGACGATGCCCGCATTCCGGACAACGCCGGGAACCAGCCCGTCGATGAACCGGTGCGCGCCGGCGGGCCCGCCGCGTACTTCAGCACCCTTCCGCTCAAACGGAGCCTGCAGGCG
>NZ_KI914613.1:142043-152845 GCF_000520475.1 Arthrobacter sp. 35/47
AAACGGAGCCTGCAGGCGCTCGCCGACGCGGGCCTGCCGGCTGCCGTCTCCCAGACCGCCGGGACCTACGTGTGCAATCACGTGTTCTACGGGCTGATGGACCTGTTGGCGCGCGCCGGCTCTGCGGCCCGCGGCGGGTTCATCCACGTGCCCTTCTCGACTCCGCAGGCTGAGGCCCACCAGGCGCCCGGGCTGCCGGTCGGGGAGATGGCCGCGGCGCTGGTGATCATTGCCCGGGCAAGCGCGGTGGCCGGGGCTGACGCCCGGGTGCCGGCCGGTGCGGAACACTAATGCGGCGCGGAACACTAACGCGTCGCAGGACCCTGCGCCGTAGCACCCGGCGGAGCGCCGGCCGCACCGGGCGTTCGGTGTAGCCGCCCGCCTGCAGCCCGGCGGCACGCTCGAAGGGATTCCGTGAAGCGGGGTCGCCCGTGAGGAGCCAGGACAACCCGGCGAAGAAGAAATAGGCGGGGAAAAACGGCACGCCGAAACACAGGGCGTACTGGGCGCTGTGCCGTGCTTCGTGGGCCACCAGGCTGGGTCGCCGGGCAACCTCGGCATGCCCCGCACGGAACAGCACAACGTTGCCCACCGTGAACGCGGAAGCCTTCGGAAGACCGGGGGAGTAGCCGTGTGCAAAGAGGAGGCCGCGGGGCGCCGGCCGGATCTCACAGCCCGCCACCTTCGCGAGTGCCAGCCCGAGCAGTGTTGACCCGTTCACCCAGTTGAGTGCGGAGCGCAATCGGTCGCGGCTGTTCATGGCGCCAGTCTATGAGTAATACCGGCCCGCGGTCCCTTAGACTTACAGGGCCGCCGGAAACCTGTTGCACCACCGCTGCCGGCACCCACTGCGCTCACGACACCAAGGTAAAAGCACACTCATGTCTGAACCCACCAAGCCCTCGGATGCCCCAGAGGCTTATCCGGCTGTGTCCACTCCCGCTGTTGCCCCGGATCCCCTGGACGCCGAAGCGATCGCTGCCGCCGTTGACCGCGCCCTGAGCGACATCGCGGCCGCCGCCGACCTCGACCAGCTCAAGTCGGTGCGCCTCGCCCACACGGGTGAGAAGTCGCCGATGAGCCTCGCGAACCGGCTGATCGGGTCGCTGGCGAAGGACCAGAAGGCAGCTGCGGGGAAGAACATCGGCCCCGCCCGCGGACGCATCAACCAAGCGCTCGCCGCCCGCACCACGGAGCTCGAGGCTGAGCGCGACGCCCGCATCCTCGTCGAGGAGGCCGTCGACGTCACGGCGGCTCCGCGCCGTCGTCGTGCCGGCGCACGGCACCCGCTCTCAATCCTGCAGGAGCGCGTGAGCGACATCTTCGTCGGCATGGGCTGGGAGATTGCGGAGGGGCCCGAGGTCGAGTCCGAGTGGTTCAACTTCGACGCACTGAACTTCAAGCCGGACCACCCGGCACGCGAAATGCAGGACACCTTCTTCATCGAGCCGCCCGAGGCTCACCTGCTCATGAGGACCCACACCTCGCCGGTGCAGGTTCGCGCCATGCTGGAGCGGGAGGTCCCGATCTACGTCCTGTGCCCCGGAAAGGTTTTCCGCACCGACGAGCTGGACGCCACCCACACCCCCGTGTTCCACCAGTTCGAGGGCCTGGCCATCGACAAGGGCCTGAGCATGGCCGACCTGCGCGGGACCCTTGAGCACTTCGCCCGGCTCATGTTCGGCGACGACGCCGGCATCCGCCTCCGCCCGAACTACTTCCCCTTCACAGAGCCCTCCGCGGAGCTTGATATCTGGCACCCCGGCGCCAAGGGCGGCCCGCAGTGGATCGAGTGGGGAGGCTGCGGCATGGTGCACCCCAATGTGCTGCGCGCCGCCGGCATCGACCCCGAGGTGTACTCGGGATTCGCCTTCGGCATGGGCATTGAGCGCACGCTCATGTTCCGCAACGAGGTCTCGGATATGCGGGACATGATCGAGGGCGACGTACGTTTCAGCGAGCACTTCGGGATGGAGATCTGACCATGCGAATTCCACTGTCCTGGCTGCGTGAGTACGCCCAGGTTCCTGCCGAATCGACGGCCGAAGACGTCATGGCCGAACTCGTGAAGGTGGGCCTGGAGGAAGAGGCCGTCCACCGTCCCACCGACGCACTCTCCGGGCCCATCGTCGTCGGCCAGGTTCTCTCCATCGAGAAGGAACCGCAGAGCAACGGCAAGACCATCAACTGGTGCCAGGTCCGCGTGGTCCCCGAAGGCGCTGAGCAGACCCTCACCGCTGACGGCATCGACCCCTCGGGCGTTCAGGGAATTGTGTGCGGTGCGCACAACTTCGCCGAGGGGGACAAGGTGGTGGTCACCCTTCCGGGAGCTGTGCTTCCAGGAGACTTCCGCATCGCGGCCCGCAAGACCTATGGCCATGTTTCCGCCGGCATGATCGCCTCCGTCCGTGAGCTCGGTATCGGAGACGACCACGACGGGATCCTGGTGCTGTCCACCCTGGGCCTGGATCCCGAGGTGGGTTCCGATGCCATGGAGCTGCTCGGTCTCTATGATCAGGCCGCCGAGATCAACGTGACTCCCGACCGCAGCTACTGCTTCTCCATTCGCGGGATCGCGCGCGAGTATGCCCACGCCACCGGTTCCGCATTCACCGACCCGGCTGCCGCCGTCGTCGTTGATTCCGCAGACGGCGCAGGCTACCCGGTGCGACTGGAGGATCAGGCGCCTATCTACGGAAATGACGGCTGCGACCGTTTCGTGGCGCGCGTGGTGCGCGGCGTGGATGCCACGCGGCCGACGCCGCAGTGGATGGTGTCCCGGCTGCGGCTGGCCGGAATCCGTTCGATCTCCCTGCCGGTGGACATCTCCAACTACGTCATGCTTGAGCTCGGGCAGCCCACGCACTGCTATGACGTCGCCAAGCTGACCGGAGACATCGTGGTGCGCCGGGCGAACCCCGGCGAGCTGATCGTGACTCTCGATGACCGCAAGCGCAAGCTGCATCCCGAAGACCTCCTGATCACCGACGGCTCCGGTGCCATAGGCATTGCGGGCGTGATGGGCGGCGCCGCCACCGAGGTCTCGGATGCCACCACGGATGTCCTGGTGGAATCGGCGCACTTCGACGAGGTATCCATCGCACGGGCCCGCCGCCGCCACAAGCTGCCCTCCGAGGCGTCCAAGCGCTTTGAGCGCGGCGTTGACTGGCATGTGGCGGACGTCGCGGCGCAGCGGGTGGTTGACCTGCTGGTGAAGCTCGCCGGCGGCACGGCCGATGCCTCGGCCACCGACGTCGGTGCGGCGCCGGAACCGGTCCTGATCGAGCTGCCCGCCGGCTATGCCTCCGAGCGGATCGGCATTGACTTCGAGCCCGAGCAGGTTGAAGGTGCACTTACGGACCTTGGTGCCGAGGTGATGAAGTACGACGGCGGTTGGCGGGTCACAGCGCCAAGCTGGCGTCAGGACCTCACCATCAAGGACGACCTCGCCGAGGAAATCGCGCGGCTGGTCGGCTACGACCAGATTCCGTCGCGCCTTCCGGTGGCGCCTCCCGGCCGTGGCCTGACCCGCACCCAGCAACAGCGGCGCCGTGTTCTCGCCGCGCTCGCGGACTCCGGCCTCACCGAGGTGCTGTCCTACCCCTTCGTGTCGCAGGACGCCAATGACACGTTCGGCGCGGCCGAAGGAACCGGGCCAGCTGTGAAGCTGGCCAATCCGCTGAGCTCCGAGTTCAGCTACCTGCGGCGGTCAATCCTCCCGGGCCTGATCGAGGTGGCCAAGCGCAACTCCTCCCGTGGTTTCCGGGACCTGGCACTCTTCGAGGCCGGGCTGGTCTTCCTCCCGCAGGAGAGACTCGGCACCGAATCTATCCCGCCGCTCGGCGCCCTGCCGGACGAGGACACGCTGGAGAACCTGTATGGCGGGCTGCCCCTGCAGCCACTGACCATCGCCGCGGTGTTCCTCGGCAAGGACTCACCGGCGGCCGCGGGCCACACCCCGCGCGCCTGGGACTGGGCGGATGCGCTGGACACCATCCGTCTCATGGCGGACGTGGTCGGTGTGGACCTCGTGGTTGACCAGGGTGAGCACCGGGCGTTCCACCCCGGCCGTACGGCCCGCGTCAGCCTGCGCAGCGGCGAGGTGCTCGGTTATGCGGGCGAACTGCATCCGAAACTCCTCGCGGCCCAGGACCTCCCGCCGCGCACCGTCGCACTGGAAATCAACGCCGACCTGCTGTTCGAGGCCGCACCCGATGTGATCGTGGCACGGCACCTGTCAACGTTCCCGGCCACCACCCAGGACGTTGCCCTCGTGGTGGACGCCGCACTGCCCGCGGACACGGTCCTCGCGACCCTGCGCGAGGGCGCCGGCGAGCTGCTCGAAGAGGTACACCTGTTCGACGTCTACTCCGGGCAGGGGATCGGCGAGGGGAAGAAGTCGCTCGCGTTCGGGCTGCGCTTCCGGGCCACCGACCGCACCCTGACAGCCGATGAGGCCAGCGCTGCCCGCGACCAGGCCGTGCACCTGGCGGCCGAACGCCACGGAGCCGTCCAGCGCTGACCCACCCCGCGTTGAGTTGGCAGGACACGCCGTTAAAGGAACCTCAAAAGGGGTGTGTCCTGACAACTCAACGCCGGGCGGAAGGGCCAGGCGCCTCAGGGGACGAGGAGGATCTTCCCGGTGGTCCTGCGTGCCTGAAGGTCCTCATGAGCCTGGGCCGCCTCGCTGAGTGCGTAGCGGGCGCCGATCCGCACCTTCAGGGAACCGTCCGCCACCGCCCCGAACACCTCGCCTGAACGCCAGCGGCGTTCCTCGGCAGACCGCAGGTAGAACGCCAGGCTGGGGCGGGTCACGTACAGGGCGCCGGAGCTGTTCAGCCGCTGCAGGTTGAAATCGGGCACGGGACCGGATGCCGCCCCGAACAGCACCAGCATGCCGCGGACCTTCAGGGACTCCAGCGAGCCGTCGAAGGTCGCCTTGCCGACGCCGTCATAGACCACGTCCACACCGGTCCCGTTGGTCAGTTCCCGCACCCGTTCCGGGAAGCCCTCATAGCGGAGTGCGACGTCGGCTCCTGCCTCCCGCGCGAGCGCTTCCTTTTCATCCGTGGAGACGGTGGTGATGACCCGGGCCCCCTTGGCCTTGAGCAGTTGGGTCAGCAGAAGCCCCGTGCCGCCGGCGCCGGCGTGCGTGAGCACCGTCTCGCCGGCCTGGACAGGGTAGGTGGAGTTGACGAGGTAGTGCGCCGTCATTCCCTGAAGGGGAACCGCCGCGGCCGTTTCCAGATCCACGCCGTCCGGCACCGGCAGGGCCTTCTCCGCCTCCACGAGGGTGTATTCGGCATAGGAGCGCGCTCCTTCGGCGAAGGCAACGCGGTCGCCCACGGCGAACCCCTCCGCTTTGCTCCCCACTTCAATAACCTCGCCCGCGGCTTCCCCGCCCGGAATGAACGGGTACTCGACCTGGTAGATCCCGGACCGCTGGTAGGTTTCGATGAAGTTCACCCCCACGGCCGCCACCTTCACGAGCAACTGCGTGCCGGTCGGTGTGGGGCGGTCCAGGGTGACGGGTTTCAGGACCTCCGGCCCTCCGGCCTGTTCAGCGGCGATGGCAATGGGCATGGTGTGGTCTCCTTCTCGTTGCGTATGCTCGTATCTCGAACCAACCGGACCTGCAGGATACTCATTCCCGCCCGGCAAATGGATGCATAAATATGTGTCGGTATGAATAGGTTTACTGTACGATGGGAAGCATGAGTATTTCCGTGGCGGTATCAGGAGCAAGCGGCTACGCCGGCGGCGAGGTTTTGCGCCTGCTCTCCACCCATCCGGACGTGACCATCGGCGCCATCGCCGCGCACAGCAGCGCCGGCAGCCGGTTGGGCGAGGTCCAACCGCACCTCCACTCGCTGGCCGACCGCATCATTGAGGAAACCAGCACCGACAACCTCACCGGACATGACGTCGTCTTCCTGGCGCTGCCGCACGGGGCCAGCGCCGAGGTGGCTGCGCAACTGCCGGACGATGTGCTGGTCATCGATGCCGGCGCCGACCACCGGCTCGAAGACGCCGATACCTGGCAGCGCTTCTACGGTTCGGCGCATGCCGGAACCTGGCCCTACGGGCTCCCCGAACTTCCCGGCGCCCGCGAGGCGCTGCGCGGCGCACGCCGCATCGCCGTGCCGGGCTGTTACCCCACCAGCGCTCTGTTGGCACTCACCCCCGGATTCACCGCCGGGCTGCTCCAGCCCGACGACGTCGTCATCGTGTCCGCGTCCGGTGCCTCCGGAGCGGGCAAGGCCCAGAAAACCCATCTCCTCGGGTCCGAGATGATGGGCGGCATGAGCCCGTACGGAGTGGGCGGCGGGCACCGGCATACCCCGGAGATCGAGCAGGGGCTCGGTTGGGCAGCCGGAACACCGGTCACGGTGTCCTTCACGCCCACGCTCGCTCCCATGGCCCGCGGAATTCTCACGACGGCAACGGCGCGCGTTATTGCGGGCACTACCGCAGCGCAGCTGCGTGAGGCCTGGGAAGCCGCGTACGACGACGAACCCTTCGTCACGCTGCTGCCCGATGGCCAGTGGCCCGCCACCAAATCGGTCCTCGGCTCGAACACGGCGCAGCTCCAGTTGGCCTTCGACGAGCACGCGGCCCGCGTCATCATCAGCTGCGCAATAGACAACCTCACCAAGGGAACCGCAGGCGGAGCGGTCCAGTCCATGAATATCGCCCTCGGTCTCCCGGAGACCACGGGCCTGACCGGATCAGGAGTTGCTCCGTGAGCGTTACCGAACCGAGGGGATTCCGCGCCGCAGGCGTCGCCGCAGGACTGAAGTCGACGGGCGCACGTGATGTCGCCGTCGTCGTCAATGACGGCCCGCACCGCCACGCGGCAGCGGTCTTCACTTCCAACCGGGTGGCAGCCGCCCCGGTTCACTGGTCACGCCAGGTGGTGTCCGACGGGCGGGTGGACGCCGTTGTCCTCAATTCCGGCGGAGCGAATGCCTGCACCGGGCCGGAGGGTTTCCAGAACACGCATCAGACCGCCGAGTTCGCAGCGGAGGCGCTCGGCGTGTCCGCCACGGACGTCTTTGTCTGTTCCACCGGCCTCATCGGGGAGCAGCTGCCGATGGACAAGCTGCTGCCCGGTGTACGCCGCGCCGTGGGTCTCCTCTCGGACGGCGGTGGGCGGGCGGCGGCGGAAGCGATCATGACCACCGACTCGGTGTCCAAGACCGCGTCCTATCCGGCCACGCAGGATGATGCGAGCGAGGGCTACACCATCGGAGGCATGGCGAAGGGAGCGGGAATGCTCGCGCCCGGACTCGCGACCATGCTCGTGGTTCTCACCACTGACGCCGTCCTCGACCCTGCCGTGCTCGATACGGCACTGCGCGCCGCCACCCGGGTCACCTTCGACCGCGCGGACTCGGACGGATGCATGTCCACCAATGACACCGTGGTGCTGCTCGCCTCGGGGGCGAGCGGCGTCCGGCCGGATCCGGTGCAGTTCGCCGAGGCACTCACCGGTGTCTGCGCCTCGCTGGCCCACCAGCTCATCGAGGATGCCGAGGGCGCCAGCCACACCATCGCCATCCGGACGTTCAACGCAGCCACCGAGGATGACGCCGAGATGGTGGGACGCGCGGTGGCGCGCTCCAACCTTTTCAAGGCCGCCATCTTCGGCGCCGACCCCAACTGGGGCCGGGTGCTGGCGGCGGTGGGCACTACCAGCGCTGCCTTCGAACCCGACCGCCTCGACGTGGCCATGAACGGCGTGCAGATCTGCCGCGACGGCGGCATCGGGGAGCCCCGGGAACTGGTGGACCTCACAGGCCGGCTCGTCACCGTCGAGATCAACCTCAACGCCGGGTCCGAGGCAGCGACCATCTGGACCAATGACCTCACCCACGAATACGTGCACGAAAATTCGGCCTACTCGAGCTGACGCTCCTGCCCGGAACACCGCGTCGAAGGACACCATGAACACTCTCAACGCCGCGCAGGACAAGGCGGCAACCCTGATCGAGGCGCTGCCCTGGATCCAGCAGTTCGCCGGCACCACCATGGTGATCAAGTACGGCGGCAACGCCATGGTCAATGATGACCTCCGCCGCGCCTTCGCCGAGGACATCGTCTTCCTCCACCACGCCGGAATCCATCCCGTTGTGGTGCACGGCGGCGGTCCGCAGATCAATAGCATGCTTGACCGGCTCGGGATCACGTCCGAGTTCAAGGGCGGGCTGCGGGTCACCACCCCGGAGGCGATGGACGTGGTGCGGATGGTGCTCACCGGGCAGGTGGGCAGGGAACTCGTCGGCCTGATCAATTCACACGGTCCGTACGCCGTCGGTCTTTCCGGTGAGGACGGCGCGCTGCTCCGGGCTATCCGGACGGGCACCGTCGTGGACGGCGAGGAAGTGGACCTCGGCCTGGTCGGTGAGGTGGTCGGCGTGAACCCGGCCGCCATCCTTGACATCCTCGAAGCCGGACGCATCCCCGTCATTTCCACGGTTGCCCCCGAGATCGATGACGCCGGCAACGGCACCGGGCAGGTCCTCAACGTCAACGCCGACACCGCCGCCGCCTCGCTTGCCGAGGCGCTCGGAGCATCGAAGCTCGTCATCCTGACCGACGTCGAGGGCCTCTACTCGAACTGGCCCGACCGCACGAGCCTCATCTCCTCTCTGACGGCCACCGAGCTGCGCGAACTCCTGCCCGCCCTCGAGTCGGGGATGATCCCGAAGATGACCGCGTGCCTCAAGGCCGTGGACGGGGGAGTGGAGCGTGCCCACATTGTCGACGGGCGGCTGCCGCACTCGATGCTGCTCGAAATCTTCACCACAGCCGGTATAGGCACGCAGGTAGTGCCGGACGAGGACGATGCGGCATGAACGGCAAGGAATCGTCCATTGAAAGTGCTCCCGCGTCAGCCCTGGTTGACCCGGCGAAGGGGAAGGAGTGGCTGCAGCGGTACGCGGATTCGGTGCTCGGTGTGTTCGGCACCCCGCAGCGGGTCCTGGTGCGCGGCGCCGGCTGCCTGGTCTGGGACGCCGACGGCAAGCAGTACCTCGACCTGCTCGGCGGCATTGCCGTGAACGCGCTGGGCCATGCTCACCCCTTCGTCACCTCGGTGATCTCCTCGCAGCTGGCGACGCTCGGCCATGTCTCGAACTTCTTCACCAGCCCCACCCAGGTTGCGCTTGCCGAAAAGCTGCTGGCTCTCTCCGGTGCGCCTGCGGGGTCGAAGGTGTTCTTCGCCAACTCCGGTACGGAGGCCGTCGAGGCGGCGTTCAAACTGGCCCGCCGGAACAGCGCGGCTGCCGCGGACGCGAAACCCCGCACCCGCATCCTTGCCCTTGAGGGCGGCTTTCACGGCCGCACCATGGGAGCGCTCGCGCTGACCGCGAAGCAGGCCTACCGCGAGCCGTTCGAGCCGCTGCCCGGCGGCGTCGAGCACCTGCCGTTTGATGATCTTCAGGCGCTGGAGGCCGCGCTGGATGAGTCCGTCGCCGCCGTCGTTCTGGAACCCATCCAGGGTGAAGCGGGTGTCCGTCCGCTCAGTACCGGCTACCTGCAGCGCGCCCGGGAACTGACCCGCGAAGCCGGAGCGCTGCTGATCCTGGATGAAGTGCAGACCGGGGTCGGTAGGACGGGGCGTTGGTTCGCACATCAGGCCAGCGGCATCACTCCCGACGCCATGACCCTCGCCAAGGGACTCGGCGGCGGTTTCCCGATCGGAGCGCTGGTGACCTTCGGGCCCAGGGCATCCGCGCTGCTGACGGCCGGCCAGCATGGAAGCACCTTCGGCGGCAACCCCGTCGCCACGGCTGCTGCGCTCGCCACGCTGCACGCGCTGGAAGCGGGTGCGGTGCTGCAGAACGCGGACGACGTCGGCGCTTTCCTCCGCAGCAGCCTCACCGCTGTGCCCGGAGTGGAGGAGGTCCGCGGGGAGGGCCTGCTGATCGGCTTCGACCTCGACGGCGATTTCGCGGCCGAAGCCGTCAGGGAAGCGCTCGAGCAGGGCTTCATCATCAACGCTCCGACTCCGCACACCCTCAGGCTCGCACCGCCGCTGATCCTGACCCGTGCCGAAGCACAGGGGTTTCTCGACGCCTTGCCCGGAATCCTCGACACCGCACGCACCGCCAATGCACGCACACACGCTGCCCAGAGCACGGAGGCCCCCGCATGACCCGTCACTTCCTGGTCGACACGGACCTGAGCCAGTCAGAACAGAACGAGGTCCTCGACCTGGCGCTCGAGCTGAAGAAGGCGCCCTACTCGGCCTCGACGTATGCCGGGGAAGGTACCGGGCGCAAGACGGTCGCGGTGATCTTTGACAAGACCTCCACCCGCACCCGGGTGTCCTTCGCCACCGGGATCGCGGACCTGGGCGGGGTGCCGCTCATCATCGGTTCGGGGGAATCACAGCTCGGCCACAAGGAATCCATCACCGACACCGCCAGGGTCCTCGAACGGATGGTCTCCACCATCGTCTGGCGCACCTACGCACAGGCAGGCCTGGAAGAAATGGCGGCGGCGTCCTCCGTTCCGGTGATCAACGCGCTGTCCGACGATTACCATCCGTGCCAGCTGCTCGCCGATCTCCTCACCATCCGGGAACACAAGGGCAAGCTCGCCGGGCTCACCATGGCGTACTTCGGCGACGCTGCCAACAACATGGCCAACTCGTACCTCCTGGCGGGCGTCACCGCGGGGATGCACGTGCGCATCGCCGGCCCGGAAGGCTACCTCCCCGAGCAGCGCATCGTGGACGCCGCGAACAAGCGTGCCGTGGAGACCGGCGGCTCGGTCCTCATCACCACCGACCCCGC
>NZ_KI914613.1:152945-159060 GCF_000520475.1 Arthrobacter sp. 35/47
ATCACCACCGACCCCGCGGAGGCAGCCGCCGGTGCCGACGTCGTCGCGACGGACACGTGGGTCTCCATGGGACAGGAAATCGAGGACGAGGCGGCCAGGAGCGCCCGGTTCGAGCTGTTTCGTCCGTACGCGGTGGATGAGGCGCTGCTGGCGCAGGCGGCGGCCGGCGCCGTCGTCCTTCACTGCCTGCCCGCCTACCGCGGCTACGAGATTTCGGCCGGTGTCATCGACGGGCCCCAATCCGTGGTGTGGGATGAGGCGGAAAACCGGCTGCATGCCCAGAAGGCCCTCATGGTGTGGCTCATGGAGCGCTCGTGACCTCACCGTCCGTTCCGGGGCAGGGCGCACCCCAGCCTTCCGTCCTGCCCACCGGCCAGCCCACCACGAAGACCGCACGCCAGGCGCGGATCACGGCACTACTCACCGCGCAGTCGGTGCGGTCGCAGTCCGAACTGGCTGACCTCCTGGCCGATGACGGGCTGCAGGTCACCCAGGCCACGCTCTCCCGCGACCTGGTGGAACTGGGGGCGGTGCGCGTCCGCGGCAAGGACGGCGCGCTGGTGTACGCGGTGCCCGGCGAGGGCGGCGGGCGCGCTCCACAGAGCGGCGTCACCCAGGAAATTCTCGACAGCAGGCTGTCCCGGCTGTGCGGGGAGCTCCTGGTCACCGCGGAGGCCTCGGGCAACCTGGTGGTGCTCCGGACACCGCCGGGAGCAGCGAACTTCCTGGCCCTGGCAATCGACCATTCGGTCATGCCGTCGGTCCTCGGTACGATCGCCGGTGACGACACCATCCTGCTGGTCACCCGGGATCCGGCCGGCGGCGCGGACGTCGCCGCCCGGTTCCTGCAGTTCGCCCATGAAGCAACCTAGAAAAACCAACTTCCACACAACCACCGAACATCCCACACAACACAGAGGAGCTACAGAAGTGACTGAACGCATTGTCCTTGCCTACTCAGGCGGACTGGATACGTCGGTGGCCATCGGCTGGATCGCCGAAGCAACCGGAGCTGAAGTGGTGGCTGTCGCCGTCGACGTCGGACAGGGCGGTGAATCCCTCGAAACCATCCGCCAGCGCGCACTGGGCTGCGGTGCCGTCGAGGCCTACGTGGCTGACGCGCGCGATGAGTTCGCCAATGAATACTGCATGCCCACGCTGCGGGCCAACGCGCTGTACATGGACGCCTACCCCCTGGTCTCGGCGATCTCCCGCCCCGTCATCGTCAAGCACCTCGTCGCCGCGGCCCGCGAGTTCAACGCCACCACCGTGGCCCACGGCTGCACCGGCAAGGGCAACGACCAGGTCCGCTTCGAGGTCGGCATCCAGACCCTCGGCCCGGACCTGAAGTGCATCGCACCGGTCCGCGACCTGGCCCTCACCCGCGACAAGGCCATTGCCTTCGCCGAGGAAAAGGGACTGCCCATCGAGACCACCAAGAAGAACCCGTTCTCCATCGACCAGAACGTGTGGGGACGCGCCGTCGAGACCGGGTTCCTCGAGGACATCTGGAACGGCCCCACCAAGGACGTCTACGACTACACCGATTCCCCTGAATTCTCCCCGGCACCCGATGAAGTTGTCATCACCTTCAAGCAGGGCATCCCGGTGGCCATCGACGGGCACGCCGTCACCCCGCTGCAGGCCATCGAGGAACTGAACCGCCGCGCCGGCGCACAGGGTGTGGGCCGCATCGACATCGTCGAGGACCGCCTGGTAGGCATCAAGAGCCGCGAAATCTACGAGGCACCGGGTGCCATGGCGCTGATCACCGCCCACCGCGAGCTGGAGAACGTCACCGTGGAGCGCGAGCAGGCCCGGTTCAAGAAGACCGTGGACCAGCGCTGGACCGAGCTGGTGTATGACGGCCAGTGGTTCTCACCGCTGAAGCGTTCACTGGAAACCTTCATCGACGACACCCAGCGGTACGTCACCGGGGAGGTCCGCATGGAACTCCACGGCGGACGCGCCACCGTCACAGGCCGCCGCTCCGACGTCGGGCTGTATGACTTCAACCTGGCCACCTACGACACCGGTGACACCTTCGACCAGTCCATGGCGCGCGGGTTCATCGAAATCTTCGGCCTGTCCTCCAAGGTGGCCTCCGGCCGCGATCAGCGCGCGGGAAGCTAATCAGTGGCAGAGGCACACAGCACAGCGGCACACGGCACCAACGGGGTGGGCCCACGAGCGCAGGGGTACCCGCCCGAGCGAAGCGAGGGTGGGGGGCGCCCGGGGACGCTGTGGGGCGGCCGGTTTTCCGGCGGCCCCGCGGATGCCCTCGCGGCGCTGAGCAAGTCGACGCATTTTGACTGGCGGCTGGCCCGTCATGACATCGCCGGGTCCCGGGCGCACGCCCGCGTCCTGCACCGCGCCGGCCTGCTCGACGACGGTGAGCTGGCCGGGATGCTGGCCGCCCTGGACGCGCTCGACGACGACGTCCGGACCGGCGCGTACCTGCCGGCTGAGTCCGACGAGGACGTGCACGGATCCCTTGAGCGCGGCCTGATTGAGCGGGCGGGGCCTGCCCTGGGCGGAAAGCTCCGGGCCGGCCGGTCACGCAATGACCAGGTGGCAACCCTCGGGCGGATGTACCTGCGCGAGCACGCGCGGATCATCGCCGGGGGTGTCCTGGCAACCATTGACGCCCTCGTGGAGCAGGCGCAGCAGCACCTCGAGGTGCCGATGCCGGGCAGGACCCACCTGCAGCACGCGCAGCCGGTGCTGTTGAGCCATCACCTGCTGGCCCACGCCTGGGCGCTGCTGCGTGATGTCCAGCGCCTGCAGGACTGGGACCGCCGCGCTGCTGTGTCCCCCTACGGCTCCGGCGCGCTGGCCGGCTCGTCACTGGGGCTGGACCCCGAGGCGGTTGCGGCGGAGCTGGGATTCGACTCGGCGACGCACAACTCGATCGACGGGACCGCCGGGCGCGATGTGTACGCGGAGTTTGCCTGGGTGACTTCGATGATCGGCGTCGACCTGTCGCGCATCAGTGAAGAGGTCATTATCTGGGCAACGAAGGAGTTCTCCTTTGTCACGCTCCATGATTCCTTCTCCACGGGATCCTCGATCATGCCGCAGAAGAAGAACCCGGACGTGGCCGAGCTTGCCCGGGGCAAGGCCGGACGGCTCATCGGGAACCTGACCGGACTGCTCGCGACGCTCAAGGGCCTGCCGCTGGCCTACAACCGGGACCTTCAGGAAGACAAGGAACCTGTGTTCGACGCCGTCGACACCCTCGAGGTGCTCCTTCCGGCGGTGTCGGGCATGATCGCGACGCTGACGTTCAACACGGAACGCATGGCTTCCCTGGCGCCGCTCGGTTTTGCGCTGGCCACGGACGTTGCCGAATGGCTGGTCCGCCAGGGTGTGCCGTTCCGTGAGGCCCATGAGCTCTCCGGTGCCGCGGTCAAGCTGGCCGAGAGCCGCGGCGTCGAGCTCTGGGACCTCACCGATGAGGACTACGCCGGAATTTCGGAGCATCTGACGCCGGGTGTCCGCGAGGTGCTCACGGTCGAAGGTTCACTCAACAGCCGCGATTCCCAGGGCGGCACCGCGCCGGCCGCTGTGCGCCGACAGCTCGCCGCCCTCGCGGCGCAGCTGGAGGAAGCACGGTCAGCGCTGGTACCGGCACAGAGCTAGAGCCGTGTTACGGGTATCCTCGGGACAAGTCAACCGCTACCTACCCCGAGGATGTCCGTGAACACGTCGCAGCCCGCAGCACCCGAGAACCTTCCCGACAACCTGCCGGAGCGGCTCGCCGACGCCGGCCGGGAGCTGTTGGCTGCGGCAGCAGCGCTCGACGAGGCTACCCTCGCGGCGCCGTCGGTCCTCCCGGGCTGGAACCGCGCCTTCGTGATCGCCCATGTCGAGGGTGTGGCCCGGGCAATGACACGGCAGGTCGAGTACGCCGCCCGTGGTGAAAAAATCGAGTTCTATGACGATGGTTTCGACGGCCGCAACCGGGACATCGAACGGCGGGCACAGCGTCCCGCCGCGGAGCAGCTCGAGGGACTGACCGACGCCGTCACCGGGGCAGTGGCGGTCTTCGCCGGAGTCACGGGCAGCGAGTGGGACGCGCGCATCGCGTACCGTGACGGAACGGTCCGCGACGGCGCCCTCGCCCTCTGGCGGGAGCTGGTCATCCATGCGTCCGACCTGGACCTCGGACGCACCCCCCTCGACTGGGACACCACCTTCTGCCATTACCTTTTCGGTTTTCTCGCCGCCCGCGTTCCGGACGGCGTCGCCCTCAAGCTCCAGCCGCTGGGTGAACAGCCGAGGACGCTGTCCAATGGGCCGGGGACCCCGGCGCGCACCATCGTGGTCACCGGGCTGCTGCAGGACATCGCCGCGTGGCTGGCAGGCCGCAAGCCGCTGGGCGGCCTGAACGCGACAGCGGCAGCCGACGGGGTGGCCCTGCCCGAGCTCCTGCCGTGGCCGGCGGCGGTGGCACCGCGCCCGTGACCGGGTGACTCATCCGTCCGCGCCCTTATCAGGGGTCCGCTCCTGCGCTAAGTTGGGAGTCACGGAGCAGGAGACCCGAGGAACGAGCCAGGGCAGAGGCACACGCGATGACGTCGGATGTTGATTCCACAGCAGTTCATTCCGCGGTGCCGCTTGGCCGCATTGAGCGGCTGAGCGACGGCTATGTCCTTGCCTTCGACCGGCAGCTGGATTATCCCCGCGCCTATATTTGGGACCTGTTGACCGATCCCGCCAAGGTGCGCCTCTGGTTGGGCGAACTCGCCGGCGGCTGGGAGCTCGGAAAGGAATACTCCCTTGACATGGGGGGAGGAGCGGTTGAAGGCACCGTCCTGCAACTCAACCCGCCCACCAGCCTCCAGATCACCTGGGAGGATCCCCTCGGTCTTGAATCAATCCTTGAATGGCGCGTCCTGTCCAGCGACGGCGGCACCCTCCTGCAGCTGCGCGCACGTTCGGAGACGGCCGATTTCCTGACCGAGGGTGCCGCGGGCTGGCAGCAGATCCTCGCCGCCCTTGCCGATGTCGCTGCCGGCAGGGAGCCTGCGCCGTCCGGCGACTGGGCGTCGCTCCGGGATGCCTACGCCGCGGAGTTCAGCATCTCCAACACCATGGGTTGGTTGGAAACGTCCGACGGCGTCACCATGGTCCATTTCGACCGTCGCTTCAATTCCACCCTCCCGCTGGTCAGGGACGCTCTCACCGCCGATCCGGAACAGCAGCCCAGGGTGGAGCAGGCGGAAGTCGACCTGACCGCAGACGGGGGCGCGACCCGGCTTACCGTCCGGCACGTCGTGGATGACCAGGCCGACGCGCCGGCACTGCTGGCCCAGTGGCACGCCCATCTGGATGCCGTGGCGGTATCGGTGGAGGGGGACCAACCCCACATGAGCATGCGCAAACTTCATGCGCTCGAGGATTTCTACCGGGCTACTCTCTCGGACTGACCGTCCGGACTGGCCGCCGCTTTTTCCCGTGCCAGGAGGTTGGTTTTGACCACCAGACCCCAACGGAAACCACCCAGGCTGCCGTCTGTGCGGATGACGCGGTGGCAGGGCACAAAGAGCGCGGCCGCGTTGAAAGCGCACGCGCCGGCGGCCGCACGGACCGCCGCGGGGCGGCCGGCCAGCCGAGCGTATTCCGAGTAGGTGACCGGCCTGCCGGGAGCCACCGTCCGCAGCACCTCCCAGCCATGGTTGCGGAAGGGGCCCGAGAGCTGACGCACAGGCACCGACTCAATCGCGGCGAGGTCGCCGTCGTAATATGCGCAGACGGCGTCGGTGATCGCGTCAAGTCCGGCCACCTGGTGCACGCTCTCCGCCCTCAGCGAGGGATGAATCTGGCCGGTCACCTCCGCCAGGTCCGCCGTCCAGCCGGAGGCAAGGACCACACCGTCCCGTTCGACGACGGTGAACGGCCCGTCCGGTGTAGACATTGTTGCAGTGCGGGTGGTCATGACAGTGCCTTTCGTACGGTGCCCGGCGGGATGGACTGGCTTCCGGGATGTTTGTCAGCGGCCACGCGCCAGAGATGCATGGTGGCGTAGGAACGCCAGGGACTGAACTGTTCCAGCCAGGCGGCGCCCGAGCGGGCGTCGACGGGCCGGCCGGACAGCTTCGACAGGCTGGTT
>NZ_KI914613.1:159160-163608 GCF_000520475.1 Arthrobacter sp. 35/47
TCGACAGGCTGGTTCGGACCGCGGCGTCGCCGTCGAGCGAAACGTCCGTGGCACCGAGGACCCGCATCGCAGCGTAGCGTACCGTCCACGGCCCTACCCCTGGCAGCGGAAGGAGTTTCCCCTCAAGTTCCGCCGGGCTGTCTCCGACGCCGATGGATACGCTTCCGTCGGCGAGTGCCGCAGCGGCGCCGAGCAGGGCCGCCCGACGGCGCGCGGGCCCCTTCAGCAGCGGCCCTGCTCCCTCGGCAATCTCGGCGGCCGTGGGGAAAAGCCGGCTGTGGCCGGGACAGCCGAGCATGGAGGCAGCCCCGAGCACGCTGAGGGTCTTCAGGACACCGGTCGCAGCGGCGACGGTGATCTGCTGACCCACCATGGCGCGGATGAGGATCTCCTGCGGGTCCACCGCCCCGGGCAGCCGGATACCCGGATGCCGCTGCACCCGCGCAGACATTGCCGGTTCTGCCGACAGTGCGCCGTCGATGGCTGTCGGGTCCGCGTCAAGGTCGAACAGCCTGCGGATACGGGACAGCAGGACGGGCAGATCCTTCAGGTGCTCCACCCTCACCGAAACGTCCAGTCCGCCGCGTCCCCGCGCGGCCCTGAACCAGCCTTCACCGCCGGGAAGGCGAACGAGCCGGGCATACCCGCCTTCGTCTGCCCGCTCGACCCCGTCGACTGCGCGCGCGGACAGGAAGGCAAAAATGCCGTCGTCGTACGGTTCCCGCAGCGGCAGCGTCAGGCCGAGTGAGGTGGGGGCACCCGCGGCCGCCGGGGAATGCGACAGTGCGCGGCTCCGATGCCGCAGCTGCGAGGGGGAGAGGCTGTAAACCTCCTGCACCGTCTGGTTGAACTGCCGGATGCTCGCGAACCCGGAGGCGAACGCCACATCGGAGAGCGGCATGTCTGTTGCCGTCAGCAGGGTCCGCGCCGTCTGTGCACGGGAGGCGCGCGCCAGGGCAAGCGGCCCGGCTCCCAGTTCCGAGGAGAGGATGCGGCCAAGCTGCCTGGTTGAGTAGCCCAGGCGAAGCGCAAGTCCCGGAACGCCGGTGCGGTCGATCTCGCCGTCTGAGATCAGCCGCATTGCCCGCGCAGCGGTGTCAGAGCGCAGATTCCAGGCGGGTGTGCCGGGGACCGCCTCGGGAAGGCACCGTTTGCAGGCGCGGTAGCCCGCTTGATGTGCCGCCGCCGAGGTGGGATAGAAGGTGACATTGGACGGTTTCGGTGTACGGGCGGGGCACGATGGGCGGCAGTAGATCTTCGTGGTGGCCACCGCAGTGACGAACTGCCCATCGAAGCGGATGTCCCGCGATTCGATCGCGCGGTACCGCTGCCAGAAGTCCATTGCTCCATCCTCGCAGGCCGGAAGGTGCGCTGCTAGCGGAAATCGGACATGGCCGTGCGCAGCATGCACGGCGGTATTGATACGGTCTTTTGGTGGATCCAGCCCTGCAACGCACCCGCCTTGCGCATCCGGCCGTCGAGGTTGCGCCGCTGCTGCTTGGTGCACACCTCACGCACGACGACGGATCGGAGCCGGTCACCGTGCGTATCACGGAGGTGGAGGCGTACATGGGATCGGAGGATCCAGGGTCGCACGCCTTCCGCGGGCAGACCGCCCGCAATGCCACGATGTTCGGCGAGGCCGGTCACCTCTACGTGTACTTCACGTACGGGATGCATTACTGCGCCAACGTGGTCTGCGGGGTTCCCGGACATGCAACGGGTCTGCTGCTGCGCGCCGGCGAGGTTGTTGGGGGACTGGAGACAGCGCGGCGCCGGCGCGGTAATCCCCGCTCGGACCGGGACCTTGCACGGGGACCGGCCCGTCTTGCCCAGGCGCTTGGAATCGACCGGAACCTGGACGGCGCAGACGTATTCTCGGACCGCCTTCAGCTCGTACTTCCCGAGCACCCTGCGGACCCGCTGCGCCTGCAGACCGGACCACGCGTCGGGGTCAGCGGTCCCGGTGGGTCACCCGCCTATCCCTGGCGTTACTGGCTGTCCGGGGAAGCCAGCGTTTCGGTGTACCGGCCGGCAGCCAGGCCGCGGACCGCGCGGCTCGCCCGGGACACACCGGGCAACGCAGGTACCCCCAGGAACTCAGACACCAGGAAGCCATGACGCCCTCAAATACCAGCGACCTCATCCTGTCCTCCTGCGCAAGCGTGCCCGATTTCCCCAAACCGGGGGTGACCTTCCGCGATCTCACGCCGGTGTTCGCGGACCCCACCGCATTTGCGGCTGTCACTTCCGCACTGATCGAGCCGTTCAAGGGTGGGTTCGATCGCGTAGCCGGTATTGAAGCCCGCGGCTTCATCCTTGCAGCGGCGGCAGCCTACGCTTCCGGCACGGGCATGACGGCGGTGCGTAAGCCGGGCAAGCTTCCCCGGGAGGTCCTCAGCGAAAGCTACGTCCTGGAGTACGGCACTGCGGCGGTGGAGATCCACCGGGACGAGTTCCCACCCGGCACCCGCGTGCTGCTGCTGGACGACGTCCTCGCCACCGGAGGAACCCTCGCGGCAGCAGTCCGCCTCCTTGAGCGGGCCGGCGCCGAAGTGGTGGGTGCCGGCGTCGTCCTGGAACTGGCCGGCCTCGGCGGCAGGGCTGCCGTGCCGGCTTCTGTTCACGCGCTGGCAACTATCTAGCCGTGTTCGCGGCGCAGGCTCATGGAAATTCGCACTGAGCGGGATAGAATTGACGGTCCGCCTTGGCGAGAGGGAAACGCGCAATGCCTGAAATGTCAGTAGCCCGGAACGAGCTGGAGCACGAGCGCCGCTACGTGGCCGGTCTGTACCAGCGGCTTGATGAACTGCGCGCCGAAAAGCAGCGCCAGCTCGATCAGGTTCGCCGGACCACTTCATCCGGGTCGCACCAGAACCGGTCCGAACGCGACGCGTTCGCGACCATGTATGAGGACCGGCTCGCGCAGCTGAACGCGGTGGATGACCGGCTGGTGTTCGGGCGCCTGGACCTGGACAGCGGAGAGGAGCGCTACATCGGCCGGATCGGTCTTTCCACCGAGGACCTGCAGCAGCTCATGGTCGACTGGCGGGCACCGGAGGCAGGCACCTTCTACCAGGCGACCGCCTTCGAGCGGATGGGCGTCCGGCGCCGGCGCCACCTCATTCTGTCGAGGCGGGACGTCGTTGCCGTTGAAGACGATGTGCTCGACGCCTCCATGCTCACGGATGCTGACTCTCTCCAGGGCGAGGGGGCGCTGCTGGCAGCCCTCAACTCCCGGCGAACCGGCCAGATGTCGGACATCGTGGGAACCATCCAGTCCGAGCAGGACCGCATCATCCGAGCGCCGCTGCCCGGCGTCGTCGTCGTTCAGGGCGGTCCGGGTACAGGCAAGACCGCCGTCGCGCTCCACCGCGCCGCCTACCTGCTCTACACGCACCGGGACCGCTTGAAGTCAGCGGGTGTTCTGCTGGTCGGCCCAACCAACGCATTCATGAAGTACATCGAGCGGGTGTTGCCCTCCCTGGGCGAAACGGGTGTTGTGATGGCAAGCATCGGCAGCCTGATGCCGGGCATCCAGACCGTCCAGGAGCCCTCGGAAGAGGTCGCGGCCCTCAAGGGCCGCCTGGACATGGCCGGTGTCGTCAAGCAGGCGGTCGCCAACCGCCAGCGCATCCCGGCCGAGAACCGGAAGCTCAACGTTGAAGGCAGCATTCTCACCTTGACGCCGCGGCAGGTCCGCCGGGCCCGGGACCGCGCCCGCGCTACCGGCAAACCGCACAACGAGGCACGGACAACCTTCGTGAAGATCATGCTGCGCGAACTCACGGAGCAGCTGACCGAACAGCTGGAAGAATCGTCGGGTGCCGGAAACACCGCCGACCGCTCCTACCTCACCGAAGACGTCCGCACCTCCAGGGACGTGCGGATCGCGCTGAACCTCGCCTGGATGCCGATGACTCCGGAAAAGCTGCTGCGGGACCTGTTCGCCAAGCCCGCGCAGCTTGAAGCGGCGGCACCGCACCTCAGCGACGCCGAGCGGCAGCTTCTCCACCGTACGGAGGACGCACCCTGGACTGAGGCTGACGTTCCATTGCTGGACGAGGCAGCGGAACTGCTGGGTGAGCTCGACGCATCGGCCGGGCGGAACGCGGCGGAAAAGGAACAGGAACGACGCCGGGATATCGCGAACGCTGAACGCACACTGGAGAACGTGAGCGCCACCCTTGAAGATGCGGGCGTTGACGGGGTATTGAGTGCCGAGGCCCTGGCGGACCACAACGTGGTGACTGAAACCCGGCTCACCGCGGCGGAGCGTGCATCGGGTGACCGCACCTGGGCGTACGGCCACGTGGTGGTGGATGAGGCACAGGAACTGTCGCCGATGCAGTGGCGGCTGCTGATGCGCAAGTGTCCCCTGAAGTCCTTCACCATCGTCGGGGACATCGCCCAGACCAGCTCGATCGCCGGTTCACACTCGTGGCAGG
>NZ_KI914613.1:163708-165884 GCF_000520475.1 Arthrobacter sp. 35/47
CTCGTGGCAGCAGGCGCTCGAGCCGTTCGTGGGGGAGCGCTGGCAGCTTGAGGAGCTGACCGTGAACTACCGGACCCCGGCGCAGATTGCCGAGGCAGCCGTGCGGATGGCCAACGCGGCCGGGCTCGTGGTCTCAGCTCCCAAGGCGGTCCGGGACGGACGCTGGGACCCGGTGATCGACCGGGTGCCGGATCTGGAACCGGCGCTCCTCGCGGCACTGCCGGAGGAACTGGAGGCTATCGCCGACGGTCTCCTCGCGGTCATCGCACCGGCCCGGATCATCGACCGGGTCCGGGCTGCAGTTACGTCGGTCTACGGCAGCCGGGTCGGGCAGGGTGCGGGCGGGCCCGGACAGGACATTGTCGTCACCACTCCGCGCGAGGTGAAGGGCCTTGAGTTTGACGGCGTGGTCGTCCTTGAGCCGGCCGAGATGCTGAAGCAGGAGGCTGTCCGTGTCGGTGACCTGTATGTCGCCATGACGCGCCCCACACAGCGCCTTCGCCTCATCTCGACGGGTGAAATTCCTGAGGGCATTGAGGACTGATATTTTGAAGCGGTGCAACAACCTACCGATACGGCGCACTCGCCCGTGACCGAACAGCAGAACGACAGCTCCTTCGAGAACCTCTGGCAGGAGCTGAAGTGGCGCGGATTGATTCACGTGTCCACGGACGAGGCGGAACTGGAGAAGCTGCTCGCCGGTGCACCGATCACGTACTACTGCGGCTTCGACCCCACTGCACCGAGCCTTCACCTGGGCAACCTGGTCCAGTTGCTGACAATGCGGCGCCTCCAGCTCGCCGGGCACAGGCCGATCGGCCTCGTGGGCGGGTCCACCGGGCTGGTGGGCGACCCTCGGCCTTCAGCGGAGCGCACCATGAACACCAAGGAAACCGTCGCTGAGTGGGTCGGGTACCTGCAGGGTCAGGTGGAGCGGTTCCTGAGTTTCGAGGGCGACAACGCTGCCCGGATGGTCAACAACCTCGACTGGACCGCACCGATGAGCGCCATCGATTTCCTGCGCGATGTCGGAAAGCATTTCCGTGTCGGCACCATGATGAAAAAGGACGTTGTCGCCTCCCGGCTGAACTCCGATGAAGGCATCAGCTACGCCGAGTTCAGCTACCAGGTGCTGCAGGGCATGGATTACCTACAGCTCTTCCGGGACCACCAGTGTGTTCTGCAGACCGGCGGGTCGGATCAGTGGGGCAACCTCACCAGCGGCACCGAACTCATCCGCAAGGTCGAGGGCAAGAGTGTCCACGCCATCGGAACTCCGCTGATCACCAATGCGGACGGCACCAAGTTCGGCAAGAGCGAGGGCAATGCTGTCTGGCTGGATCCGGCCATGACCACCCCGTACGCCATGTACCAGTTCTGGTTGAACACCACTGATGCGGATGTTATCGACCGACTCAAGGTCTTCACCTTCCGGAACCGCGTCGACATCGACCGGCTGGCGGAGTCGGTCGAGAGCCGGCCGCATCTGCGAGAGGCGCAGCGCGCGCTGGCCTTCGATGTGACTTCCCTGGTTCACGGCGTTGACGCCACGGAAAAGGTGATCGCCGCCTCGGCTGCGCTGTTCGGCCAGGGCGACCTCGCTGAACTGGATGAAAACACGCTCCTTGCCGCGACTGCTGAACTGCCGACGGCGAAGGTCGACGCCGGTGCCCTCGGCATCATCGATCTTCTGGTGGCGAGTGGGCTTTCTCCCAGCAATTCGGCAGCGCGCCGGACGGTCGCCGAGGGCGGTGCCTATGTGAACAACCAGAAGGTGGCCGACCCGGACACGATCGTCGGTTCGGAGCAGCTTCTGCACGGGCGTTTCCTGCTCCTTCGGCGTGGGAAGCGGACGCTCGCGACCGTCGAAATCGGCTAGCTGCCGGCTGGGCAGGAACAGATTTGCACAGTGCCGGAAGGCCGTGTAATGTTTTCTGAGTCGCCGCCGCTGAGTGGTGACAAACCCCCTCCTAAAACCAAATGGTTCGGACGTGCGCTGAGCGCAGAAGTCCAATGCCAGGCAGTTTGTGGTGGGCGGATTCGAATTATCGAAGTCGAATTCCGGTAAATAAGCCGATTTGACAGAAACAATTCGAATGAATTAGATTTAGTAACAACGCAGCACGGAAATGTAAATAAAAACTTACAAAGTATGTGAATTGCTTCTGTTGTTTGA
>NZ_KI914614.1:0-3963 GCF_000520475.1 Arthrobacter sp. 35/47
CATCGATATGTCCGTCGTTGTTCAGGTACCGGTAAGCATCGACCGCGCCGCCGGCGTTGAACCGTTCGACCGAGGTCTGTAGTCGCTTGATGACAGTGCCGTCAGTGGTCTTCCCGGCCTGTCCCGGTGCGCCGCTGAGGATGCGAGCGGTGCGGTACGGCCCATAACCGGAGTGACCGTGACCCCAAACCATGCAGGCAATGAACGCCTCAGTGAATGCGCCTTCGCGCACATAAGCATCCACCGTTTCGGCAGTCGATGCTCGATCTACGGCGTCGGGAAGCGAATTGAGAACTCGTGCACCGCCATCGATCTCTGAGAGCCAACTCATCCAACGATTTTTCGACCATGAGAATGCCCGTTGAGCGACGTGTGGAGATGCCAGTAACCGTCCCAGAGTCGGTGGAATATCGGGGTGCATTGTGCCTATCCTGCCTGCTGATCTGTTTCATGGACTTGTTCCTGCTCAACCTGAGGAGACCCGGGCGGCCTTGTTCTTTGCTCACGCATGGCGACCGGGCGAGGCTGGCTCCGTCAGGAGTTTCACCCTCTCAAGGAAGGCCCGCGCGGCTGCGGTGTACTGCTCACGGATTTGATTGATTCCCCTCACTTGAGCGGCGGGAACTGTGACTGTACGCAGCTGCTCGAGGCGGGTTCCACCGGGTATGGCGGTTAGCCTGAAGCCCGTACGTGCCGCTTCATCAGCGTCACCGACAACGCGGACAAGTGCCCAGCGTTCCCGGACTTCCTCCACGACCTCGACCAGATGAACGTACTCCCGCCCGTCCCTGTAGCTGATGTAACCCTGCATCTCCCCAACACCCTCGGGTGTGCCAGGAACCCGAAATGCCTTCACAACGTCTGGATCTAAGAGTGTCGCGGTTTCCGCCGGTTTGATCAGGGCCCAAACCTCTGCCGGCGCTGCGAATAGATCAATCGCAGCGACAACATCGATCACTTCACCACGTACCCGCTCGAACACCAATCGAACCGCCCCCTTCGACTTGAGATTCAACTACCGCGACTCGTTTCCTGAGCGGTAGTCACAAGAAAGGTATCTCACTGCAAACAGGACAAGGCGACATATTGGGCCGTTATCGGCACGCATCATGCAGTGAAGGGTAGCCGTTGCACTTCGGCTCCTATATATGCAGCCGTCACTGTGCACGCCCACCGCTCGGTCGAGGTGAGACTTTCCAATGTCGGTGACGTGGTGGGTGTGTGCAGGCGGTCAAGCTGGTCTCTGCTGTCCCGGGTATCTGCTTGCCCTAGGACGCTTACTTGGTAGTGAGGATGTGGCAGATTTCTGCTGGCCCGCAATCTGCTGGATCCAGGGTGTGACTGGCTTCGATGAGCTCCTCGAGCTCCCACGCCAGATTGGCGAGTTCCTGCTGGCGTGCCCGGACCTCGGCGAGTTTCTGTTCGAGGACGAGTGATACGTGGGTGCAGGGCGTCTGGCCTGCATCGCGAAGGTTGAGGACCTGGGCGATCTCGGTCAGGGCAAGGCCCGCGTTTTGCGCTGCGCGAATGAATCGTAAGCGATCGATAGCTGCGCTCTCGTACGTCCGGTAACCGTTGGCAGCCCGGTCAGGTGGGGGCAGCAGGCCCTGACGTTCGTAGAAGCGGATGGTTTGATTGTCCACGCCCGTGGCGGCAGAAACTTCCCCGATCAGCATGGTCCAATTCTAGCCCTTGACCTTGTACCTGACTGCAAGGTTTACGGTGGGGATCATGGACATCACTTTGCAGTACTTTGATGGTTGCCCGAACTGGACGGTCGCAGACGAGCGGCTGCGCATCCTTGCTGAGGAACGCCCGGACATAGTGCTCGGGTATCAGCTCATCGATACGGTGGAAGCCGCCGAACGGGTAGGCTTCCACGGCTCTCCCACCGTCCTCATCAACGGCGTCGATGCGTTTGGTGATGCGTCCACGCCCGTGGGCCTGGCCTGCCGCAGGTATATGACCGATGACGGGTCGGCGGGCGCACCGAGCTTGGCCCAGCTTAGGAACGCCGTCGGCTGAGTACCCGCTCTGCGCATCAAACACGGCAAAGTCCACCTTCGCGTCACCAGACAGACCCGCGACGGTGGGCAAGCACGCTTCACCAGCTGAGAGAACAACGTTTCCACTGACTTACGAAGGGGCTCCTTTGATGACTGATACCTATGACCTACTGGTAATCGGGGCGGGGATGGCCGGGGTTGCCGCCGCGACGAAAACCGCGTCCAAGGGTTGGCGGGTCGGAATCGTCGACGCGCTTCCATACGGCGGGACATGCGCCTTGCGCGGTTGTGATCCCAAGAAGATCCTGCGCCGTGGCGCCGAAGTGGTCGACGCTGCACGGCTCATGGGCGGCAAAGGCATCGACAGTGGCGGGCTCTCCATCAACTGGGAGGACCTGATGAAGCACAAGCACGGCTTCACGGACCCCGTTCCACATAATATGGAAGAGGACCTCCGGGCTCATGGCGTGGAAACACTGCATGGTCCGACAGCCTTCACCGGGCCCACGCAGGTCGACATTGCAGACACCCACTACGAAGCATCCAAAATCGCTGATAGCGACGGGGGCAGTTCCGCGGCCGCTTGATTTCCCAGGGCACGAGTATCTGATCGATAGCAGCGACTTCCTGAACCTGGAGACGCTTCCTCCCCGGATCGTGTTCCTCGGCGGCGGGTTCATCTCCTTCGAGTTTGCTCACATTGCTGCCCGGGCAGGAAGTACACCGATCATCCTCGATCAAGGAGCGAGGCCCCTAAAGGCGTTCGACGCCGACCTTGTAGAGCTGCTGATCAAGCGCGGATCAGAAGCGGGAGTCGAGGTGCGACGCCGCGCCAGCATCACGGCCATCACCAAGTCCAGCAGCGGATACACCATCCATACCGACACCACTGGCACGCCGGACTCAATCCAGGCGGACCTCATCGTCCACGGCGCCGGAAGAGTCGCTGAACTATCCAGGCTGAACCTTGACGCGGGTCAGGTGGCACACGGCAAGCATGGTGTTGAGGTAGCCGGCCACCTGCAAAGCACCACGAACCCTGCCGTCTATGCTGCCGGGGACGCAGCGGACACAGCCGGGCTGCCGCTGACCCCTGTGGCGGTCATCGAAGCGAAGGTCGCCGCCTCAAACATGCTCAAATCCGCCACGACAGCACCGGACTACGCCGCTACCCCAACGGCTGTCTTCACCGTCCCCGAGCTCGTCCGGGTAGGCATGCTCGAGCACGAAGCCCACAACAATGGCTTGAACATCGACGTCCGCTATACCGACACCAGTGGCTGGTACTCGAACTACCGGATCGGTGAAACCGCCGGAGCCACCAAAATACTGGTCGACAAGGACACCGATCTCATCGTCGGTGCCCACCTCTTCGGACATGGCTACGCCGAGCTAGCGAACACCATCAGCGTCGCCATGAAACACGGCCTGACAACCCGGCAACTGAAATCAACCACCGCCGTCTACCCATCAACCGGCTCCGACCTGGGCTCCCTGCTCTAACTATCCTTGCCAAAAAATCAGTAACGGCGCTTTTGACCGGTTGAGAGAACCATCGTTACTCACTCGAACGGGAGGCACTGAGAATCGGGGGCGAACCTGATCGATCCTCATGAAACGAGCAACATAAACTGCACTGAAGATAACCGCGGGCAATGGCGCATCGAACGGTCCAAGCTCGAGGAATACATCGCGGATGCCTATACCCGCACAGCCGAAGCCCTCCAACGAGGAGTAAAGCTCACAGACGAAGGGGAAGACTAGTCCGTCACTGCTTCTTGTCGGGCGGCGCCGGGGTGACTGCGCTGCACCACACCCACCCTTCACGGTGAATCTTGATCACCGGTTCAAAGAACCCGATACGGATCGCTGTCGCCGTCCACGCTGTCGCCTGGGCCTGCACCAGATACGCCTGCGCGGGGTACCGGATCCACACGTGCACCCGCCGTGTCGGCTT
>NZ_KI914614.1:4063-10247 GCF_000520475.1 Arthrobacter sp. 35/47
GTGTCAATGGCCATTAGTTTCTGCCCATAGGCGGCCAGTAAATGTGCCCGCTGGTGGCCAGTAAAACTGCCCAACGATGGCCAATAGATCTGCCCACTGTGTGGTTCGGTGGGATTGGCCATCGTTGGGGTTGGTTTTAGTTCAGGGCGGTGACTCCTTTCCCGGCGAGGGCTTGGGTGAGGCGGATGGAGTCGCCGCTGGTTTGGCAGACGTGGGCGTGGTGCAGCAACCGATCCACGGTCGCGGTGGCGAGGGTTTTGGGCATGAGCTCATCGAACCCGGCGGGATGAAGGTTGGAACTGATCGCGATGGAGCGTTTCTCGTAGGCTGCGTCCACGACCCGGTAGAGGCCTTCGGCGGCGTCCGTGGCCACCGGCAACAGCCCGATGTCATCGATGATCACCAGCTCTGCGCGCAGGATCCGGGACACGGCCCGGGTGACACTGTCATCGGTGCGGTGCGCCCGGATCAGGACGCCGAGGTCCTCGAGCCTGAACCAGGCCACTCTCATTCCGGCCTCCACTGCTTGCTGGCCGAGGGCTTCGAGGAAGAACGTTTTCCCGGTCCCGGAGGGCCCGCAGACAACGAGGTTCTCCCTGCGGGTGACCCATTCCAGCGTCCGCAGCGCCTGCTGGGTCGGGGCGGGGATCGAGGACGCGTCGGGGTCCCAGGCGTCGAAGGTCTTCCCGGTAGGGAATCCTGCAGCTTTGCGCCGGTTGGCGAGCATCGACCGGGCCCGGCCAGCGGTTTCCTCGGTGAAGAGGGCTTTGATGACCTCGACCGGCTCCCAGCGCTGGGCTTTCGCGGTTGCGATCAGGTCCGGTGCCAGGGCTCGGGCGTGCGGCATCTTCAACTGACGCATCAACGCCTCAAGGTCCGCAGGCAGGGGTGCGGCATCTTCAACTGGCGCATCAACGCCTCGAGATCCGCCGGCAACGGCGGAGCGGTCGTCGTGTGAACCGGGCTCACTTGGCTGGCTCCTCAGTGGTTCCGAGCCGGGACCAGGCGGCGGTGCCCTGGGTCAGGGACCGGTCCTCGTTCGCGGCCGTGGGCGAACCGGCCATGCAGCGCTGCAGTCCCGAGGGCGCGGTCCACGGCTGCGGTGCCGGCGATCTTGGCCAGGGTGACGGCTTCGGCCATCTTCACGTTCATCCGCTGCGCGCCGGCGGCCGCGGCTTCGACCAGCCAGGTCCGGGCGCCTTCCCCGAGGGCCAGGAACTCCGCCTCGTCGGCGGTGCGGGCCTTGACCGTGTAATCACCCGGGATGCGGGTCCTGGTGCCGGGGAAATGCTCATCGATGACGGCGGGGCTGCCCGGGCGGGCACGGCGGTGCCGGGCCACCTCCACCGGACCGGCCGGCCCGTGATGGACGATGATGATCTGCTCACCGGGTCCGGTGCCGTGGGCGCGGACGAACACGCGGGCGCCGAGCAGGTGCGCCGGCACCGAGTACTGCCCGTTCTCGAAGGTCACCATGGGTGTGTTCTCAGGCACGGTCCCCGTGGGCGAACCGGCCATGCAGCGCTGCAGTCCCGAGGGCGCGGTCCACGGCTGCGGTGCCGGCGATCTTGGCCAGGGTGACGGCTTCGGCCATCTTCACGTTCATCCGCTGCGCGCCGGCGGCCGCGGCTTCGACCAGCCAGGTCCGGGCGCCTTCCCCGAGGGCCAGGAACTCGGCCTCGTCAGCGGTGCGGGCCTTGACCGTGTAATCGCCCGGGATGCGGGTCCTGGTGCCGGGGAAATGCTCATCACAGATGGCAGGACTACCCGGGCGGGCACGCCGGTGCCGGGCCACCTCCACCGGACCGGCCGGCCCGTGATGGACGATGATGATCTGCTCATCCGGCCCGGTTCCGTGGGTTCGGACGAACACGCGGGCGCCGAGCAGGTGCGCGGGCACCGAGTACTGCCCGTTCTCGAAGGTCACCATGGGTGTGTTCTCAGGCACGGTCCTGGAGAGCCCGAACGCGACCGTATGCGCGGTGCCCGGGACCCGGTGCAACCGTGGTCGTTCCTCGGCGAGCATGGCCGTGGGTTTACGCCGGGTTGTCCGGTGTTCGCGCTGGTTCACGGAGTCCATGAACGCCTCGCACGCCGCCTCCAACTCGGTGAAGGAAGCATAGGCTTCCCGGAGGTTGGTGTCGGTGGGAACGATGTCTGCCTTGGCGAGTTTCACTGCGGCTTCGACCCCGCCCTTGCTGGCCGGGTCCGCGGGTTGGCAGGTCAGCACCGTGACACCGTAGTGGCGGGCGAAGTCCAGGGTCTGTGTGTTCACGGAGTCCATGAACGCCTCGCACGCCGCCTCCAACTCGGTGAAGGTCCCGTAGGCGTCGCGGAGGTTGGTGTCTTTGGGGACGAGGTCTGCCTTGGCGAGTTTCACTGCGGCTTCGACTCCGCCCTTGCTGGCCGGGTCCGCGGGTTGGCAAGTCAGCACCGTGACCCCGTAGTGGCGGGCGAAGTCCAGGGTCTGCTGGTTCCGGACCGGGACCCCGGCAACATGGGCGGTGGTCACCGTTTTCTCGTTATCGGTCAGCACATACGTTGGTGCTCCGCCCAGGATGCGGAAGCACCGGTCCAGGGCGGCGAACACGCTCGGGGCGGTCCGGTCCTTGAGTGGGATCACGATCCGGAAGCGGGACCAGGCCAGCCAGGCGACGAACAAGACCGTCTTTACCCCGTTGATGCGCGGACCGTCGCCGAAGTCGTATTGCAGCCACATCCCGGGCTCGGTGATCCACGGCCGGTGGACCCGGACATGTCCGAGCCGCCACGCGGCTTTGACCTGGGCGATGGCCCGGCGGGTGGAGCGTTCGGACCCCTCATAGCCGAGGGCTATGAGTTTCTCGTGGGCTTTATCGGCGCGGATCCGGCCCTTGGAGCCCTCGACCCATTCCTCGATCTTGGGCAGGAACGGGTCGGTGACCCGGTCCCGGGCAGCGGGTTCGGCGATCGGACGGCCGGCGTCGCGTGCCGCGACATGCCTGGCAACAGTGTGGTGGGAGCAGCCCGTGAGCTCCGCGGTGGCGCGCAACGATCCGGTCAGATCGTAGGCAGCAAGGATTTCCATGATTTCTCCGTCATGCTTCATACTGGGCGGTGGTCACCGTTTTCTCGTTATCGGTCAGCACATACGTTGGTGCACCGCCCAGGATCCGGAAGCACCGGTCCAGGGCTGCGAACACGCTCGGGGCGGTCCGGTCCTTGAGAGGGATCACGATCCGGAACCTGGACCAGGCCAGCCAGGCGACGAACAAGACGGTCTTCACCCCGCCGATGCGCGGACCGTCGCCGAAGTCGTACTGCAACCACATACCCGGTTCGGTAATCCACGGCCGGTGCACCCGGACGTGTCCTAGCCGCCACGCGGCTTTGACTTGAGCGATCGCCCGGCGGGTCGACCGCTCGGACCCCTCATAGCCGAGGGCGACGAGCTTCTCGTGCGCTTTATCAGCCCGGATCCGGCCGTTGGATTTCTGGACCCATTCTTCGATCTTGGGCAGGAACGGGTCGGTGACCCGGTCCCGGGCAGCGGGTTCAGCGATTGGCCGGCCGGCGTCCCGGGCCGCGACATGCCTGGCAACAGTGTGGTGGGAGCAGCCCGTGAGCTCCGCAGTGGCGCGCAACGATCCTGTCAGATCGTAGGCAGCAAGAATTTCCATGATTTCTCCGTCATGCTTCATACAAGGGCCTCTTCCTGGGCGACTTTGGTGCGACTAGACACCGTCATCAAATCCCAGGGAGAGGCCCCCACCGCTTAAGACGCGGCAGGAACAGTTGAGGAAGTGGGCAGATCTCATGGCCCCCGGTGGGCAGTTTTACTGGCCGTCAGTGGGCACTTTCGTGGCCGCCTATGGGCAGTTTTTCATGGCCGCTAACATCGGCTGGAACTCCCGCGCTGGCAGTTGTCGTGATGACACTCATTTTCCTGAAGTTCCACAGGCAGTCTGCAGAAGGCCTTCCTCAGTTCCTACCAATGGTCAGGTTCGAGCCCGGTACGCTCGGGCATGAGCGTGTTTTTCTTCCAATCTTCGACTAGTGGCGCCGGTGGGCAGTTTTACTGGCCGTCAGTGGGCACTTTCGTGGCCGCCTATGGGCAGTTTTTCATGGCCGCTAACATCGGCTGGAACTCCCGCGCTGGCAGTTGTCGTGATGACACTCATTTTCCTGAAGTTCCACAGGCAGTCTGCAGAAGGCCTTCCTCAGTTCCTACCAATGGTCAGGTTCGAGCCCGGTACGCTCGGGCATGAGCGTGTTTTTCTTCCAATCTTCGACTAGTGGCGGGATATCGCCACTCAACTCGTCTACTATTGTTCTTAGTAGCGAGTTGTTCAGGATACCGCGCGCAGGCTGGCGTTGCAGGGCTTTTTGTGGGAGAGGAAACTGATGGATTCTGTTGATCTGGCTGTTATTGCCGGTGGTCTGCTGTTGATCGGCTTGTTGGCGTGGTATTTTTTTGCTCCCCGTAAGGCTGCGGTGGCGCTGGTGAAGGCGGGTGTTCAGGTAGTCGATATTTCGGTGCGTGGAGGATACTCGCCGGATCTCATCAGGGTCACGGCCGGGGTCCCGGTGCAGCTTCGCTTTGACCGTCAGGACAACAGCGACTGCACTAGCCGTGTCGTTTTCCCTGACCTTCGTAAGAGCGCATCGCTGGCTGCCTTCGGGACCACGACGGTGGACCTGAAGATTGATGAGCCAGGGGAATATCCTTGGGCCTGCGGCATGAACATGCTCCACGGAAGGCTTTTGGTTGAAAGCCCTTCCGGAGACGGGAACATACCCGATGCGGGTACTGCCGAAAGGTCCGAGAGCCCAGAGACGGCACGGGCGGTTGGTATCGGTCCCACGGTTGATGCGGGAGATCGATACCAGCGCGCCGAGTTCATGCTTCCAGGGGCGCTGCGTAGCCTACCGATCGATACGGCTCGAAGTGAGTCCGAACTCAGGTCCATTCCGGGGGTGGGTTCCGCGGAGGTGAACTTCGGGGCGGAGCGTGCGGTCCTGACATATGACGCGGATCAAGTGGGTCTGGATGTGCTCGAGCGGGCGGTCGCAGGATCGACAGGATTCCCCGCCAAAGTCCGGCCGGAGCCGGGGTCAGTATCCACCGAGGACACAGAAGCCGATGCGCGCCAGGCTGAACTGCGTGATCTGCGCTGGCGGGTGGTGTTGGGGGCGATACTTACCTTGCCCGTCCTTTATGCCGTGATGGTTGAACATTTCGTCGGTGAGCAATATGTGCCCGATCTTCTGTTGAACCCTGTGACGCAGCTGGTGCTGACGCTGCCGGTGATGTTTGTCGTAGGGTGGCCGATTCACCGGATCGGTTGGAGGGCTTTGGGAAACAGGTCAGCTGAAATGAACAGCTTGATCACTCTCGGTACAACCGCCGCCTTCGGTTACAGCCTGGTGGTGACTTTCGCGCCGCAGGTCCTTCCCGAAGGCGTGCGGGATGTTTACTACGAGGTTGTCAGTTTCATCATTACCGTCATCCTGCTGGGCAGGCTCGTAGAGGCTCGCGCCAGGGCTGGCACCGGAGACGCCATCCGGGCACTGGTTGCGCTCACCCCGGCGACCGCACGCGTGCTGCGTGATGGACAGGAGATCGAAACAGCCGTTGAAGATGTGCGCACCGGCGATGAAATCCGGGTCCGGCCGGGAGAGAAAATTCCGGTTGACGGAGAAATCACTGATGGCCGGTCCACCGTGGACGAATCAATGGTGACCGGTGAGAGTATCCCCATCGCCAAGAGCACGGGTGACCCAGTCATCGGCGCGACCGTGAACACCACCGGGGTGTTCACCATGCGCGCCACACGCGTCGGATCCGACACCGCTCTCGCCCAAATCATCAGATTGGTCCAGGAAGCGCAAAGCTCCAAAGCGCCGATTCAGCGCCTGGCGGATACCGTTTCGGGCTATTTTGTTCCGGCGGTCATCTTCATCGCCATCACCACGTTCGTGCTCTGGTTCACCCTCGCAGGATCGCTCCCCTTGGCTGTCGTCGCCGCGGTCAGTGTGCTCATCATCGCCTGCCCATGCGCTCTCGGGTTGGCCACACCACTATCGATCATGGTGGCCACAGGAAAGGGTGCATCCCTGGGTGTTCTGATCAAGAGCGCTGCCGCACTGGAAACCGTCCATAAGCTCGACACCGTTGTTCTCGATAAGACCGGCACGCTCACCG
>NZ_AZHY01000348.1:0-11186 GCF_000520475.1 Arthrobacter sp. 35/47
CACCGCCGAACCGGTGAAACATGAACTCCCCCTCGGTCGGGTGCTGCTGGACGGAGCAGTCGTCGGGCTCGTCACAGGCCTGGTCGGTGCAGGCGGTGGATTCCTCGTCGTCCCCGCCCTGGCCCTGCTGGGCGGCCTACCGATGTCGATCGCCGTCGGAACGTCGTTGGTCGTGATCGCGATGAAGTCCTTCGCCGGGCTCGCCGGTTACCTCACCACTGTCCACCTGGACTGGGGTCTGACCCTGGCTGTCACGGCAGCTGCGATCGTGGGAACGCTCATCGGTTCGAAGCTCGCAGGCCGGATCCCCGAAGCCGCCCTCCGAAAAGCGTTCGGTTGGTTTGTCCTGGCTATGGGCACCTTTGTCCTGACCCAGCAGGCCCCTGAGGATCTGCGCTGGATCGTCCTCGGCGGAGTCGCTGGCCTGACCATGCTCGCCGCCGTCATCTGCTGGTTCTTCGTTCGCACGTGCCCGATCAGGACACGAACCGGCGACAACGAGGACCGCAACCAGAATTCCGGACACGCGAAGCACTCAACGGCCTAAGAACCGAAGTAACTGCTCAACCATGAACAACCGCACCATCAACAAGGAGGTAAACAATGTCGGAAATCACCATCACCGAAGCCGAGAAGCGCCGTAGCACGGATCAGATCCTCGACGTCCGGGAAGACTTTGAAGTAGCCCAGGGAACAATCCCCGGCGCCGTCCACATACCCCTGGGAGACCTGGGAGCACGCCTGTCCGAACTCGACCGAACTGTGCCGGTGATCGCCATCTGCCGCAGCGGAAACCGGAGCGCCACCGCCGCAGACGCCCTGAATCAGGCCGGCTTCACCGCCGACACCATGGCGGGGGGCATGACCGCCTGGCAAGAGGCCGGCCTGCCCACCACCTGAAAAGTCCTGCACGGCCCGAAGTTTCACCCACGACAGGCCGGAAGGAGCAAAAAATGCGCAGCATAGGTCCCGACGAATTGAAGAGTAAGTGGCCGGGTGTGCCGTTGATCGATGTGCGCGGCAGGGGCGAACATGCCCAGGCCCACGTTCCGGGAAGCCGGAATATTCCCCTGGATGAACTGGCCTGGAACCTGACGTCCCTTCCCCCTAACACCACCCTGTACGTCATGTGCGGATCGGGAAAACGGAGCACTCAAGCCGTCTCACTTCTCACCGAACACGGATTCGACGCAGTAAACGTCGCTGGGGGAATCACCGAATGGTATCGCAACGGGCACCCCGTCACCTATGCCACAGCTACTGAAAAAGTCACCGATATCCGCCCAAAAAGATCATCTTCCTGGTCGATCGGGGCCGTGCTGCACAAGCTCCGCCGAACCAAGATAACAAGCCCAGCTTTACCGGGATAAACAAGCCCCAGCTTGACCTCCCATATACCCCTAGGGGTATTGTTGTTTGTGAGTGCTTCACAGAGCAACACCCCCGATTTTGAGGAGAAAGAATCCATGGACGTTATTGTCATTGACACCCCGCAGCTCGGGGACCGCAGCTATCTGATCCACGACGGGCAGGTGGCCCTGGTCATCGACGCCCAGCGCGACATCGACCGCGTCGAGTCCGTCGTGGAAGAAGCCGGCGTGAAGCTCACCCATGTGGCCGAAACCCACATCCATAACGACTACGTCACCGGCGGGCTTGTCCTGGCTCGGAAGCACGGGGCCGACTACCTGGTCAACGCCGCCGATGACGTGTCCTTCGAACGCACCCCGATCGCCGACGGGCAGACCGTGCAGGTCGGGGAACTCTCGGTCAAGGCGGTGGCCACCCCCGGTCACACCCACCACCACCTCTCCTTCGTCGTCGAGCACGACGGGCAGCAGGCCGTGTTCTCCGGAGGCAGCGTCCTCTACGGCTCGGTGGGCCGCACCGATCTGCTGGGCTCCGAGCACACTGTCGGGTTGACCCACGACCAGTACGCCTCCGCCCGCCGCCTGGCGAAAGAGGCAACGGAAAAGGCAGCTCTTTACCCGACTCACGGGTTCGGTTCCTTCTGCTCTTCCGGCCCGGCAACAGGGGCCTCGGAATCCACGCTGGGCGAACAGTTCTCCACCAACCACGTCTACACCGAGGCCGACGAGGAACACTTCGTCTCCGAGCTCATCGCCAACCTCAGCGCCTACCCCAGCTACTACGTGCACATGGGACCGGCCAACNTTCTCCACCAACCACGTCTACACCGAGGCCGACGAGGAACACTTCGTCTCCGAGCTCATCGCCAACCTCAGCGCCTACCCCAGCTACTACGTGCACATGGGACCGGCCAACGCCGCCGGCCCCACCGAACCAAACCTCGAGGTGCCCGATTCCCTGGACCCTGAGGAGCTGAAAGCACGCCTGGACGCCGGGGAGTGGGTGGTGGACCTGCGTAACCGGGTTGCCTACTCCGCCGAGCACCTGAAGGGGACCATCAGCTTCGAGTACGGCAACGGGGCAAGCTTCACCACCTTCCTGGGCTGGGTCTTCCCCTACGACCAGCAACTCACCCTCGTCGGCTCCCGCGATGACGTCGAAAACGCGGTCCGGGACCTGTCCCGAATCGGCATCGACAACCCGGACGCGGCCCTCGGGGAAGACCCCGAGAACCTCGCCCCGGGCGCGGCCGTGTCCTCCTACCCGCGCGTTGGTTGGGACGAGGTGCTCACCGACCGCCAGGAACAAGAGCCCATCCTGGACGTGCGCAGGGCTGAGGAGTATGAGGCCTCTCATATCGACGGAGCGGTCAACATCCCGCTGCACGAACTGATCACCCGCATGGACGAAGTTCCGTCCGGGCGGCTGTGGGTGCACTGCGGCTCCGGTTACCGCTCCGGGGTGGCTACTTCCCTGCTGGAACGTGCCGGGAAGAACGCGGTCCAGATTGACGCGATGTTCGACGAGGCCGCCGACGCCGGCCTGACCATGGTCAGCTGACCCAACCCCCCTGCCCCACCCCCGATTGGGCGCCGTTTAGTGCGACCCGGGGCAGGAGATCAACCTGCCCCGGGTCGCGCCTGCCCCACACCGGCAACAGGCACCGCCGCATCCCCATCCATTTCAGGAGAGGCCCTACGTGGAAACCCGCACCACAAAGCCCAGATACGGGCACCAGACACGCAGCCTGACCGGTATGGGGGTCACCGTCGCGGCCTTGCATTTGGCAGGGTGGGGGGTTCTGTTTGGCTGGTTGCTGCCGGCCCAGGACGCCGCCGGGGACAATCCGGGTTCGCTGCTGGGACTGGCCGTGGGTGCCTATGCTTTGGGTGTGCGTCACGCCTTCGACGCTGACCATATCGCCGCGATCGACAACGCCACCCGCCAATTCCTCAGCCGTGGCCGTACCACCGTGACCACCGGTTACTGGTTCGCCCTGGGACACTCTTCGGTGGTTGTAATCTCCGTGCTTCTGCTGGCACTGGGGGCGGAGGCCTTCACGAAGGGTTTGACCGATGAAAGCTCCTCCTTGCGCCAAGCAGCCGGTATCTGGGGTGGGACCGTCTCCGGGTTGTTCCTGCTCACCGCTGGGATTTTGAATATGCCTGCCCTGCGTTCCCTGCACCGGTTGCGTCGCACCATGCGGAACGCACCGGTCGATGAGGCCGAATTGCACACCCACCTGAACCGGCGCGGGGTGCTGCACCGGGTGTTGCACCCGCTCACCCGGACGGTGGACCGTCCCGTGAAGATGTACCCGGTCGGGTTCCTCTTCGGGCTCGGCCTGGACACCGCTGCCTCCATCAGCCTCTTCGTCGTGGCCGGGACCCTGGCCCCGTCGCTGCCCTGGTACGCCGCGATGGTGCTGCCGGTGCTGTTCACCGCAGGGATGACCGCCTTCGACAGCGCCGACGGGCTGATGATGGCCCGAATTTACAGCCGGGCCAGCGGCGACGCCGGCCGCACGGTTGACTACAACCTCCTCGTCACCGGAGTCTCGGTGTTCATCGCCTTCCTCATCGGCGGAACAGGCCTGCTCTCCGTGGCCGCCGAGCTGACCCAGCCGTCCGGCGGAATCCTGAAGGCGCTCACCGCCGTGGACCTGAACTTCCTCGGGATTACCGTAGTCGCCTTTTTCGTCCTGGCCTGGGTGGCCCGCCATCGCCGCGGGCGGCAAGCTGCGAGCTTTGACGTGTAGATCACTACCGCCCGGATATCGCATCGGCCCGGCGCCGCACCCTATCTACCGCTCAAGGATTACCGGGTTGGGAGACGGCGCCACCCGGGGCGGTCTGGGTGGCAGGTCGTACGCGCCGGGCCTCTGCCGATAACCGCCCCGGTTCCTCCGGTGACCGGTCTGGTCGTGTTCATCGGGTAGCGGGCATTTTGCGGGGTTTTGCAACTGCGTACATTCCGGTCTGATCGGTGGGGAACAAGGCGGTTCCGTCGGGGAGCATGGCCATGGGAAGGACGTACTCGCCTGAGGTGAGGATGGAGCCGGAATCGAGTTCGATTCTGGTCGCTTGGCCGTTGATTCGGGCGTAGGCCATTCCGGCGCCGGTGGTTGATACCTGGGCAGGGCTGTCAGATTCGCTGGTCCAGAGAATGCCTTTCCGAGGGCGCGCGGCCGTGATGGTGTATGTACCATCCGCCCGCTGTGAGGTCAGAAGCACGGTCTGTGTGGCGTCATCCACTGCGGCCATGCCCGAAGGCGTTCCATCCACCCTGCCCAGCGGCGCCCCCGTCCTGAGATCGTGGATGACGGCCACCGCCGTGTCCGTTCCAGCAGGGTCAGCCCATTCCAGCACAACAAGACTTCCGGTTGACGGTCCGTAACTACCTTCGAACCGGGCGGCGGCTTCTCTACCGACACCAAAGGGGCCAGGACTCAGCTGCGCCGAGGTCCAAAGCGTCTCACTTGAGCCGCTGTCGATAGCGGAGAAGCTTTCCACGGTGCCCTCCAAGGCGGTCCCGTGATGCTCATAAAGAGCCGTTCCGGCCGGCTCGTCAACGACTGCTCCGGATGCGGCGTCGAGTAACGTCGTGGGCGTTCGTTCGTTGGTCAGCGCTTTGGGTGTGTTAGCAAAAATCAGGCCGGTACCAGGGGACGGGCCGGGGACCTCCGTAGGCCCCCACAGGGGGACGCCGTCCGCGGCGGAGAAGGCCGTTGCAACAGTGGCGCTCACCCCGCCCGGCCCATTTCTGCGGGCGTCGGAATCCAGGATGACGATCGCTGCTTCGCCTCCGACCTGTGTTGGTACTGTTCCGACGCAGGAGGGGTTGGTGTCCACACGCCAGTCAGTTCCGCTGGCGTCGAAGCCGTAAAAGCTTAGTTGAGAGCGGCCATCCCGGGGGAAGGCGGAACCGATGAAGGTTCCCCCGACGACAAACGGGGTGGTGTCGGTCCGTACTTCTGAGGTGATATCAAAGCCTGGGATCAATCGTCCGCTGTGTGCTGAACCGGACACAGTCGTTGGCGGTTCGCCGACCTCGACAGGCTGAGCGCCGACCCGCTCAGTGACCGGCAAACAAGCTGACACGCCGAGCAAGGCAACCAACGAGATGCTGATCGAGGCGCCCATCCTAGTATGTAAATACATTTAGAAGTTCACGGTAGCACGCCCTGTAAATCACCATCAGTCGCCAAGAACGGTTTCCTAACTTCATCTGGCGGATTCCAGTACTTGTCTCTTGTGGTGCCGAGGGAAAGCGGAAAGATGAAGACTGATGTGACCTTTCGTAGGGCAGGAAACCCGTTACTGTCAGGCATTTGACCGCGTACGACGAGAGATGGAGCAGCACGATCATCATGATGAATGGCGATGGTATGGACGGTATGGGATTGATGTGGTTCTTCGGACTGCTGGTGCTCGTGGGGGTGACCGTGTTGGGGGTCGTGTTGGTGAAGGCCCTCTCCGGCAAGTCCTCACACAATGCCGGCCCCGACACCCGGCCTGGGCGCGGCGTGGTCCCTGGCCGCCGGGGGACGGAAATCCTTGAAGAGCGTTACGCCCACGGGGAGCTGAGTACCGAGGAGTACCGGGAGCGGCTGAAGACCCTGGAGGAGGACGGCCAGTGAGCCCGCTGACCCGCCGTCAGCTGCTGGCTCTGGGTGCCGTCGGTGCCGGTGCCACAGCGCTCGGCGGGGCAGGACTGTGGTGGACCACCAGCAACGATCCCGGATACACAGGCGGTGAGGAGCTGGTCGAGCCCCCGGTGCTCTCCAGCCGCGACGGCGTGCTGGAACTGGATCTGGAGGCCGCCCCGGTGCGGGTCCAGGTTGGCGGGCGTGAAGCCTCTGTGCTGGCTTTCAACGGGTCCCTGCCGGGACCGACCCTGCGCGTGGCGCCCGGTGACACAATCCGGGTGGCGATGACGAACGGTCTGCGGGCTCCGACGAACCTTCACGTGCACGGGTTGCATGTCTCCCCTGAGGGCAACGGTGACAACCCGTTCCTGAGCATCAACCCGGGAGAGTCCTTCAATTATGAGTTCGTCCTGCCCGAAGGCCATCCGCCGGGCACCTACTGGTACCACCCGCACCGCCACGGCCATGTAGCCGATCAGGTCGCCGCCGGCCTGTATGGGGTGATCGTGGTGGAGGACCCCGAGCTGATTCCTGTGACCCGGGAGCGGGTCATGGTGGTCTCGGACCTGTCTCTGGATTCCTCCGGTAATCTCGCTGAGGCCGGCCGGATGCAGCAGATGATGGGCCGGGAGGGTGAGGTCGTCCTCGTCAACGGTCAGGTGCGCCCGCGCCTGGACGCCGCACCCGGGGAACGGGAGCGGTGGCGGATCGTCAACGCCTGCCCCTCCCGGTACCTGCGCCTGCAGCTGGAAGGCCAACAGGTCCGACTGCTCAGCCGCGACTTCGGGCGCCTGCCGACCCCTGAGAAGACCACAGAAGTGGTTATCGCCCCCGGCAACCGCATCGAGTTGCTCGTCGAAACCACCGAGGGCTCATCGGTCCTGGTCGCGGCGCCCGTAGACCGCGGCGGCATGGACGCCATGATGGGCAACGGCATGATGGGCGGCAACGGCAACGGCAACGGCAACGGCAACGGCAACGGCAACAGGGAAGCGATCGAGCTCCTCACCCTCGAAGTGTCCGGCGATCCGGTGCAGACGCCCGAGCCCGTCCCGGCAGGCCCAGCGCTGCGGGATCTGCGCGGAGAACCCGTGACCGGTCGCCACACCTTGGACTTCGCCATGGGTATGACCGGCAGCATGGGCGGTGGAAACGGGATGGGCGGTGGTAGTGGCAGGGAGGCCACCATGATGGCTTTCACCATCAACGGCCGGGAGTTCGACCCCGCCCGGACTGATACCCCGGTGGCGGCTGGGGCTATAGAGGAGTGGACACTTCTCAACTCCAGCCCCATGGACCACCCGATACACCTGCACGTGTGGCCGATGCAGATCATCGAGGACGGTGACCGCGACGTCTCCGAACAGAGATGGCAGGACGTCGTCAACGTCCCAGCCAGGGGGCAGGTGAAAGTCCTTATCGCGTTCGAGGACTTTCCCGGACGAACCGTCTATCACTGTCACATCCTCGACCACGAGGACCAAGGCATGATGGGTGTCGTCGAAGCCCGTTAAGGCCGGGGCAGCCGTGAGGGCGATGTCGCTTCCTGAACCCCCAACGTCTAACAGTTGCGCTGCGCCCGCGGTGACATCGGACCTCAAGCACCGCCTCCGCCCCTCCCAGGATCAGCCCTGCGGGGCAGCGGAGGTGGGATGGTGGGTTTCGTACATTCGTATCGCCACGACGAGGGCCGAGAGGGCGCTGATACCAGCTGCGACCCATACGGCCGCGTGGAGGCCCATGAGGTCGGCGATGATGCCGCCGAGGACGGCGCCAACGGCGTAGCCGAGGTCGCGCCAGACGCGGTAGATACCCACGGCGCGTCCGCGCCAGACTGGATGTGCGACATCGCCGATGACGGCCAGCAGGGTCGGGTAGACCATCGCGCTACCAGCACCGAGCAGTGCAGTGCCGGCAGCCCAGCCGCCGAAGCCGTCGCCGAGTGCGATGACCACCAGGGCGGCGGCCTGGGTGGCCATTCCACCGGTGATCAGGTGTTTGCGCCCGATCCGGTCCGAAAGCGCTCCGGTGACCAGTTGGCCAACTCCCCAGACCCCGGGGTAGAGGGCGAAGAGCAGCCCGATCTGGGCGACGGTCAGTTCGGCGGTGGCGAACAATAGGGGGAACAAACCCCAGGAGAGCCCGAAGTTGAGGTTGTTGACCAACCCGGCCTGACTGGCCGAGGAGAGAGCGGGTTCCTTCAGGCTGGTCTGGGCGGCGATCTGCCGGTCGGTGAGTCGCGCGTGGAGGTGGTCGTGGAGGCCGTCAGCACGGGCCACGTGCTGGCCGGCGTCGAGTAGGGCGTGGCCGCGGGTCTCTTTGACGAATAACCCGGAGAGCAACAGCGCGATGGCCGTGTAGGCCAGTCCCAGCAGGAACGGCGCCGGCCGTAAACCGGACTGCTCGGCCAGGTACCCGGCCAGCAGGGAAGTCACGGCCACCGCCCCGTAACCGGCGGCTTCATTGAGGCCCATCGCGAGACCGCGCTGTTTCGGGCCGACGAGGTCGATCTTCATCACCACGGTGGTGGACCACGTCAATCCCTGGTTGATGCCCAGCAGTATGTTGGCGGCCACGACCCAGCCCCAGTTCGGGGCGAAGATCAGCATCAGCGGGACCGGCAGGGCGAAGAGCCATCCGATGAGCAGGACGGGCTTGCGCCCATAACGGTCCGAGAAGGTTCCGGCGAAGTAGTTGGCGATCGCCTTTGTGATCCCGAACGCGGCGACGTAGGTGAAGATGAAGGTGTAACCGGTGAGCCCGAACTCGGTCTCGGCCAGCAGCGGCAGCACAGTCTGCTGCTGACCCACCATGCCGCCAACCAAGGCGTTGATCGCCACCAACAGGGCGAACTGAACGGCGTTGGCCCGCAGGCCCAAACTGACGGGGCGAGAGCCGGCGCGGGGACTCATGTCCCGTCCTCCAGGTCCTGGCTGGTGGGCCGGGACCACCCGGCAATATCAACAGGCGTCATAGTCATAAAAGCTATTCTTCGCACGTTTGACATCCCAGAACGAATCCATGCTCAAACCGGTACCTTGTGCATGCAGTGGGGGTTAACGTAATGGGCCGTTATCGGCACTTTTCATCAGGAGCTAGACAAAGTGCAGCAGTGAAGGTAGCCGTCCCATATCGCCTTATACACGACCTGCTGGGATGTTGAAGCTCATCACAACGTTGATGTTACCTGCGGGACGGCAGGACTGACCGCCATTCCACTGCACAGCTACGCGCCAACTTGTTGCTTCGATCCTCCCAGAATCTTTTGAACAGAAGCTTCTATCGACTCATAGACGCCCGCAGCCTTCAAATCGTCTCGTATCTGTTCTCGTGCTTTTTGAAAGGTCCGCCCCTCTACATTGCTGGCGGCTGCAACGGAAGCGGCTTTCTGTCCCCACTCTGATAGTTCTACGTGATCGTCATCGCGGCTATCGAATAGAGGGATCGGAAGGTTCCAAACGTACTTGTCGAAGTGACGCGCTCCGAACAATCCCTGCGCTTGATATTTCCCGACCAGGTCCAAGACGCTCTGACTGTTGAGTACTGCGGCGAGGTAATGGCCGGCTTGTTCGCTGGGAACAGCAAGCCAGTAAAGTGCGTGCTCAATGACAATGTCTGGATCTCCCACGTATGCGGCTACCAGTCGGGTCCCGGAAGCCGAGTAAGCGACCCTATGACTTCCCTTCCCCAACTGCTTTCGGAGTTTTCCTTGGTAATCCACCTGCTCCATGAGGGATAGTTTCGTTGCAGCTGCCTTGTGGGTTTCCCACTCGGCTGATGCCTTGGCCCACCATTCCCCTAAATGCTTATGCGCAGCTATCTTTCCCTCGTCGAGAAGCTTCCCATCACTTACCGGAAGCACGGCAAGCCACGGTTCCAGCAAGCGGTAATGAGCCAAAGTAGAACCTAGATGAAGGGGATGAATGAAGGCGCTCTCGACGTTTCCTGACAGAGATGGCCGGAACTTCCAAGGCTCCTTCTCCAAGTTTGTGCGGAAGGACTCCAGCGGCGTCAGGCCTTTGGCATGCCCCAAAGAGCTCTTTGGCCTCTCTGAGACGCAGAAAAGGTAACGCGGAACTATGTTTGCTCCCTGAGAAACGGCCTTCGCATAGGGGGAGATAGCAACATCCGCGGACGTTACGGAATCTAGATTGGCGTCAAGGACGGTGAGCCGTTCATTTATATCTTGCACAGAAGTCGCGCGAGCAGAAACGAGGCCGGAGAACTTGCTGACCTGTGAGGATATGGCCCTCGCTGAGGCGGTCTTAGTCCCGAAGACGGCAGCCGAGGGCACCGGGAAGATTGCAGGCCGAACTGCTTGCAAATCCCATGCCTGTGAAAAAGCGACACGCACGGTTACATCCTTCTGTGTAGCCGTGGATGGCATATTAGTCGCCCATTTTCCGGTTCTGAAGCCCTCGTACTGTTGGCGCGTCAGAACTGCCTTGGGGGTCACGAAGCCGAATGATCCTTCAGGAGTGAGGAACTGCTCGACCACTCTTGCGATGAAAAGGCCAACTAGGTCCTGTTGTGTTGCGACCTTACGCCCTGTCCAGAGGTTGCGATTAGTGCTGAAGGTGCGGAATTTGCTTTGCATCGCTTCTGTCATGAAGCGGTATGCCACCCATGGTGGGTTGCCTATTAGTGCGTCAACTTGGCGCTCCGGAAAGGAAAACCATAGGGGGCGCACCTGGTTTCGGACAAAGTAGCCCCAGATGTGGTTTCGCCCATCCGCATTGAGGTCGCAGAGTATGTTGAAGGACTCAAGTAAGACGGCACGGTCGCCGGAGTCAACGACTCCGTAAGAGTTGAGGATGGTTAGAGGAGAAGGGCGTGTTTTCTTCTTGTCCTTGTGGGTTTGAGCTAAGTCTGCGAGATCGGAAACCAGCCTGTCGAACACCCCGGCATCGGTGATGGTCGCAAGGGGGAAGGCAAGCTTCTCGCCGGTATGGAAAAGTGCAAGCTGCTGTTCCTCGACTGCCAGGTCGGGACTGTCGACCTGGACTGTAAAGGTTTCATCCTTCATGCTGTCCGCTGTTGACCCCCACTGCATCGAATCGCCCAGGTAAACGGGCACAGTCAACGATCCGCGATCTTGGCCAAGACGTTCCAATCCAATGGCCAGAAGATACGTAACACGAGCCAGAACGACCGACACAGGATGAAT
>NZ_AZHY01000349.1:0-7572 GCF_000520475.1 Arthrobacter sp. 35/47
GACGGCGTCGAGGTGGCAGCCGGATCCGGCGATGAAGAGCCGCTGGTGCTGCTGAGAAGCACCCAGGACCCGCCCGGCCGTGCCCTCCGTGCCCTTGCTGAGGGAATCCCGGGCGCTTCCGTGGCCGTCCTCAACCCCGACACCGGGTCGGTCCTTCGGCTGCGCGGGCGCACCTGGGTGCGGGAGGTTGTCGGCGGCCACACCTTCCGGGTCACCGGCGAGGGGTTCTGGCAGATTCACCGCAGCGCGCCCCGGGTGCTGACCGAGGCCGTGCTGGAGGGCCTCCAGCCGGCGTCCGGAGCGCGGGTCGCAGACCTGTACGCGGGAGCCGGACTTTTCACTGCCGCCCTCGCCGAACGAGTGGGGCAGACCGGCTCGGTGCTCTCGGTCGAGGGTTCACCGGCGGCAAGCCGCGACGCACGGCGGAACCTGCATGGCCGGGACCACGTGGACATTGTGCAGGGGAAGGTGGAAAAGGTGCTGCGCGAGCGCCGGCCGCACCTGGACGCCGTCGTGCTCGATCCGCCGCGGGCGGGAGCCGGCAGGGAGACGGTGCGGGCCATCGCGGGCACCGGGGCAAAGGCCGTGGTGTATGTGTCCTGCGATCCGGCGTCCTTCGCCCGGGACGTCGCGTACTTCGCGGCGGCGGGCTGGGGCCTGGACTCCCTCCGGGTCTTCGATCTTTATCCCCATACCCACCATATGGAATCTGTGGCGGTCCTGCGCCCACTGTGACGCCCCCTGTCCTGCGCATGCGGATAGGATGAAAAACGGTTGTTCCGTGTGGACTTCGCAGCCGGCACCCGCCTGCGAAAACGATTCCTGCCGCAGTCCGGGTCTTAGGTGTTCCTAACTGGCAGCTCGCGCCCGCCGGAACAAGGATAGAAGACGGCGAGAGGAGTCCTGACATGAGTAATGTGGACAGCTTCGGTTCCAAAGGCGTACTAGATGTCGCCGGTGCCGAATACGAGATTTTCCGGTTGAATGCAGTTGAAGGCGCCGATGGCCTTCCGTACAGCCTCAAGGTTTTGCTCGAGAACCTGCTGCGCACCGAGGACGGCGCAAACATCACCGCGGATCACATTCGCGCACTCGCATCCTGGGACGCCGACGCCCAGCCGAGTATCGAGATCCAGTTCACCCCGGCCCGTGTGCTCATGCAGGACTTCACCGGTGTGCCGTGTGTGGTGGACCTTGCCACCATGCGTGAAGCCGTCAAGGAACTCGGTGGAGACCCGGCGCGCGTCAACCCGCTGGCACCCGCCGAGATGGTGATCGACCACTCCGTGCAGATCGATGTCTTCGGCAACTCCGAGGCCATCGAGCGCAACATGGAGATTGAGTACGAGCGCAATGGCGAGCGTTACCAGTTTCTCCGCTGGGGCCAGACGGCGTTCGACGACTTCAAGGTTGTCCCGCCGGGTACCGGCATTGTCCACCAGGTCAACATCGAATACCTGGCGCGCACCGTCATGACCCGCGAAGTTGACGGCACCCTCCGGGCCTACCCTGACACCTGCGTCGGCACCGACTCGCACACCACCATGGTCAACGGCCTGGGCGTGCTGGGCTGGGGAGTCGGCGGCATCGAAGCCGAGGCCGCGATGCTCGGCCAGCCCGTATCCATGCTCATCCCGCGCGTTGTCGGGTTCAAGCTCACCGGATCCATCCCGGCCGGCGCCACCGCCACCGACGTGGTCCTGACCATCACCGAGATGCTGCGCAAGCACGGCGTCGTGGGCAAGTTCGTCGAATTCTACGGCGAGGGAGTGGCCGAGGTGCCGCTGGCCAACCGCGCCACCATCGGCAACATGAGCCCCGAATTCGGTTCCACCGCCGCAATGTTCCCCATCGATGACGTCACCCTGGAATACCTGCGCCTCACCGGGCGCTCCGAGGAGAGCGTGGCATTGGTGGAGTCCTACGCCAAGGAACAGGGCCTCTGGCATGATCCGTCGCGTGAAATCCGCTTCTCCGAATACATCGAGCTGGACCTGTCCACCGTTGTTCCGTCCATCGCCGGCCCCAAGCGGCCGCAGGACCGGATCGCGCTGACCGAGGCCAAGGAACAGTTCCGCAAGGACATCCACAACTACACCGGGAACGCGGACGAGGCGGCGCTGGATGAGGCACTCGAGGAATCCTTCCCGGCTTCCGACGTGCCCGCCATGACCTCCACGCTGAAGCACTCCGCCGCAGCCACGGCAGACGGCAGGCCGTCCCGGCCGGTGAAGGTCGCCATGGGCGACGGGCGTGAGTTTGTTCTCGACCATGGTGCCGTCACCATCGCATCGATCACCTCGTGCACCAACACGTCCAACCCCTCGGTGATGCTCGCTGCAGCGATCCTCGCGAGGAACGCCGTCGAGAAGGGCCTTGCCTCGAAGCCCTGGGTAAAGACCTCCGTGGCACCGGGGTCGAAGGTGGTCACGGACTACTACGACAAGTCCGGCCTCACCCCGTACCTGGAGAAGCTGGGCTTCTACATTGTCGGGTACGGCTGCGCCACCTGCATCGGCAACTCGGGTCCGCTCGAGGAAGAGATCTCCAACGCGGTGCAGAACAATGACCTGGCAGTCGCCGCGGTGCTCTCGGGCAACCGCAACTTCGAGGGCCGGATCAACCCGGACGTGAAGATGAACTACCTCGCCTCACCGCCGCTGGTGATCGCCTACGCACTCGCCGGAACCGTGGACTTCGACTTCGAGAATGATCCGCTCGGCGAGGACGAGTCGGGGAAGAGCATCTTCCTCCGCGACATCTGGCCAAGCCCCTCCGAGGTGCAGCAGGTCATCGATTCCTCCATCGACGAGGCCATGTTCTCCAAGGGATATGAAGGCGTGTTCGACGGCGATGACCGCTGGAAGGCGCTCGACACCCCCGAGGGCAACACCTTTGCCTGGGACGAAGATTCCACCTACGTCCGCAAGCCCCCATACTTCGAGGGCATGCAGGCAACCCCTGAACCGGTTGCGGACATTGAGGGCGCCCGCGTCCTGGCCAGGCTCGGCGACTCGGTCACCACCGACCACATCAGCCCCGCAGGGTCGTTCAAGTCCGACAGCCCGGCAGGCCGTTACCTCCTTGAGCACGGTGTGGCCCGCAAGGACTTCAACTCCTACGGGTCCCGACGCGGCAACCACGAGGTGATGATCCGCGGAACCTTCGCGAACATCCGCCTGCGGAACATGCTCCTGGACGGCGTGGAAGGTGGGTTCACCCGCGACTTCACCCAGACCGGTGGCCCGCAGACCTACATCTACGACGCCGCGATGAACTACCATGCCGCCGGCACGCCGCTGGTGATCCTGGCAGGCAAGGAGTACGGTTCCGGATCATCGCGTGACTGGGCAGCCAAGGGCACCGCATTGCTCGGCGTGAAGGCCGTCATCGCCGAAAGCTACGAGCGCATCCACCGGTCCAACCTGATCGGCATGGGTGTCCTGCCGCTGCAGTTCCCGGCCGGCGAGAACGCCGCAACGCTCCACCTCACCGGCACGGAGACGTTCGCGATCGAGGGTGTCACGGAACTGAACAACGGCAACACCCCGGCAACCGTCAGGGTGACCGCTACCCCTGAAGAGGGAGGCGACCCGGTCACGTTCGACGCCGTCCTGCGCATCGACACGCCGGGCGAAGCGGACTACTACCGCAACGGCGGCATCCTGCAGTACGTCCTGCGCCAGCTGTCCGCGTCCTAACCGACGGGCCGCAGCAGAACACGCCGCATCCGCTCTGGCGGAGGCGGCGTGTTCTGCGTTAACGCGCGGCGTACGCCCGGCCCGGCACCCGTCGCCGGGACGCGGCGTTAGAGTTAACAGCGAGTGAGAGCGCACCGACGCCGCAGATCACCAGTTTTAGAAGGAGGCGCGATGGGACTTCTGGAGACCATCCACAGCCCACAGGACCTGACCAGGTTGTCAGGACAGCAGCTTTCCCGCCTGGCCGCGGAAATCCGAGCCTTCCTCATCCGCACGGTCTCACGCACGGGCGGGCACCTCGGACCCAACCTCGGTGTAGTTGAACTGACCATCGGCATCCACCGGGTATTCGACTCGCCGCGCGACAGCATCGTCTTTGATACCGGACACCAGTCCTATGTGCACAAGCTGCTCACCGGCCGGCAGGATTTCGATTCCCTCCGCCAGCAGGGCGGGCTCTCCGGTTATCCCTCGCGCGCCGAATCAGTGCACGACGTCGTTGAGAGCTCGCATGCCTCCGCCTCGCTCTCGTGGGCGGACGGCATTTCCCGCGCACGGGTACTGAATGGGGAAGAAGACCGCTCCGCCGTCGTCCTCATCGGGGACGGCGCGCTCACCGGCGGCATGGCGTGGGAAGCGATCAACAACATCGCCGCGGACAAGCGGCGCCGCGTGGTGATCGTGGTAAATGACAATGGGCGTTCCTACGCACCCACCATCGGCGGGGTTGCTGATTACCTGGCGTCGCTGCGACCCACCCTCGATTCCGTCCGCACCCACCGGGTCTATGAGGGCACCCTCGACTGGTGGAAGCGGAAGCTCCAGGGCGGCGGCGTGGTCGGCCGGTTCGCCTACCGGAGCCTGCACGCCACCAAGAAGGGTGTGAAGGACTGGTGGGCGCCCCAGGGCCTCTTCGAGGACCTGGGCATGAAGTACATCGGACCCATCAACGGCCATGACCTCCCCGCAGTGGAGCACGCCCTGACCCAGGCGAAAAACTATGGCGGCCCGGTTATTGTCCACGCCATCACCGAGAAGGGCCACGGCTACGCCCCCGCCCGCGCCGATGAGGCCGACCAGTTCCACGCCGTGGGAATCATTGACCCGGAGACGGGCGAGCCCATCGGAGCCGGGGGAGTGCAGTCCTGGACATCGGTCTTCGCCGAGGAAATCGCCGCCATAGCCGACGAGCGCAAGGACATTGTCGGCATCACCGGCGCCATGCTCATCCCCGTTGGCCTTCACAAGTTTGCGGCGAAGCATCCAGACCGGGTGTTCGACGTCGGCATCGCCGAGCAGCACGCGCTCACCAGTGCAGCCGGTATGGCCTTCGGCGGCCTGCACCCGGTGATCGCCCTGTACGCCACCTTCCTGAACCGTGCATTCGACCAGCTCCTCATGGACGTTGCGCTGCACAAGGCCGGGGTGACCATCGTGCTGGACCGGTCAGGGGTGACCGGACCGGACGGGGCCAGCCATCACGGCATGTGGGATCTGTCGATGCTGCAGATCGTTCCCGGACTGCACCTCGCCGCCCCGCGCGACGCCACCCGGCTGCGGGAGGAATTGCGGGAAGCCGTCGCAATCAGTGACGCGCCCTCCGTGGTGCGTTATTCGAAGGGCAACGTCGGTGTCGAGGTCGAGTCGGTAGAGCGGCTTGCCGACGGGGTGGACGTCCTGAGCCGCAGGCCGGCCGGCTCCCGCCAGAACGACGTCCTGATTGTCAGCGTGGGCGCGATGAGCGAACTCGCCCTCGACGTCTCCAACAGGTTGGGTGCGCAGGGAATCAGCTCCACGGTCATTGACCCGCGGTGGGTTCTGCCCGTGGCCGGTTCGGTCATCCGGCTGGCGGCGGAACACCGGATCGTCGTCGTCATCGAGGACGGAGTACGCGCGGGCGGGGTGGGATCACGGATTCGCCAGGAGATGCGCTCGGCCGGTGTCGATACAGCACTCAACGAGGTGGGCCTGCCGGTGGAGTTCCTCGATCACGGTTCCCGCAGCGAGGTGCTGGAACGCGTGGGGCTGTCTGCCCGCAAGGTGGCACAGGACATTGTGGAACAGGTGCTCGGCACCAAGGTTCCTGTCGCCCGTCCGCTGCCGGGTGAGGTTCCCTCAGCCACCGGGCAGTTGCCGAAGCTCTAGCACCGGCGCCCTGTTAGCCGGTGGCCCGCTAGCCGAGGAACGCACGGGAGAAGCTGAAGAACACTGACGCAGCGGTGGCAGCCAGCAGCAGCACGGTCAGCGGCCAGGCCCACCCGGCGAGAAAGCGGCGCAGGGCGGCCGGGGACGGAACGTCGCCGTGGATGGCGTTCCGCGCGGTCAGCAGGACGGTCAGCACGATCATCGCTGCCCATACCGCCATGCAGTACAGGCAGAGAATGTGAATGGCGAACAGGGCCTGGCTCCAGAGCCAGATAACGAACACGAACCCGAGGCCCACCCCGGCCTGCAGCCCCCGCCAGTACCAGCGGGCGGGACGGGCGCCGGAGAGCAGGACCATCGCCGTCGTGAGAATGACCGCGAAGGCAACAATGCCGATGAGCGGATTCGGGAATCCGAACAGTGCGGCCTGCCAGGTCCGGAACACCTTACCGCAGGAGACAAACGGGCTGATATCGCAGGACGTCACGTAACCGGGGTCCTGGTACAGCGCCAGCCGTTCCAGGACCAGCTGTCCTGAGGCCAGGAAGCCGACGGCGCCGCACACGGCGAACACCCATGCCATTCCCCGGTCGGTGGCGAACGCAGGCCCGCCGGCCTCCCGCGCATCCGCGGTCCCCGCTCCGCCGTGCCCGGCATTGGCTGGCATGCCCACTCCCAACTGTTCCCGTCCGTCCAGGTCTTCCCGCCGCCCCTCCGGCAGCGGCCCGCCACGAGCGAGTCTAACCTCCGGTACTGCAGGCAGCGACGGGCGTGTGAGACAATGAACGTGGCTGGCGCAGGAACCACATTCCGGTGCCGGTCCAGTGACAGGCTTCCGGTTCTGCCGGCGACGCTCCTGCGGATTTTGGTATTTCCATGGTGAACCCCGCAGAATCCGCCGGGCAGAACCCGCGCTGGTTTCAGCGATCGGGCAGGAAAAGCGCCACTGGTCTTCGAGTGATGCCGCGCCCCATGGTTGGCGCGACCTCGAACGACACAATAACGACTTCCGGGTGGCGCGTGCACTCACGCCGCGGACACCCGACCAAGCGCCTCGGGGCGCCGGAATGTGGACGGTGTTCCGGGGGTGGAGCACAGCCGAATATGGATACAAACGCATCAGATTCCTCAGAGGTCCTGACGGATGCCGCTGAGCGAGAAGCACCTGCACGCAAGGCACCGCGCACGCGCCGCAAGAAGAGCGACGACGCACCAGCGGTGACGGGGGAGTCCCCCGAAGCCGGGGAGGCAGAGGCCGAGGCCGCGCCGCCGGCCCGCCGCCGGGCCACCCGCCGGTCAACCCAGGGTGAACTCACGTTGCCCGAGTCGCCCGCCCAGCCGCCGTCGATCGGCGCGGAACCGGCACCCGCGTCCGCTGATGGGACGGTCACGGAAACCGGCACCTCTGACGGGCCAAACGCTGACGGACCAAACGCTGACGGTGCAATTCCTGACGCCGCACCGTTGTCCGGTGACGCACCGGCGCGCAAACTGGCCCGCACCCGGCGTACCCGCGCAACCGCACCGGCAGGCCGGCCCGATTCCGCTGCAGGGGAAGCTGCGGAGGCACCCGCCGCCGGCGATGCCGCCCCCGAGCAGCCCGCCCGTCGCCGCCGCGCGAGCGCAAAAGCGGCAGCCACCGATGAATCGGCGGCCCTGCCCGATACAGCAGGGTCGGCCGCCGCAGAGCCTGCAGGCGACGGACAGGCAGCAGCCGAGCCGCCGG
>NZ_AZHY01000350.1:0-6541 GCF_000520475.1 Arthrobacter sp. 35/47
CGCACCTCCGGCCTTTCGCTTTACAGGGCCGCGGCCACCCGCTCCAGCCGTTCCAGCCACCATCGGGTGCGGTCCGGCGGAGCGGCGAAGCGCTCCAGAAGCTCCTCCGAAACCGGCACGGGGCGCACCGCCAGCCAGCCGGCGTCGGGCAGTAACGGCGCGGGAGACACGTCACCGTCCATCAGTGACAGGGTGGCCAGTCCGCAGGCGTAGGGCAGGTCGGGAAGCGACGCGGCGAGCGCCACCCCCGCGCTGATGCCTACCGACGAGTCCAGGGCGGAACTGACGACGGCGGGAAGCCCGGCCTGCGCCACAATGTCCAGCGCGCGCCGGACCCCGCCCAGCGGCGCCACCTTCACCACAAGCAGGTCCGCCGCGTCCTCCCGCGCCACCCGCAGCGGATCCTCCGCCTTGCGGACGCTCTCATCCGCGGCGATCAGGACGGGCAGTCCGCGCCGCTGCACCTCCAGCCGCACGGCGCGCAGATCGCTGACCGCCATGACCGGCTGTTCCGCGTATTCAAGCCGGTAGGGAGCCAGCGCCTCCAGCGCCGAGAGGGCTTCGGTCACGTTCCAGCCGCCGTTGGCGTCGATGCGCAGGTTGGCCGCGGGCAGCAGGCGGCGCACTTCGGCGACGCGCGCGACGTCGTCGTCCAGCGACTGCCCGCGCTCGGCCACCTTGATTTTCACCGCGGTGACCGCACCGAAACGGGCAAGGACAGGTTCGACGCCGGCCGCCGCGACCGCGGGGACGGTCGCGTTCACGGGGACGCGGCTGCGCACCGGCGTCGGGAATCCCTCCCAGGCGGCCTCCACCGCGGCGCGCAGCCAGGCCGCTGCCTCGGCGTCGTCGTACTCGGGGAAGGGGGCGAACTCGCCCCAGCCCGCCGGTCCGCACAGCAGCAGCACCTCGCGGTGGGTCACCGAGCGGAAGCGGACCCGCATGGGCAGGGAGACGACGCGCGCGGAGGCCAGCAGTTCCTCGGTGGTGGGGTGCTCCATCCGCCCAGCGTACGCGGAAGCAGCCTGCAGACGAGTCAAGCCGATACCGGAACCTTTACGCAGTTGTGACAGTGTTAAACGCGTGAGCACCCAGCACCCAACCAAGGCACGCCGCTTTTCCACGGCCGCACGGCACCCCGTGCTGTTTGTCCTCGGTGCCCTCGGCTGCTTCCTGGCGTTGGGGTGGACGTACTGGGCGTTCGTCCGCACCACCACCGGCCAGTTCGCGGATGAATCAGCGTGGGCCGAAGCTGGGATCGCGGCGCCGGACACCCAGGGCCCGTTCCTCCGCTTTCTCGACAGCCTGCCCGTGATCTCGGTGTTCATTGCGGCCGCCGTGATACTCTTCGTCACCCTGGGACGACGGCGGTGGGCAGCCGCCGCCATAGCCCTCGGCACGATCGTCGGCGCCAACCTCACCACCCAGGTACTGAAGAACCTCCTCTTCGACCGGCCTGACCGGGGCGTACCCACGCTCGACTTCAATTCCCTTCCCTCCGGCCATACGACGCTCGCCGCCTCCGCCGCGGCTGCGATCTTCCTGGTCGTCTCGCCCCGCTGGCGGCCGCTTGCCGCGGCTGTCGGGGGCACCTACTCCGTCCTGGCGGGAGCGGCGACCTTCATCAACCTGTGGCACCGGCCTGCTGACGTGGTCGCCGCGTTCCTCGTGGTGGGGGCGTGGACCCTGATCGGCGGTCTCCTGATCATGCGGAACGGCAGCCGCTGGAACGTGTGGGACGGTTTCGGCGAGTTCTGGGCCGCGTCACGGGTGTGGCTGGCGCTGTGCTGGGTCCCGGGCCTGATCGGGCTGGCCCTGTCGCTGGGTTTGTACGTCTACGTGCAGCTGAGCGGCCCGGCTCCCGTGCCCGGTACGGCCGGTGTGCCGCTGTTCTTCTGGTCCGGGCTTTCGCTCATTGTCGGCGTGGGCTACACGCTCAGCGCGACGGCCTGCTGGCTGTTCGGCTGGCAGGCGCGGCTGTATGGCCCGGACTCAAGCTAGGGTCGGTCCAGCCGCGCCGGCCGCCGCGGCACCCACCGCCACAGAATAAGCGCCCCCAGCAGGCCCAGCACACCGGTAGCCCAGATCCCACCCGCCAAGGATGCCACTGCGGTCACCGCCGACACCGTTCCGGGACCGGCCATGGTCCCGATGTCCGTGAGCAGCCGCCAGAGCCCCAGGAACTGCGGGCGGCCGGGCGTGGGCGAGAAGTCGGCGCCGAGCGTCATGACAATCCCTGACCCGATGCCGTTGCCGAAACCGATCAGCAGGGCCACCGCCAGCAGGCTCGGTGCGTCCCCTGTCAGGGGCAGCAGGAGCAGAGCCGCCCCCATGATCAGCATGCAGGGAACGGCGACCCACCGCCTGCCATATAAGTCCATCACCTTTCCCGCCGGGTAGAAGATGAGCATGTCGATGGCGCCGGAGAGGCCGTAGATGAGTGCCGTCGTCGTCGGGTCCAGACCGATCTCCTGTGCCCAGAGCGGAAGCACGGCCTGCCGGGTGGCCCGTACCGCCGCAATCAGGAGCACGCCCACTCCCACAGTCCCGAGGACCGGGGCGTGGCTGCGGACAATCCTCCTCATCGTGGGCGGGGCAACCGCGGCGGCGGCCGTTGCCGGCGAGGTGCGGCGGGCTCCCAGCTCTGGAACCTGGATGCTCAGGATGGAGGCAAGAAGGGTGGCTCCGGCACCCACCCAGTAGGCGCCGTCGAGTCCGAGGACACTCATTGCGAGCGCTCCCGCGAACGGGCCGAGGAAGACGCCGATGCGGGTCACCCCGCCCAGGGTCGAGAGCGCACGTGCCCGGAAGTGCAGGGGCACGGCCTCGGTGAGGTAGCTCTGGCGGGCAAGGCCGAACACCGCTCCGGCCATCCCGATCATGAAGATGGCCGCCGCGAACACCGCCAGGCTGGTTGCGGACAGCGCCAGGATCATCGCGGCGGAGCACCACAAGGATGCGCCGACCAGCGCCCAGCGCTCGCCGAAACGGGAGGTGATCAGGGTGGCCGGAACGTTGGTGACCAGCGATCCGATGCCGGTGAGGGTAAGGACCAGCGCGGCGGTTGCCACATCGGCGCCCAGCTCGGTGGCCGAGAGCACGATGACGGGGACGATCGATCCGGTGGCTGCACCATACAGGAGCGACGGACCGTAGGCGCCGACTGCGATCTTCCGAAGACTGAACGGTTCCTGGCGCACCGTTCAACGCTAGCGCAGAGCAGCGTCCTTCCGCGGCACCAGGAAGAAGCCGACGATCGCGAGGACTCCGGCTATCCCCTCGGCCACCGCGCTCACGGTCTTCTCGAAGAACCACAGCGGCTCATACATTGCCGGGATGGGACCGACCTGCGGAAGCTGGATGTACACGGAGAGTACGACGGCGGCGAACGCCGAGAGCGCCACCACCGCTGCGATGGCGTAGGACAGCCGGCTCCCACGGATCAGCACGTAAAGCCCTGCGAGGATGGCCGCGGCGGCCTGGATCCGGAAGAGGTTCCCGCCGCCGATGCCGTCCGGATACGCCTGCTGATATTGCGGCGCGAGGACAAAGTGCACGTACGCGTCGACGGCGAGCCCCAGCGCAATGAGTATGCGAAGGCCCATCATCAGCGGGGCCGATCGTCCGTGTGCTACGGGCCCGTGTGCTGCGGCGCTAGCCATCACTGCTCACCGTCAGGGTCCCCGTCATGTTCGGGTGATAGGTGCAGATGAAGGGGTAGTCGCCCGGTTCCGACGGTGCGGTGAAGGTGGTGGTCTCGCCGCCTCCGACGATGGCGTCGAAGTCCTCAGTCTCGGTGGTCGTCACCGTGTGCGGAGCGGTGTCTTCATTGACCACGGTGATTTCGGCGCCGGCGGGCACAGAGTCGGGCATCTCGTACTCGAAGTTGACGATGGTGATGACGATTTCCTCGGCCGGTGCCTCCTCGGTTGGTTCTTCCGAGGCCGCCCCGGACGCCGTCTCTTCTGTTGTTGCCTCAGGTTCGGCGGCCGTTGTTTCGGCGGCGCTTGTTTCAGCCGGCGGGGCTTCGCTGGTTGGTTCGCCATCGGACCCACAACCGGCCAATCCGGCCAGGGCCGCTGCAAGCACGAGGCCAAGGGCGCTGCGTGGGATGTTCATGGTGGTCCCCTCACTGCCGGCTACCAGTCTTCACCCAGCCATCCCTGCGAGGATTACTGCGGAAGATTATGCCGAAAGAGTACACCCGCGAGAGGCCCACATGACCGCCGTCACAAGGAATCCACAGGATCTTCACGTGGTGCTCCTAGGAATCGACGGCGCAGGCAAAACCACGTCCGCCCGGTCGGTGATCCAAGCGCTGCAGCAGCAGGGCATCGCGGGCACGCTGTACCGCAATCCGGGCGGGCGGCGCACGCTCGACCGCTGGGCTGCCCGTCACGCACCCACGGCCGAAGCGCTGCTTGGTCCTCACCGCCTGGACGCGCTGGAGAGCACCCTCCGTGTGCTGGCGGTGCTGCGTTCAACACTGCAGGCACGACGACGTCGCGGCGTGGTCCTCTTCGACCGCCACCTGCAGTGCCAGCTGGCGCTGCGTCACGTGCGCAGACTTCCGGCGGGGGTTGTGCTGCCGTGGCTGCTGCGTGTGCTGCCTCAGCCCGATCTTGTGGTGTATGTGAGCGTCGATCCAGAGACCGCGCAGGGCCGCATCGCTGCACGGAACACCGACACCGAAAGCCTGGAATTCCTTACTGCGCTGGACGCCGCCTACCGGCAGCTCTCCGGGTTCGGGGAGTATGCCGTCGTCGATGCGGAGGGGACGGAAGCGGATACCGCAGCCGGTCTCCTCGCGCTGATTGAGGCGAGGCTCCGTCCTGGCATGCAGTCCCGGTCAGCTCCTGCCGGACTGGCGCTCCAGCCACTTCCAGTGGGCGAGGGTGCGCAGGCGGGTCAGTAGTGCACGGGACTGCTCGGGGCCGTAGGGCAGGATGGGGATCGCCTTGGTCATGTCCACCGAGGCCTCGTCCATGGCGGTCTTGGTGACCCGGACGGCGCTGCGCATCTTGTTCAGCTGGGTGTCGACAAAATCGACGTCCACCGCGGCGCCATGCCCGGGGACGTAGACGTCGTAGAGGTCGTCCAGGGCGGAGATCTTGCCGAGCGTTCGGATCCATTCCGTTGGGAAGGAGTCCTCGAAGCCCGGGTCTGCGCCTTCCTCCACCAGGTCTCCGGTGAACAGCACGTTGCCGGCACCGACCAGAAGGTCGTTGTCCGTGTGGCCGTGGCCCAGATGGAACAGCGTGACCGAAATGCCGCCCAGATCCAGGTCGACCGGTGACCCAGAAACGTGCTTGTTCGCGGGGTGGAGGGCCGTATGCTCGCCATCGCCGGCTGCCATGGCCGGCTCCATCCCGGCCACCTGGGCCCGCTGACTGTCCCCGCTTTCGCTGACGACGGCGGCGCAGCGTCCGGTTGCCCAGAAATCCTCAACGCCGTGGGCAGCGAAATACGCGTTGCCGAAGACGTGGTCAAAGTGCGAGTGGGTGTTCACTACGGAGAGAGGCAGGTCGGTCAGCTGCCGCACCGCGCCCAGGATCTGCGCCGCCTGCACCGGCCCGGCGCCGGTGTCAATTACCAGCGCGCGTTCCGATCCAACCACCAGTCCGGTGTTCACACCGAAGGGATCGCTCTGAAGTTTCCACACGCGGTCCCCCAGCTGCTGCCAGGGGTGGGACTGCTGTTCGACGCTTGGCTCAGGCATGTGTTCCTCTCTTTGCGGCTGGCTCTTAGCCTATCGGCAGGGCAGCGGTGCGAGTGGTTGGGTCCCAGGATCAATGGCGGGATGAGCCGCTGAGACGGAGTGCCGCCGAGATAGCAGCACACTCCAATCACCCGTGCGCTGATCCCGCCCTCATCGCACTGGGTATCGTGCGACCCTTACGCGCACCAGTCGTTCACGCGGTGCTCTCACTGGATCGCAGATCGGAAGATGCGCGTTGAGGGTTCCCGAATCGATCCCACAGGCGGCACTGCTTGAACAAGACGAGCAGGCTTGAAGCCATCGGATGGGGCTCGCCGTAGTTTGGTTAACCCTCCTATAATAATGAGCTCTTGCGTCCTTCGAAGCCAGCTTGTAATCAGATATGACACTTGTTACAGTTATGACAGTTAGCAGGTAGCTTCAATGGGATGAAGCAAACATCGGGAAGAGTGAATCACGTGGCACACAACACGTTGGAAGCTTCGGCAATTGCCGTCGAGGATCTTCAGCAAGTAGAACGTCTTGCGGATAACCTTCCGCAAGGATCTGCCATCGCAGTCATGCTGCAGAACATCGTTCACGCTGCTCAACGAGGTATGGACGTCTCTTTATTCACCTCAGACCGCGAGTTATCACCTAATGAAGCAGCAGAACTTTTACGCGTGAGCCGAGCACACCTGACCAAATTAATGGATCGCCAGGTGATCGAGTTTCACCGCGTTGGCAGTCATCGCCGCATAAAGATGAGCAGCCTGATGGATTATATCGATCGCCAGGAACGCGCACGCGCTTTTGTCGCTCATGCAGTGGGCACGGTCAATC
>NZ_KI914615.1:0-1823 GCF_000520475.1 Arthrobacter sp. 35/47
GCCGCAGCCGGTCCGCTGAGGGCGAAGCGCCCGAGTCGGAGTCCGGCGGACCGGCAGAGCAGGGCGGGGAGGGTGAGTCGGTGACTTCGCGCCGTCGTCGCCGGCGCCGCCGCGGTGAAGAGGACCTGGAACTCACCGGCGGGCAGGATGACGATCCGCCCAACACGGTGACGCGGGTCCGCGCGCCCCGGCAGAGCCAGGAGGCACCGTCGGACCGCGTCACCAGCGTGAAGGGTTCCACCCGCCTGGAAGCCAAGAAGCAGCGCCGCCGGGAATCGCGCGATTCCGGCCGGCGCCGCCATGTCATCACCGAGGCGGAGTTCCTGGCCCGCCGCGAGTCCGTCGATCGCCAGATGGTGGTCCGGCAGCGCGATGACAGGATCCAGATCGGCGTCATGGAGGATGGAGTGCTCGCCGAGCACTTCGTGTCCAAGACCCAGCAGGATTCCCTGATCGGCAATGTGTACCTCGGCAAGGTGCAGAACGTCCTGCCCAGCATGGAAGCTGCATTCATCGATATCGGGCGCGGCCGCAATGCCGTGCTCTACGCCGGTGAGGTCAACTGGGATGCGGCAGGCCTCGACGGCCAGCCGCGCCGGATCGAGCTGGCGCTGAAGTCCGGTGACCCGGTCCTCGTGCAGGTCACCAAGGATCCCGTGGGCCACAAGGGCGCCCGGTTGACCAGCCAGATCTCCCTTCCCGGGCGCTACCTCGTATATGTTCCGGGCGGCTCCATGACGGGTATCTCCCGGAAGCTTCCCGACGTCGAACGCAACCGCCTCAAGCGGATCCTCAAGGACCGGCTGCCGGAGAACGCCGGCGTGATTGTGCGCACCGCGGCCGAGGGCGCCAGCGAAGAGGAACTGACCCACGACATCAACCGCCTCCGCTCCCAGTGGGAGACGATCGAGGCCAAGGCAGCCTCGGCCAAGACGCTGGCACCGGAACTGCTGTACGGCGAACCGGACCTGACCATCAAGGTGGTCCGCGATGTGTTCAACGAAGACTTCTCCAAGCTGATCGTTTCCGGCGAGGAGGCATGGGACACCATCGAGGCCTACGTCATGTACGTTGCTCCGGACCTCGTGGGCAGGCTCGAAAAGTGGACGAAGGACGAGGACATCTTCGCCGCCCGGCGCATCGATGAGCAGATCCAGAAGGCGCTGGACCGTAAGGTGTTCCTGCCCTCCGGCGGCTCACTGGTGATTGACCGGACGGAAGCCATGACCGTGGTTGACGTCAACACGGGCAAGTTCACGGGCAGCGGCGGCAACCTCGAGGAAACCGTCACCAAGAACAACCTGGAGGCAGCGGAAGAGGTGGTGCGGCAGCTCCGCCTCCGGGACATCGGCGGCATCATCGTGATCGACTTCATCGACATGGTGCTTGAAGCGAACCGCGACCTCGTATTGCGACGGCTCGTCGAGTGCCTGGGACGCGACCGGACCAAGCATCAGGTTGCGGAGGTCACCTCCCTGGGCCTCGTCCAGATGACCCGCAAGCGCATGGGGACCGGACTGCTCGAGGTGTTCGGAGAGAACTGTGAACACTGTGCCGGGCGGGGCGTAGTGACCCATGACGAGCCCGTGGAGCACCGCCGGCACGTAGTCTCGCCGGAAAACCACCAGCAGCACCTCCGTCAGGAGAAGGTTTCCCGCAGCGAACGGAAGCGCCGGGCCCGCACCCAGCCGAATGAAGAGCACACTCCTGCGCCGGAGCAGAAGGGCGACGACGCCGAACGCCAGGCCCGCGCTGAAGCCGCCCGCGCTGCACTGGCCAGCATCGCGGCAGCCACCCATGCCGCGCATGAGCACGATCACGAG
>NZ_KI914615.1:1923-5267 GCF_000520475.1 Arthrobacter sp. 35/47
GCCGCCGCGGCTGCGCCGGCGTCGGGCCCTGTGCTGACCATCAACGGCGAGAAGGTGACGCTGCCGCGCGCTGAAAACGCGCCGTCGTCGGTCCGGCCGGAGCCCAGCCTCACACTGGAGAGTCTGACGGAGGCGTTCAACCGTTTCCCTGCGACGGGTCAGCCGGAATCTGCGGCGCCGTCACAGGCCGGCCCGGCGGGGACGGACAGCGGGCGGGCGGAGGCACCGCGGGATGAACCTGCGGTGCCGGATACTGCTTCCCGCCACGAGACCGTGCAGCAGGCTGCCGCGGGCACCGGAGCAGCCCCCTCGTCGGGTCGGCGTAACCGGCGGCACCGCGCCGCCAGCAGCGCCCAGGGCTCAGCGGAGAACGCGACGATCGAGCGGGTCGCTGCAGCCGGCAGCGCTCCGGCAGCCGGTACGCAGCACATTGCAAGGGCTGCCGAGCCCGCGGCGGCACCGAAGCAGACCGAAGAGCCGATGATCCTCGGTGTCGGGGTGCCCGCCTCCGAACTCTAGGTGTCCCTTCAGGCTTCCTGCCTGCCCTACAGAACACGCCGTATCCCCAGCGGGAGCGGCGTGTTCTGTTTTTCCCGGCCGTGCGTCATGGAATGGGTATTTTCCCGCCGCGCGGTAGGGTGGGACGAAGTGACACGCGGTGCCCGTTGCGGGCTGAGATAAGACGCGTTGAACCTGATCTAGAGACGGCCGCCGGTTCCGGTGGCCCTTGGCCTAGCGGAGGGATGTCGCGGATGAGTATTCGCACGCTTGAAGAACACACCCAACACACCAAAGATCCGTCGAGCCTGCCTGCCCCGGCCCGGCTCCAGACTGTTCCGCGCGTACTGAGCGTGGCCGGAACCGACCCCACCGGTGGAGCAGGCATCCAGGCTGATCTGAAGAGCATCGGTGCGCACGGCGGGTACGGCATGGCCGTCGTTACCTCCCTCGTGGCCCAGAACACGAGGGGGGTGCGCAGCGTACACACGCCGCCTTCCGCCTTTCTGGAGGAGCAGCTGCTGGCGGTCAGTGATGACGTCACCATCGACGCGGTAAAGATCGGCATGCTCGGCGACGTGGACACCATCCGGACGGTGCGCCGATGGCTCCCGCGGGCGGCCGGCGCCGTCGTCGTCCTGGATCCTGTCATGGTGGCCACCAGCGGCGACCGGCTGCTGGCTGCCGAAGCGGAGGACGAGCTGCGGGCACTGGTTCCGCTCGCGGACCTGGTGACGCCCAATCTGGCCGAGCTTGCGGTCCTGCTGGGCGAGCCTGTCGCTCCGGACTGGGACACCGCGCTGGACCAGGGGAAGCGGCTCGCTGCAGCCACCGGCACCTCCGTCCTGGTCAAGGGCGGCCACCTCGTCGCCCGGACGGTGGGCGATGCGGAGGCCGGGGGCTGCCCCGATGCGCTCGTGGACAGCAGCGGCAGCGTCACCGTGGTGCCGGGCGCACGAGTCGGCACCCGAAACACCCACGGCACGGGCTGCTCACTGTCGGCTGCGCTGGCGACCGTCCAGGCGCGCACCGGGGACTGGGAGCAGTCGCTGGTTCTTGTGAAGCATTGGCTCCGGGGCGCGCTTGAACGCGCGGATGAACTGGAGGTGGGCGGAGGCAACGGACCCATCCACCACTTCCACCAGTTCTCCGCCGGCAGCGTGCAGAAGGTCCCGCAGGATGGCCGTCCGTTCAGCGAACTGGTCTGGGAACTCACGTCCGGCCACCGGAGCGCGATTGAAACCCTCGGATTTGTGCGGGCGCTCGGAGACGGCAGCCTGCCGGACGGGCAGTTCGCCTACTACCTTGCGCAGGACGCGCTGTACCTCGGGGAGTACTCCCGGGTGCTCGCCAGGGCCAGCGCCCTTGCACCCACCGAAGCTGAGCAGCAGTTCTGGGCGAAATCCGCCCTCAACTGCCTGGAGGTGGAGTCCGAACTGCACCGTACCTGGCTGGCCGGGCGCGAGGCACCCGGCAGGCAGGGTCCCGTGACCAAGGCGTATGTGGACCACCTGCTCGCGGCCTCCGGCAACGGCTCCTACGCCGTGCTCGTGGCGGCGGTCCTGCCGTGCTTCTGGCTCTACGCCCACGTGGGGAACGTCCTCCACGCCCAGTGGAGCGATGCGGGAGCCGACCGGGCCCACCCGTACGCGGACTGGATGGAGACCTACGCGGATCCGGCCTTCGCTGATGCCACGGCACGGGCGATCGCCTATGCCGATTCGGCATTCGAACACGCCTCGCCCGTGGACCGGGCCGCGATGATCGACGCTTTCGAAGCTTCCGCCTGGTACGAGCACGAGTTTTTCGACGCGCCGACGCGCCCGGATTTGCGGGAATCCGCGAAACTGCCGTAATCTAGATCTTCGGTGCTGCGCCCTCGTGTGACTAATTTCTGGGCGTGAAAGCGCCGTGAGTGCACAAGCACCCCTCCGGCTGCGCTGAGAACAGCGCACGGTCCCGGAACAGTTTGCAAAAAGTTCGAACGTCGAGAGAAGTGAGTTCCCAAGTGGTGTACGCGATTGTCCGCGCAGGCGGCCGCCAAGAAAAGGTTTCCGTGGGAGACCTCGTTACCCTTGACCGCGTCCCCGGTGAGGCCGGCAGCAGCTTCAAGCTGCCTGCTCTCCTTCTGGTCGACGGCGACAAGGTGACCTCAGCAGCACAGGACCTCGCAAAGGTCACTGTCACTGCCGAGATCGTCGAGAATCTTCGGGGCCCGAAGATTGTTATCCAGAAGTTCAAGAACAAGACCGGCTACAAGAAGCGCCAGGGTCACCGTTCAGAGCTCACCAAGGTCAAGATCACGGGCATCAAGTAACCCCTGGGGTTGCTCGATCCGAAGATTCTGTTTCAGAAAAAGGCAGGCATAACAGATGGCACATAAGAAGGGTGCGAGTTCCACTCGCAACGGTCGCGACTCCAACGCCCAGTACCTCGGCGTCAAGCGCTTCGGCGGACAGGTCGTCAAGGCAGGCGAAATCATCGTCCGCCAGCGCGGAACCCATTTCCACCCCGGCGCCAACGTCGGCCGTGGCGGCGACGACACGCTGTTCGCCCTGGAAGCCGGTGCCGTTGAGTTCGGTACCCGCCGTGGACGTCGCGTAGTCAACATTGTGGGTGCGGCTGCCGAGTAGTACTCGCAACCGCACACCATAGCAGCGTTACACAAAGCACTAGGGTGGGGTGAGCCAACAGGCTCGCCCCACTTTCTTTTAAGCCGGATAAACTCGGCATAGATGTGAAATTCTCAAGAGGAGTACACCGTGGCTAGCTTCGTTGACCGGGTAGTTCTGCATGTCTCGGGCGGCACCGGCGGACACGGCTGCGTCTCGGTGAAGCGGGAAAAG
>NZ_AZHY01000353.1:0-5440 GCF_000520475.1 Arthrobacter sp. 35/47
CTGTCACGGCAGCTGCGATCGTGGGAACGCTCATCGGTTCCAAGCTCGCAGGCCGGATCCCCGAAGCCGCCCTCCGAAAAGCGTTCGGTTGGTTCGTCCTGGCTATGGGCACCTTTGTCCTGACCCAGCAGGCCCCTGAGGATCTGCGCTGGATCATCCTCGGCAGTGTCGCTGCCCTGGCCGTGCTCGCTGCCGTCATCTGCTGGTTCTTCGTCCGGGCATGCCCCCTCAGGACACGGGTCCGCGACAACGGGCACCGCAACCTGGGCTCCGGGCGAGCGAAACACTCAACCGCCTAAGCCAAAGTGCCGCTTCAGGCAGTACCACTTCAGCAAAGAACACACCCGCACCAGAAACAAAATCAACAACCGAACCAGAACCACCCAAGGAGGCAAAACAATGTCCGAAATCACCATCACCGAAGCCGAGAAGCGCCGTAGCACGGATCAGATCCTCGACGTCCGGGAAGACTTTGAAGTCGCCCAGGGAACAATCCCTGGCGCCCTGCACATCCCCCTGGGGGACCTGGGTGCACGTCTGTCTGAACTCGACAGGGCTGTACCGGTGATCGCCGTCTGCCGCAGCGGAAACCGCAGCGCCACCGCCGCAGACGCCCTGAATCAGGCCGGCTTCACCGCAGACACCATGGCCGGGGGCATGACCGCCTGGCAGGAGGCCGGCCTGCCCACCACCTAAAAGATCCTGCCCGGCCCCAAAGGTTCGCCCACGACGGGCCGAAAGGAGCAAAAAATGCGCAGCGGTGGAATCACTGAGTGGTACCGCAACGGGCACTCGGTCACGTATGCCACAGCCAGTGAAAACGTCACCGGTAACCGCCCGAAGAGACCTTCTTCCTGACCTCTTGGGGCCGTGCTGAACAAGCTCCGCCGAACCAGATAAACAAAACTAGACTGACCGGAATAAGCAAGCCTCAGCTTGACCTCTTCTATACCCCTAGGGGTATTGTTGTTCCTGAATCCTTTTACGAAACAAGGCCCCCCGATTTTGAGGAGAAAGAGAATCATGGACGTTATTGTCATTGACACCCCGCAGCTCGGGGACCGCAGCTACCTGATCCACGACGGGCAGGTAGCCCTGGTCATCGACGCCCAGCGCGACATCGACCGAGTCGAGTCCATCGTGGAAGAAGCCGGCGTGAAGCTCACCCACGTGGCCGAAACCCACATCCACAATGACTACGTCACCGGCGGGCTCGTCCTGGCCCAGAAGCACGGGGCCGACTACCTGGTCAACGCCGCCGATGACGTGTCCTTTGAACGCAGCCCGATCGCCGACGGCCAGACCGTGCAGGTCGGGGAACTCTCGGTCAAGGCGGTAGCCACACCCGGCCATACCCACCACCACCTCTCCTTCGTCGTCGAGCACGACGGGCAGCAGGCCGTGTTCTCCGGAGGCAGTGTTCTTTACGGTTCGGTGGGCCGCACTGATCTGCTGGGCTCCGAGCACACTGTCGGGCTGACCCACGACCAGTACGCCTCCGCCCGCCGCCTGGCGAAAGAGGCAACGGAAAAGGCAGCCCTGTACCCGACTCACGGGTTCGGTTCCTTCTGCTCTTCCGGCCCCGCAACAGGGGCCTCCGAATCCACGCTGGGCGAGCAGTTCTCCACCAACCACGTCTACACCGAGGCCGACGAGGAACACTTCGTCTCCGAACTCATCGCCAACCTCAGCGCCTACCCCAGCTACTACGTGCACATGGGACCGGCCAACGCCGCCGGCCCCACCGAACCGAACCTCGAGGTGCCCGATTCCCTGGACCCTGAGGAGCTGAAGGCACGCCTGGAGGCCGGGGAGTGGGTGGTGGACCTGCGTAACCGGGTCGCCTACTCCGCCGAACACCTGAAGGGGACCATCAGTTTCGAGTACGGCAACGGGGCAAGCTTCACCACCTTCCTGGGCTGGGTATTCCCCTACGACCAGCAACTGACCCTCGTCGGCTCCCGCGATGACGTCGAGAACGCGATCCGCGACCTGTCCAGAATCGGCATCGACTCACCCGATGCGGCCGTGGGCGAGAACCCCGCCGAGCTCGCCCCAGACGTTCCGGCCACGTCCTACCCGCGGGTGGGATGGGACGGCGTATTGGCCGACCGTCCTGCCGGGGAAACGATCCTGGACGTGCGCCGGGTGGAGGAATACGAGGCCTCCCGCATCGAGGGTGCGGTCAACATTCCGCTGCACGAACTCCTCACCCGCATGGACGAAGTGCCCGCCGGCCGCCTGTGGGTGCACTGCGGTTCCGGCTACCGCTCCGGAGTGGCCGCCAGCCTGCTCGAGCGTGCAGGCAAGGAACCGGTGCACATCGACGCGATGTTCGACGAGGCCGCCGACGCCGGCCTGCCCATGGCCAGCTGACCCGCTTCCGGCAGCTACATCCCGCATTCTTCCCGGGCCCGGCGGGCGGGTAGGGCATCCTGCCCGCCCACGCCGGTGACCTTCCCCTCTAATCCAACACACCAGAAAGAGTGCAGATGGCCAGCCTTGCCGTAGCTCCACCCCGGAACCAGACACGCAGTCTGACCGGCATGGGCGTCACCGTCCTGGGACTGCACGTCGCCGGGTGGGGGGCCCTGTTCGGCTGGTTGCTGCCGGCCCAGGAGGCAGCCGGAGCCAACCCGGGTCTGCTGCTGGGTCTGGCCGTGGGCGCCTACGCCCTGGGCGTGCGCCACGCTTTCGACGCCGATCATATCGCCGCGATCGACAACGCCACCCGCCAGTTCCTCACCCGGGGCCGCACCACCGCGACCACCGGATTCTGGTTCGCGCTGGGACACTCTTCGGTGGTCATGCTCTCTGTGCTTCTGCTGGCCCTTGGTGTGGAGGCCTTCGCCGGCGGACTGGCCGATGAGAACTCCACCTTGCGTCAGGCCGCCGGTATCTGGGGCGGGACCGTCTCCGGACTGTTCCTGCTTACCGCAGGGATCTTGAATATGCCGGCCTTGCGGTCCCTGCACCGGTTGCGCCGCACCATGAGGAACGCGCCGGTCGATGACGCCGAGCTGCACACCCACCTGAACCGGCGCGGGGTGCTGCACCGGGTGCTGCACCCGCTCACCCGGGCCGTGGACCGTCCCGTGAAGATGTACCCGGTCGGGTTCCTCTTCGGGCTCGGCCTGGACACCGCGGCCTCCATCAGCCTCTTCGTCGTGGCCGGGACCCTGGCCCCGTCGCTACCCTGGTACGCCGCGATGGTGCTTCCGGTGCTGTTCACCGCCGGGATGACCGCCTTCGACAGCGCCGACGGATTGATGATGGCCAGAATCTACACCCGGGCATCCGGTGACGCCCGCCGCACGGTTGACTACAACCTCGTCGTCACCGGTGTCTCGGTGTTCATCGCCTTCCTCATCGGCGGAACGGGCCTGCTTTCCGTAGCCGCCGAGCTCCTCCAACCGTCCGGCGGGATCCTGGAAGCGCTCACTACCGTGGACCTGAACTTCCTCGGAATCGCCGTGATCGCCTTATTCGCCCTGATCTGGATGGCCACCGCCGCCGCCACGCGCAAGGCCAAGCCCTCTGCCGCGGCCCTGCCCTTCGGGACACAACAGCTGTGAAGGGCCCGACGACGCCCAGGGGGAGCGAACCGCTCAACACTGACCTGAGCACGAACTACGAGAGATCTGACCACGTACTGACAAGAGAGAAGGAGCATGATCATGATGAACGGCGGCATGGGCGGTATGGGATTGATGTGGATCTTCGGGCTACTGGTGCTCGTGGCGGTGATTGTGTTGATTGTCGTGCTGGTAAAAGCCTTCTCCGGCAGGTCCCCAAACACGGGCGGGCCCGGCGCCGGCCGTGAGTCCGGCACGGGAACAAGCCGGCGGATCCTCGAAGAACGCTACGCCCGCGGGGAGATCAGCACCGAGGAGTACCGCGAACGACTGCTGGCCCTGGAAGAGGGAGACCGGTGAACCCGCTGACCCGCCGCCAACGCCCGCCGCGCCTGGGCGGACACCCCTGCCGTCCGTAAAGCGCCGGAGAAACACAAACCCTCAGCAACCAGCAACCCGAGCTCGAGGCCGGCCACGACAACCAGACCCACGTAACACCCCAAGCTCACCCCGCATTCGCGACGGTACCGAGGGTGAATCAAGACCTTTTCAAGATGCCCACCCATAAAACTACTACTATCTCCGATAGTAGAATATTGACCGATAGTAACCACCAAAAAGGAGACCTCTTATGATCACCGCTACAATCTCAACCTTGGCCGCCGCAACCGCACTAGCCGGAGGGGCTGTCATCGGCACCTCCGCACCCGCCACCGGGCCCGCGGCCCCGGCTCCGGCTCCGGGCGTGTCCGTGTCCGAGACCCAGCACCAGGACAGGAACGCCGGCAATCACGACCACCCGGACACGGAACAGATGGCACAGATGCACGAGCAAATGATGGGCGGCGACTCCGGCATGGGTGGAGGAATGATGGGCGGCGACTCCGGCATGGGCATGGAGTAGGTATTAACTGCTCACTCTCGTTTTCAATCTTCGGGAGCGGCCTCCCCGACGAACCTGCACGCGCACGGGCTGCGCCTCTCCCCTGAGTGGAACGGCGACAACCCCTTCCTGAACATCGGCCCGGCAGAGTCCTTTGATTATGAGTTCGTCCGCCCGAGGTGATTCCGGTAATCCGGGAGCGCACATCAGGGTCCCTGTTAGTAGGAGCTCCCCTTCAACCCATCATCTGCCGCGTCCGGCTGACCTCAGCGAGATCGCCGGAGGAATCCAGGGGCAGGTCTGAGACCACCATGACTACACCAAGGAATTTGTTCAGCAGCCTCTCGGCCAATTGCCTTGGCCGGAGTGCTACTTGGGAACTGGTCTCTACCGGGACCTGATCCCGTGGCGTTCCAGGGCGTAGGTGTAAGCAGGGTCGTTCTCACTAATTTCCGTTCCCGCATCTGCGGTGAGGGCGTCGTCCATCAGGCCGACATCAGCGCGCCTGAGCCAGAACGCCCAGCAATAGCCGTTGCCCTGGTCCACGGCACCGTGCTTTGAGGGGAATCGGATGCCCATCGGATACGACCCGTCATCAAGGAGTTGGTCCCGGATCCATGATGCGAGGATGGTCGTGACTTCCCGTCGGCCGCTGGTGACTTCGGCCAACGTCAGGGTTTCTTCCACCTCGACGTCGTACAGCAGGCTGCCGAGCGCTCCGTTGAGTGCGGCGAGAGTCTCGGAATGAGCAATATCAACCCACGGGCCGGGCTCGAACCGCAATGAGTAGAGCAGGCGTCCGTCACGCCAGTTGGCGGGAATCCACCCCGGAATCATGTGCCCGTTGGCGTGCCACTGCTCTTCAACTTCCCGCCTGATGGCCTCTACGGGTTCGCCGAAGAACGCGGCGGTCTTTCTCAGGTACGCATCGTGCGATACGGTCATCCGAGCCCACGACAAGGCTTCAAGCAGCGCAGTCGTG
>NZ_AZHY01000354.1:0-4578 GCF_000520475.1 Arthrobacter sp. 35/47
TGCAGCCCAGCCGATGAGTAGGTACGCAGCGCTGAACCGTCCGGAACTGAGGAACTGACGAACCAAACTCGAAAGACTAAGGAACGCAGCCGGAGATCTACTCGCGAAAACTGGCCCCTAATAGTCGCGAATCGAATAAGCACGGTCACCAGTAGAACCCGGCGAATCGCATTGGATGCGAACTGGCCGGACTTTGACACCTGTCCCCTCTCGTAAAGCCGCATGGCACGGTATTTCGTTGATTCTAGGCTCCTGACAGCCCACGCATGGGTGGCTGGACGAAGGAGTGCCCATTTGTCGTCGGGTGCGTTGAGTCTGAGAATCCGCGCCGTTGCAGGCCACTTTGCCAGCGTCTCGCATAATGTGCGAAAGTGTCGCGTGTTATGCGAGGAAAAGACGTGACCAATCAGCGCGGCCCGGCGGGCGCGGCCGTGCAGCAGATCGCCCGGAATGTGGCGCTGTTCAACCCTGCCGAGCAGGTGTTCCAAGCGATGCTGGACGGGTGGCGGAACCAGCAATTGAGCCGCAACCTTGCCTTCACGACGATCGCCCGCCGTGAGCAGGTCATCACCCGTTTCCGGTCGTTCACCGGTGAGGACCCGTGGGCGTGGACCGTAGGCGATGTGGACGAGTTCTTCATGGAGCTGCGTGCGGTGCGCTCTGCGAGCCATTCAACGCTACTGGCATACCAGAACGCCCTGCGCCTGTTCCTGGGCTACCTGACCGACCCGGCCTACGGTTGGGAGCAGGAATGCCTTGACCGGTTCGGAACCCACCCGGTGCAGGTCTGTCACGAGTGGAACACCGCCGCGCATGTCCAGGAAGCGTCCTCCCGCCCGCGCAAACGCCCGCTGACCCGCGATGAGCTCCAGGACCTGTTCGACTACGCCGATGATCGCGTCGATCACGCCCACAGACACGGACGCAAAGGCTGGATTTCAGCGTTCCGCGTGGCAACGGCCATCAAAGTCGCCTATGCGTGGGGCCTGCGCCGCAACGAGGTCCGGATGCTCGAACTGACGGACTTCGGCACCAATCCGCACGCGCCCGAGTTCGGTGGATATGGCGTTCTCTACGTCCGACACGGCAAAGCCATGCGGGGATCTCCACCCAAACGACGTAGTGTCCTGACGGTGGGTACGGCGTTCTCTACGTCCGGCACGGCAAAGCCATGCGGGGATCTCCACCCAAACGACGTAGTGTCCTGACGGTCCCCCATACCGGCTGGGCCGTTGACTGTCTTCAGCAGTGGATCGATGAGGTCCGGCCGACCGGAACCACGGACGACAGTTCATCTCTCTGGCCCACCGAGCGCAGCGGCCGGGTCACCGCTGACTCACTCACACGCGAATTCACACTCCTACGCACCGGACTCGGACTCCCAGACGGGATCGATTTCCATTCCCTGCGCCGTTCCTACGTGACCCACCTGATCGAAGACGGCTATGACGCCCTTTTCGTCCAGCAACAGGTGGGACACGAACACTCCTCCACGACGGCCCTCTATACCCGGGGTTTCCTCCGACTACCGCACCCGTACTGCGTGGGGTCTGCGCCGCAACGAGGTCCGGATGCTCGAACTGACCGATTTCGGCACCAATCCGCACGCGCCCGAGTTCGGTGGGTACGGCGTTCTCTACGTCCGGCACGGCAAAGCCATGCGGGGATCTCCACCCAAACGACGTAGTGTCCTGACGGTCCCCCATACCGGCTGGGCCGTGGACTGTCTTCAGCAGTGGATCGATGAGGTCCGGCCGACCGGAACCGAAGATGACGGCTCATCTCTCTGGCCCACCGAGCGTAGCGGCCGGGTCACCGCCGACTTCCTACGTGACCCACCTGATCGAAGACGGCTATGACGCCCTTTTCGTCCAGCAACAGGTGGGACACGAACACTCCTCCACGACGGCCCTCTATACCCGGGGTTTCCTCCGACTACCGCACCCGTACCCTGAGGGCGGCAATGAACAAGATGACCGCAGAGGCCACCGGCGCCGATGAGAGGAAGGCACCATGAAACGGCACATCGAATACTCCTGGCGGCTGCGTGAAATCATGGCCGCCCGCGGCCTGTTCAACATTTCCGACCTCATCCCCCTGCTGGTGGAACGCGGCATCGAGCTCTCCCCCTCGCAGATCTACCGGCTCGTCGGACAAAAACCCGAGCGCATGTCCATGACTCTGCTCGGAGCGCTCTGCGATGCCCTGGACTGCTCTGTCGAGGACCTATGCCAGTTCCACACCGTCGCCACCGCACAACGGAAAACCGCCGTCAACGGACCATCCTCGGAGGGACCCAAGGTGGTTGACCTGAACACGAGCATCCGACCCAAACGTGCCCGCGTCCGCCCCGCCGACTAATGCTCACACCAGGCGAAAAGCTCTGCACCCGCTGCCCGAAGCCAGCGGCCAAGCTCGGCGCGAAATGGCCCGAAGGCAGGGTCTGCCGACGCTGCTACCAACGGGCAGCCCGGACCCACGGCACATGCCCCTGCTGCGGAACCAACCGGCTCCTGCCCGGCCTGGACAGCACCGGATCCCCCATCTGCGTCACCTGCGCTGGCATCCCCGCTGATTTCCACTGCACCCGGTGTTCAGCCGAGGAGGAGCCCTACCGTGCCCGGCGTTGCGCCCGCTGCTGCCTGCAAGATCATCTAGCCGAACTGCTCGACGACGGCACCGGCACCATAGCCGCATCCCTCAAACCCTTGCATGAGGGAATCACCGCCCAACCCCACCCCCGCAGCGCGCTGACCTGGCTGCGCAACCCCGACGTCCGTAATCTGCTTGCCGCCATCGCCACGGGAACACTCCTGCCCGGCCTGGACAGCACCGGATCCCCCATCTGCGTCACCTGCGCCGGCATCCCCGCCGACTTCCACTGCACCCGGTGTTCAGCAGAGGAAGAGCCGTACCGTGCCCGGCGCTGCGCCCGCTGCTGCCTGCAAGATCATCTAGCCGAACTACTCGACGACGGCACCGGCACCATAGCTGAATTCCTCAAACCGTTGCATGAGGGAATCACTGCTCAACCCCACCCACGCAGCGCGCTGACCTGGCTGCGCAACCCCGACGTCCGTAATCTGCTTACCGCCATCGCCACGGGCACCCGGCCAATGAGCCACGCCGCCTTCGAAGACCACCCGTCACCACGCACCGCCATGCACCTGCGCGAACTCTTCATCACGCATGGACTGCTGGAACCGGAAGACCGGAACCTGCTGCACTTCGAAACCTGGCTGGACCAGCTCCTGACAGAACTCACCGACCCGAACCACCACACCCTGATCAAGCAGTTCGCCACCTGGCACCATCTGCGGCGGATGCGCCAGCTCTCCGCCGCCGGCCACCTGCGATGGGGCACCACACGCGCCGCTAAACAAGACATCTCCGTAGCCCGGGACTTCCTCCGCCACCTCTCGGAACGAGGAAGAACACCGCCCCAATGCCGGCAGACCGACATCGACCACTGGCTCGCCACGGGACCGACAACGCGCAGCACGGCAAGGACCTTCGTGCGCTGGGCGATCCGGAACAAGCATCTTCCCCGCCTCGAATACCCCTACCGGAAAGCCGCAACCAGGCCAGTCCTGGACCAGAACGAACGACTCGAGCTGCTCCGCGAAACCCTCGACAACCAGGACAGGCCGCTACACCACCGCGCCGCCGCGATCCTGTTACTCCTCTACGCCCAGCCGCTGACTCGCATCGCCAGCATGCGAACCGATCAAATCAGCCGCACTCCCGATGGCGAAACCGTCGTGATATTCGATGACCAGCCCGTACCCGTCCCCCACCCCTTCGACGCGATCCTCCAAGAGCACCTCGCACGCCGGCCGAACATGACCACTGCAGCGAACCGCGCTTCGCCCTGGCTCTTCCCCGGTTACCGCCCCGGACAGCACCTCCACCCTGGCCACCTCATGACACGGCTCCGCGACAGCGGCATCCACCTGCGCGGGGCCAGGAACGCCACCCTCCGCGCGCTGGTCCTGACCATGCCCCCACCCGTCGCCGCCCAAGCCCTCGGTTACAGCACCCAAATCACCGAACAACACGCCAAACACGCCGGCCACACCTGGGCCACCTACGCTTCCTACCGGCGATAGACGACATCCTCAACAAAGGCTCGACCTCTGCAACTGGGCAAACGTGGACTGGCAGGATGGTGATGTGACGACACAAGCCTCCCAGGAAGATGACGGTTCGATCCTGCTGCAGGTGAAAGTTTCGATCGTAGGCGCCGAACCGGCCATCTGGCGGTTGCTTGACCTCGACCCTTCGCTGACCTTGGGCGAAGTCCATGAGGTCCTCCAAACGGCTGTCGGCTGGCGGGATATTCATCTGCATTCCTTCACGGACACCGACCCTTACAAGCGGCTGCGGGCCGTCAATGGACAGGTGCCAGAACCCCGGCGCTGGGTCGCCCAGGACCTGCTTGATGACTTCGAAGAAGACCTGCTTGAGTCGGACTATGTTCTGGGTCACGTCCTCACGGCGGAGGCCGGTCCCCTGTTCTATGAATACGACTTCGGAGATGGTTGGATCCACCGCTTGGAACTCACCGGAAGTGTCCCC
>NZ_AZHY01000355.1:0-4319 GCF_000520475.1 Arthrobacter sp. 35/47
GTCGCGGCCATCATGGCCGAGAACGGGTGGGCGGCGAAGCGGATGCGGGCTTTCAAACGCACGACGATCCCCTCGGATCTGGACAAAGTCTTCGAAGACCTTATTGGGCGGGACTTCACCGCCGAGGCTCCCGGCACGAAACTGGTCGGAGATATTACGTATCTGCGCACCGACGAGGGATGGCTGTATCTGGCCACCGTCATCGACTTGTGCACCCGCATGGTCGTCGGCTGGGCGATGGCTGATCACATGCGCGCCTCTCTGACGACCGGTGCACTGAGGATGGCCAGAGACCGTGGACACCTGCAGCCGGACGCCATCTTCCACAGTGACCGCGGCACTCAATACACGTCGAAGGAAATGGGTAAATGGTGCACCGGGAATCGGGTCCGTCAGTCCATGGGCGAGACCGGCGTGTGCTGGGACAACGCCGTGGCCGAATCGGCGTTCTCCACGCTGAAGAACGAGTTCTACCACCACCACAGCTTCAAAACCCGGCAAGACGCCAGACAAGGGGTTATGCGTTACATCGAAGTGTTCTACAACCGCTGGCGGCCGCACAGCAACAACGATGGACTGCCGCCGGCCACAGCGATGGCTAATTTCAAGACCAAGAACCAGCAGCTACCCGCTGCTGCCTGACCGGAAAAAACCAACCGACTGTCTCACATTCTTGACACACCTCAGTGTAGACGTGGGGGAGGAAGTCGATGTGCCCGGCCCGGCCGGTGTATTCGAGGGTTTGGAGCAGGCTGGTTCCGTCTGGTTCGGAGAACCAGGCGATCTGGTCGTAGAAAGTGCCTGGTTTTGTCGTTATCGAAGATCGTCCGGGGCACCGTGTCCAGTTCCGTCGGCGCCCACAGTCCGGTGGACACGAAGGCCTCATAGAGTGGGTCGCCGATGCGGTCGAGGTTGAAGTCTCCCAGGACAAGCAGGTTCTCGTTCCAGTCATCGGGGCGTTCGGCCCAATCCTGCATCCACTGCGCAAACGCGGTCAGTTCGGGTAACCGTTCCGCGGCCCTGTCTCCCCAGAGGACGTGCACACTGGTCAGTACGAACCCGGCCGTGCCGCGGGTGAACCCGGCCGCGTACGGGGTCCGGGCGAACTGGGGGACCGGGCCGTCGGTTCCCGGTGGCAGGACGATCTCACCGACCAGGCCCGAGGGTTGGACGCGGGTCGTGTCGTACAGGTAGGTCAGGCGTTCCCCGTTGCCGGCGGAGCCTTCGGTGACGTCGGAGGTGATGAACCGCCACCCCGGGCCGAGCAGGCCCATCAGGTGGTGCAGGGCGGTGGTGTTCCGGCGGACTTCCTGTAGGGCCAGCGCATCGCACCGGGAGGTGATCTCGGCGATGCACGCCATGGCATGGAGGTCCCGTTTCGGGGAATCCCGCGGCCCAGCCGCCGACTTCTCGGTCAGGTCCCCGAACGCCCGGATGTTCCAGGTCCCAATCAACAGGTTCGACGCTTCCTTGCCCGGCACCGTGGCGTCCAGAGCGGCCGACAGCCGCGCCACATCCTGGGCCGCGGTAGCAGGAGGATCGCTCGTCATGGTCCCCATCGAATCACACGGACCGGGGGAGCGGACGGGACCCAGTGCTGTCTGGTGTTTTTCGGCGGAGCCGGAGCCGGGTTCCCCGCGACCCCACGTCCCCAGCCTTGGTGCGCTGAGGATTGTCGGCGTGCCAAAACAGCTCAGTAAGCTCGGTTGCAGAGCGAAGGGCCCGCATGCGGGCCCCACCGTCGACCTTTTCAGTGTCTCGCAAGCGTCAGCGGTGCGGGGTGATCGGGGCCGGTTGGTGGGTTTCGTACATTCGTACCGCCACGACGAGGGCTGAGAGGGCGCTGACGGCTGCGGCGGCCCATACGGCCGCGTGGAGGCCCATGATGCCGCCGAGGATGGCGCCGACCGCGTAGCCGAGGTCGCGCCAGTTGGCGATCGCCTTTGTGATGCCGAACGCGGCGACGTAGGTGAAGATGAAGGTGTAGCCGGTGAGCCCGAACTCGGTCTCGGCCAGCAGCGGCAGCACTGTCTGCTGTTGACCCACCATGCCGCCGACCAGGGCGTTGATCGCCACCAGCAGGGCGAACTGGGCCATATTTTGCCTCAGTCCCAAGGTGACGATTTCTGTTGCAGGTCTGGGCCGCTTTGGGTTCGTTACCATCGGATGCCTTACCATTTTGCCGTTCTCAACACACACTATACCCTAGGGGGTATCAAGATGTTGATAGTCGACAGCGGAGGAAAGACGTTATGTGCCGTGCAGTGACCTGCAAAAAGTGTGGAAAAACAACCTGGGGCGGGTGTGGTCAGCATGTGGACCAGGTCCTGCGGGGAGTGCCGGCTGCCCAGAGGTGTCGCGGGCACCAAGACGAGCCCAGGACTAGAGGAGGGTTCTTCTCCCGGTTGTTTTCACGACGCTGACTCTGCCGGGTTGCGGGGCCGGTGGATCAGGTCCGCCGGCCGGTTCAGCCTGCCCTGGCCTGGAGGGTGCGTTTGCCGTGCCGGTACAGCAGCCATCCGCCGACGATAAGGAGAGCACCGAAAATCAGGAATCCTATATCCCAGGAAAGTGGGGATCCCAGGTCGTCACGGACGTGGTGAACCCCCAGCAGCTGGTGGTTGATCAGGCCTTCTACAAGGTTGAATATCCCCCACCCTGTAAGCATCAGACCCGCCTGGTAACTCCAGTTCGGGGCTGCCCTGCCCTGCCGCCAAGCCCTCACGGCAGCAACCGAGCCGGCTAGGACGAGGAGCCACGTCGCAATGTGGAAAAACCCGTCGGCCAGCGTATTGATTTCCAGCCCCGCCACCGTTGCTACGGAATGAGCATCGACGTCGCTGACCATGTCGTGCCATTGCAGGATCTGGTGCAGGGCGATGCCGTCGATGAAACCACCGAAACCCAGCCCGAACAGTAATCCCGATGCCTTCGGCGGCGGCGCCGCACGGTGGTTCTGACGGTCATGCATCAGTGTCGCTGGGTTTTCATTCCCGCCTGGACTGCGTCCAGGGCACCTGAGGGGAGATCCGCTGCGCCGCCGAGCGCTGCAGCGGCTAGTTCAGCTGCGGCTGATTCCTCGATAGCAATGACCAGCCGCCCGGTCGCTACGGGGTCTGCGCCGAAGGCGAGGAGCCCGTGATTTCCCAGCAGTACGGCGTTCGTTCCCGCATTCTCGGCCAGGACTTGGGTGATCCCCTTCACGGACACGTCTGACCCGCGCGGGCCCCACGGCACAACAGGAACGGGCTGGGCCTGCCCGAAGCGCAGCAGGGGCTCCGTACGACAGGGCAACGGCAAGTTCGCCAACGCGAACGCGGTCGCTGCAGGGGAGGGGGTGTGGATGACCGCTGCGATGTCGTCCCGGGTGTTGTAAATAACCGAATGCATGCGGATGATTTCGGCGTTTTCTGGCTCGAGCTCGCCGTCGACGACGTCACCACCTAAGGTGACTGTGGCGAGCTGCTCTGGACGAAGATCCCTGACCACCCGGTGCTGGTAAGCAGGAAGCGGTTCTCGTCGACTCTGGCACTAAGGTTTCCATGCCCTGAGTGAGGCATCACCCCCGCGGTGAACAGCAGCCGGGACGCCTGCACTATCTCTGCACGCAGGTCATCGGAATGTGCGTTATCCGTCATATCTGTCCCCTTCCGGCAAGTGCTGGTCGCCGCTGGCCCCTTTCTAGGCCGGGTTGCCTTCGAGGGAGGTCAGTGCGGCTCGCAGTCGCGTGTCGGCGTCGTCGGCCACTTCCTGTACAGCCGAGCTGGCGCTGAGCTGGACCATCGTCTGGGGGTCGATGGCCTGGATTGTGGTTTGCGTGGCGTCGGGCCCGCGGCGTACGACGACGTTGCAGGGTAGCAGTGCGCCGAGGTCCGGCTCGGCCGCCAGGGCGCGACTGGCAAGTTGTGGATTGCATGCTCCGAGGATCACGTAATCGCCGAGGCCCTGCCCTGCTTCGGCACCAAGTTTGGTTTCGAAGGTTGCGCGGACATCGATCTCAGAGAGGATGCCGAAGCCCTGCTCGGCCAGCGCCTCGCGGGTCTTCTGCACTGCTTCCTCGTAAGCTGCTGACACTACGATGCTGTGGGTATAGGTCATGTCTGCTCCTTCTAATACGTTCTGGCGGCTATTTAGCTGCTGGGCTTTTTCGATGGCGGCAGTTCAGGCGAGGGAAAGGAATAGCTTTTCCAGGTCCTTTTTGTCCATGCTGGCGTCTTCCTGGGTGATGCATTGTTGAAGACCGCTGGCGATGATGGCGAATCCGGCCTTGTCCAGTGCCTTGGAGACCGCCGCGAGCTGCGTGACGACGTCCTTGCAGT
>NZ_AZHY01000356.1:0-3399 GCF_000520475.1 Arthrobacter sp. 35/47
AATGGGCATCCGATTCCCCTCAAAGCACGGTGCCGTGGACCAGGGCAACGGCTATTGCTGGGCGTTCTGGCTCAAGCGCGCGGACATCGGCCTCACGGACGACCCCGCTGCCGATGCCGTCCGGCGCTGGTGTGATTCGATGGGGACCATGACGAGCGATCCTCCCGCCTCCGTCACCCGGGACGTCGCCCGGTTGCGGGCGGCGCTGGATGCCACGGTGCCGGGTAAGGACGCGTCGAACCTGTTGATCGGGACCTGGAATGCGCGGGCGTTCGGGGACCTGACCAAGAAATGGGCCGCGGGGCCGCGGGATTCCCCGACACGGGACCTCCATGCCATGACGTGCATCACCGAGATCGCGTCACGGTTCGATGTGCTGGCCCTACAGGAAGTCCGCCGGAACACCACCGCCCTGCACCACCTGATGGACCTGCTCGGAGATGGATGGCGGTTCATCACCTCCGATGTCACCGAAGGCTCCGCCGGCAACGGGGAACACCTGACCTACCTGTACGACACGGCCCGGGTCCAACCCTCCGGGCTGGTCGGTGAGATCGTCCTGCCACCGGGAACCGACGGCCCAATCCCCCAGTTCGCCCGCACCCCCTACGCAGCCGGGTTCACCCGCGGCCCAGCCGGGTTCGTACTGACCAGTGTGCACGTCCTCTGGGGCGCCCGACCCGCCGACCGGCTACCCGAACTAACCGCGTTCGCACAGTGGATGCGCGACTGGGCCGAACGCCCCGATGACTGGAACGAGAACCTCCTCGTCATGGGAGACTTCAACCTCGACCGCATCGGCAACCCGTTGTATGAGGCGTTCGTGTCCACCGGGCTATGGGCGCCGACCGAACTGGACACAGTGCCCCGGACGATCTTCGATAACGACAAGACCCGGCACTTCTACGACCAGATCGCCTGGTTCTCCGAACCCGACGGAACCAGCATGCTCCAAACCCTCACCTACACCGGCCGCGCCGGGCACATCGACTTCCTCCCCCACGTCTACACCGGGCTCACGAAGAACGAGGTGTCCTGGCGGATCTCCGACCACTACCCCCTCTGGACAGAATTCACCGCCTGATCCCCTGAGGGCGTGACCGGGAAACCCTCGTTTGGGCGAATCGGCGAAAGCCGCCGTCAAGAGTCGGTACACGTAGTTTTACCGCCTAACGTAAGCGCGCCAGCATCGTTCCAGATTGAAGAAGCAGCTTGCTAAAACTACCGTCACGAGTAGCTTTACATGACGGCCACAGCGGATACACGCCGCTCACGTCCGGCGGACGACTGAAGGAAAGGACCGTGCATGGAACGCTCCTCCACCGGTGAGGGCGAACAGAAACTGTCTCTGACGGGGTCCGTGGCCCTGGGCACCGGAGTGATGATCGGTGCCGGTATCTTCGCCCTGGTGGGCCAAGTCGCGGAACTGGCCGGTGGTTGGGTGCCTTGGGCGTTCTTCGCCGGTGCTGTGGTCGTGGCGTTTAGCTCCTACTCCTACATCCGCTACTCCGCCACGAACCCGTCCGCTGGTGGGATCGCCATGCTGCTCAAGGCTGCTTACGGCCCGGGAGTTGTTGCGGGCTCGTTCTCCCTGTTCATGTACGTGTCGATGATTCTGGCCGAAAGCCTGCTGGGCCGCACCTTCGGTACCTATTTATTGCGGCCTTTCGGGATGCAGGAGTCCGCGCTGTGGGTGCCGGTGCTGGCCGTTACGGCCATCGCGGGCGCAGCGTTGGTAAACCTCGTCGGCAACCGGTGGGTGGAGCGCTCCGCCACGGTGACAGCGGCGATCAAGATCGTCGGTATCGCGGTCCTGGCCGTCGCCGGGATTCTCGCCGCCGGGCTCTCCTCCCTGGGACGGTTGTTCACCACCGCGGACCGGACCCCGCCGGAAGCGGGGTGGATGGGTTTTCTGGCCGGGGTGGCCCTGTGCATCCTGGCGTATAAGGGATTCACCACGATCACCAATCAGGGAGCGGACCTGCTCGACCCCAAACGCAACATCGGCCGGTCTATCATGATCGCCATCGGGCTGTGTACCGTTCTCTACCTGCTGATCACCGTCGCCGTTACCGGCAGCCTGACAGTCCCGCAAATCATCGAAGCCCGGGACTACGCCCTTGCGGAGGCGGCCGAGCCGACGTTCGGGTCCTGGGGGGTGAGGTTGACCGTGGTGATCGCCGTTGTCGCCACACTTTCCGGGCTGGTGGCCAGCCTGTTCTCGGTCTCCAAGCTCTATGACATGCTCCGGGACATGGGCCAAGCCCCCGGTCTACCGGGGAAGGAGGGGCACCAATCGCTGTTCATCACCGTGGGACTGGCCATCGTCATGGCCGCCTTCTTCGACCTGTCCCAAATCGCTGCCCTGGGCGCCATCCTCTATCTGGCCATGGATATCGCCATCCACTGGGGCATCATCCGGCACCTGAAGAACGAGGTCGAGGCCAGAACCTGGATCCCCTGGGTTGCGATCGTGCTCGACGTCGCCGTCCTGGTGCCCTTCACCGCCCTTAAGGCGCAGTCGGACCCATTCACCGTAGTCGTGACCGTGGTGGTGGCTTCGATCATCCTCCTGACGCAGTGGCTGGTGGTACGCCGTAGAAACCGCGATGGTGAAACGTCGCAGGAAACCTCCGCCCAGCACCACTCCGACTAACGCGCATCCCCCTCCGTCATCGATTCGCTGTCCTGGTGTTGGGGATGCTCGTCATTGAGGCAAACAGGGCCGATCGTCAACAGTGCCGGTTGAAGGGCAGTTCAGTTCCAGGGCGTGTCCCTCTGAGCTGAGGGGCGTCTCGGAAATCAACACATCAAACATCAGGATGAGACGCGTTGAAGAGTCTGCCCGGCATGTGCCGATTGTTGCGTAATAGGGTGAGGAATGTGGGTATCGGAAAGCGGGTCAGCAAGCCACATAGGACGCTTGGCTTTGTCTTGGCCGCTGTAGGTATCCCGCTGTCTTTTGCCTCGGTATGGGCTTTACGGCACCGTACATCGGAAAAAGTACAGAAGTGGCGACCAGGCACCGGCACTGTCAAAAGCGGCGGCCCATTGGGTCTACGGGTATTCGGGCAAGCTGAGCCGGTCCTCGTGCTGATACCCGGAATCACAGCGAGTCAGGCGTTCTATGGGTCAGCATATGACCGGTTAGGTGACGTCGCTACTGTCGTCGTCGTGGACCCCTTGGGGTTCGGATCGTCCATGGACGCCGCAATGAAACCTGATTCGTTCGCGCTCACCAAGCACATCGAGGCTCGCTCACTCGCACTTCAAGAGCTTGATTTCCACCGACGTCCGCTTGTTTTAGTCGGACATTCAATGGGTGCGTCGCTTGCTCTCCAGTGGGCAGCCGCTCTCGATAGCGATGTGCGAGGGTGTTTCATTGAGTGTGTAAGGGGT
>NZ_AZHY01000357.1:0-2854 GCF_000520475.1 Arthrobacter sp. 35/47
GGGGCTTCCTGCGACTGGATGAGAGCCCGGTCAGGCGTTGTCCGGTGCCTGCTCCGGCGCAGCCAGACGGACTTCGCTCACCCTCAGATCGCCGTCCTCCACACGGAGTTCGATGCCGGCGGCGTTACCGGCCGCGCTCAGATCGGCAAGCGCCGCCTCAAGCTGCCGGACCTGGGCAACGGATCCGCTGACGACGGCGGAGAGTACCTCGGTGCGCTGCTTGACCTTGGCCTCGGACTTGGCCTTGCGCAGCCCGCCGAGTGCGGCGCCGACCGTTGCCAGCATCCCGGGGTCCGCGTCCAGCGCAGCAGCAGTAAGCGCACCCGAAGCGGGCCACGCCGACCGGTGGACCGAGCCGTGCCGCCACCAACTCCACACCTCTTCGGTCGCGAACGGAAGAACGGGTGCGAAGAGACGAAGCAGCCGGTCGAGTGTCGTGGCCAGTGCGGCCAGGACCGATGCTTTCTCAGCTTCCCCGGCGCTGCCGTAGGCGCGGTCCTTGATGAGTTCGACATAGTCGTCGGTGAATGACCAGAAGAAAGACTCCGTCAGCTGCAGTGCACGCGCGTAGTCGTACTTCTCGAATGATGCCGTCGCCTGCTGCACCACCTCATCGAGTGACGCGAGCAGTGAACGGTCCAGCGGATTGGTCACTGACGATGAGTCATCCGACACGATGTCGGCTTCGGTTGCGCCAAGGTTGAGCACAAACTTCGAGGCGTTGAGAAGCTTGATGGCGAGCCGGCGCCCGATCTTCATCTGGGCGATCTCGTAGGCGGTGTCCGCGCCGAGCTTCGCGGAAGCTGCCCAGTAACGGACGGCGTCGGAGCCGAACTGTTCGAGGGCGTCGGTAGGCACCACAACGTTGCCCTTGGACTTGGACATCTTCTTGCGGTCCGGATCCAGGATCCAGCCGGAAATAGCGGCGTGCTTCCACGGCGCTGAATCGAGGATGGAGTCGGCACGAACCACTGAGGAGAACATCCAGGTCCGGATGATGTCGTGTCCCTGCGGGCGCAGGTCAAACGGGTACACCTTGCCGAAGAGGTCCTCATCCCTGGACCATCCGCCGATGATCTGCGGGGAGAGCGATGAGGTCGCCCAGGTATCGAGCACATCCGGGTCGCCCATGAAACCACCCGGCTGATCGCGCTGCGACTCGTCGTAGCCCGGCGCCGGTTCGGCGGCCGGGTCGACCGGCAGCATGTCATCCGACGGGAGGATCGGGTTCTGGTAGTCGGGCGTGCCGGCGTCATCCAGTGCGTACCAGACAGGGAACGGAACACCGAAGAACCGCTGGCGGGAGATCAGCCAGTCACCGTTGAGGCCCTCGATCCAGTTCTCGTACCGGCTGCGCATGAACGAGGGGTGGAAGTCGATCTCGCGTCCGCGGGCAATCAGGCGTTCGCGGCGGTCCGCGTCCCGTCCGCCGTTGCGGATGTACCACTGACGGCTGGTGACCACCTCGAGGGGCTTGTCGCCCTTCTCGAAGAAGTTCACGGGGTGGGTGATCTTTTTCGGTTCGCCGTCGAGCAGGCCTGCCTCGGAGAGCATCTCCGCGACGCCCTCCTTCGCCGAGAAGACCGTCTTGCCCGCGATGCGGGCGTAGTTCTCCCGGCCGGCCGGCGTCGTGATCCAGTCCGGAGTATCGGCGAGGATACGGCCGTCGCGGCCGACGATCGCGCGCGTGGGCAGGTCCAGCTCACGCCACCAGGTGACGTCGGTGAGATCGCCGAAGGTGCAGACCATTGCGATGCCGGCGCCTTTGTCGGGCTTGGCCAGCGGGTGGGCCAACACCACCACTTCAACGCCGAACAGCGGGGAAGTGACTGTCTTGCCGAAGTACGGCTGGTAACGCTCGTCATCCGGGTGGGCCACCAGCGCCACGCAGGCAGCGAGGAGCTCGGGCCGGGTGGTTTCAATATGGATCTGCGCGCCGTCCGCAGCCTCAAAGGGATAGCGGTAGTAGGCGCCGGGAACCTCCCGGTCCTCGAGTTCGGCCTGCGCAACGGCGGTCCGGAACGTCACGTCCCAGAGGGTCGGCGCTTCAGCGAGGTAGGCGTCGCCCTGCTTGAGGTTGGCGAGGAACGCGCGCTGGGACACCGCGCGGGACGTCGAGTCGATGGTGCGGTACGTCAGGTTCCAGTCGACGGACAGTCCGAGGGACAGGAAGAGGTTTTCGAAGACCTTTTCATCCTCGACGGCGAGCTCCTCGCAGAGCTCGATGAAGTTGCGGCGGGAAACGACGTCGAAATCACGCTGGTTCTTCGCAGGCTGCGCGGGCGGGCGGTAGTCGGCGTTGTAGGGCACGGACGGGTCGCAGCGCACGCCGTAGTAGTTCTGGACGCGGCGTTCGGTGGGCAGGCCGTTGTCATCCCAGCCCATCGGGTAGAACACGTTCTTTCCGGTCATGCGCTGGTAGCGGGCGATGACGTCGGTCTGCGTGTAGGAGAACACGTGGCCCACGTGCAGGGACCCGGAAGCAGTGGGAGGCGGCGTGTCGATCGAGTAGACCTCGTTGCGGGTGGTCTCTGTGTTGAAGGTGTACGTTCCCTCCGAGCGCCAGCGCTCGTTCAGCGCCGTCTCGAGGCCTTCGAGTGCCGGTTTGTCGGGAACATTGATGGGGGCGGGTGTGGGCGTGTCTGTACCCTCGTTGATGGATGCCATGGACCAATTGTTTCATGCCGGCTGTCCGGGACTGCGCGGTGCCCGTGGGTGGGCTAGTTTGGCTTCATGACTTCTGGACAGGGCAGGGCAGCAGTAGTGACGGGTGCAAGTTCCGGGATCGGTGAAGCAACGGTGCGCAGGCTGACGGCCGACGGCTGGCAGGTGTGGGCGGTCGCCCGCCGGGCCG
>NZ_KI914616.1:0-27732 GCF_000520475.1 Arthrobacter sp. 35/47
TTTTCCCCGGGTCCTACCGTTTGAGGGGAATCCAACGTTACTGAAACGATCTGCGGCGCCGTGACGTCCGCAGCAATAGCCGGTCCAGGTGAGGAAACGCTGAGCGCTAGGGCAAGTAGCGCAATGATAAGTCGCTTTAGAGTCTTCACTTCTAATTGTCTCTATCTTCTTATGCCGCGAAGTCGGACAGCTGACAGCGACAAGCTTTCAGCTGTTACCCGGACGGGGCAGATGTGGGCAGTGACTGCGTCACCTACGGCTATGGAACAGACACGGGCGGTTCTACGCTTAGGACTACGATGACACCATGCCTGACGTTGCAGCCAGGTATAACAAGCGGGCGACATAGTAAGCGAATGAAGTTGACATCGCGGGAAGTGAATAAGCTGAGGGTTCGCAGTGCGGGGAATAAGGCGCTGGTAGGCGTACGCGCAAGACGAGGGCGGATCATTCATGTCCTTGTAATGAAGGCCCGGCATCCGGGCGGCGGAACGCCCAGTTGCTTTCCCCGCGGAAAGTTTATCCTTCAATTGAACCTATTGTGACCGCGACCACCCACCCGGAGCAAGTGTTCCACAGCGGCTGCACTTTCAAGCGCGGCTTCGGGAAGATCTTCTTCTTCAGCCCGGGCGACTAGGACTACCCGGTCTACCTCCACAAGGACGTGCGCCGCGTGATCGCCAACGGCGTCGAGTGGGCCAAGACCCTGCGGCCGGAGCGTACCGACCCGGTGCTGCTGCGCTACGAAACCGAGGACTTCTACACCGGCCACGGCTACCAGGGAGCGATGAGCAGTTGATTACCTTCAAGACGGTCGAGACCGCCGGACCGCTGCGTGTGGTGCAGGTGGGAGCCGGCGGGATGGGCAAGGCCTGGATCCGCACTCTTCAAGCGAACGACGACGTCGAACTGGTCGGTCTCGTGGACTTCAACCTAGGTGTGCCGCGCAGGCCGCGGTCGAGGAGTTCGGGCTGCGGGATGTTGCACTCGGCACGTCGGTGTCGGAGGTGGCGGACGCGACCGGGGCTCACGCCGGCGTGAACGTGACGGTGCCGGCGGCGCATCATCCGGTGAATGTGGAGACGATGTTCGCCGGGTTGCCGATGCTGTGTGAGAAGCCGGTCGCGCCGACGGTGGCCGAGGGACTCTCGTTGGCGGCTGCGGCGGAGGAGCGCGGGCAGCTGTTGATGATCAGCCAGTCCCGCTGGTATGTCCAGGGGCTGACGCAGCAGAAGGCGCTGACGGGTCAGCTGGGCGACATTGGTGTGGTGACGACCGACTTCTTCAAGGCCCCGCATTTTGGTGGGTTCCGGGCAGAGATGGCGCATGTGCTGTTGGTGGATATGGCGATCCACCAGTTCGATGCGCTGTGGTTCCTGCTGGATCAGGATCCAGTGTCGGTGTACTGCGAGGAGTTCAACCCCTCGTGGAGCTGGTACAGCGGCGCTGCTGCCGCCACCGCTATGTTCCAGCCGAGCGGCGGACCCGGTACGCGTGTATACGGGTAGTTGCGGGTAACCCGTCGAGCTGCCGCTTTGCCTGGGTGTGCTGCGCAGCTCCGCAGTGCAGGAGCTAAAAGTTCAATCGGCCGTCGAGATGCTACAACGGCGCTGCTGTCGCCACCGCGGTGTTCCAAACAGGCGGTGTGAACCGGAACGTGTCGTGTTAGCGGCTGCGGAGCTATTTCAGCGAGTCGAAATGTACTTTTTGTCGTACAGTAACTGTTATCGCCGACAGGACTTGTTCGCGGCAGATATCGGCTTAAATCGGAGGAGAACCGCGATGAAGTGCGTAAAGTGCGCCAGCGACAATGTCACTATCGAAATGCTGCAGTCGGGCGGGCGCACACGGAAGCACGGAACCGGTTTCGGCGGACATACAAACAATGCAGCGCGCGGTCTTACAGCACTTGGGACCCTAGGGGTCTCTAACTTGGTGTGGAAGAAGTCCAAGGGTACCGAAAAGATGAAGTATAAGGCTCAGAAGACCGCTATATGTCAGAGTTGCGGCCACGACTGGGCGATTCGTTAGCCCCGCATCTCAAAGCCCGTCGGTGTCGGCAATTGGAACCGATGACATCGTTGCCGGTGATGATGGCCCGCGACTAATGAAAATTCGGGACTTGGTCATCGAGTTTTTTGCTCATGGAGCGGAAAGACCTCATAGTCGTTTTCGGTGAAACGAATATAAGCCCCGTCGCCACCCGGCCATACGGTCCAGACGCCGTAGCTCACCAGTAGGTCGAGCATGTCTCGCTGTGGTTCCTGGGGAACTAGCAACGCTGCTCGCGGAGAGCTCGCATCGAGGTAGCGGCGATAGTCGAGGATCTGGCCCAGACCAAGACGGAGGTGTGCTCGACTAGGTGAGGATTTGGCCTCGTATAGGACGTTATCGGTGACGTCGAAAAGGTCAGAAAAGAGGGGGCTAATACACCCCTGGGCCGTTATTTTAAAGCGTCCAACTTTATGACCGGCTGTTATGAGAGCGTTGGAGAAGGTCGACACCAGGTCAGCTTCTCGTCTATCAGCCTCACTTAGACTTCGTCCTGACACCTCATAGACTGACGCATTGTGATTCTCAACTGATACTAATTCGATCTTTGTGTCGGTTTCAAAACTCTGCGGGGTATTGGCGAAGAGAATCGGAGTGACAGCCGCCTCGTCGATGGGGGACAGGTGGACGAGGTATTGACCCGGCCGCGAAGCATCACCGAGCTCCGTGTATCTCTGGTGCGCGTCTAATCTGAACTCACCGGAATCAACGTATCCAGGCAAGCGACGGGACACTTCAAACACGCGAATGCGTCCGGCGTGTCCCATGCCGAGGATGATGTCGAGCGCGCGGCGCTGCCCCACGGGTACGGTGTATGTGCTCGCATCGGGAGACCAACCATTCCAACCAGCGAACACGGTTGTGTCGAAACCGATAAGAAGTAACCCCTCGTCCGATTGGGCAATGTTGTTGAATTCCGTATCGATAGCGCCGTACTCCTCGAGGATTTCTTCCACGCTGTAGGCGCGGCGTGCATCGTCTATGGGGGGCTGTCGTCCGGTAGCGATCGATCGACCTTCCGAGACCGTTACCCAGGAGTGCCCTAAAGCTTCGAGAAGTGGCTTCAAAGCGCGACGTGTTTGCTCGCCCCCGCTGAAATCAGCACAAGTTATCTTGATGGCGAATTGATGCCGATACGCAGACGCTGCCAAAGGCTTGGAATCGATCAGTTCCCCATCGACGAGGGCAACGTAGTCTCTGGAACGTCCTCCTTTGTAAGTTTGGCGAAAGCTCTCTGGCCCCATGCGTCTGAATTCTTCGATTGCTTGATGTACAGCTCGAGGGTCGGACAGTCTATTCAGAGACACCATTTTTGCTTCCCCTTAAATCTGTGTTGGTTCCCATGATCACACGTGGACCAGCCACCCAGGAGTTAGTTCGCCATGCAAAGTCGCTGCGATCATCTACCCTGGTCAAGTGAGCCAAACCAATGGGGGAGGGGCAGCGCCGCAGCTGCTAGAGGGGCTGTATGAGCTCCTAAAAACTGACGTAATCGCCGGGCAATTGGCGGCGACACCTGAACTGCACGCTTCGTTCGAGCAGGTTGATGAGAGCAACGCGCCTGACATCCTCTCGCGTCACGTAGCCGACGCCGTGAGACATGCCCTGGCGGAAGCCGCCCCGGAGGCGCGCGTCCAGATCGCCAACAGCATTCTGGAGCATCTCAGCCACCCGAGCACCATCGCCGCAGGGCCTCAGGAACTCCACGGACTCCACCGACCTGAGAACCTACGACGCCGCAGCGTCAAACGACCCACCACACGCCTCAGCGAATCGGCACTCCTAACTAACAGCAAGGACGATCCGAACCTCGCAGCAGAGATCAGAACAGAGATGGACTCAGCGAACACCGTCGACCTCCTCTGCGCCTTCGTCCGCTGGACCGGACTTCGCTTGCTCCACCCCGCCCTTGAAAGGCTCCACGAACGCGGGGCAAGGCTCCGCGTCATCACCACCACCTACATGGGTGCCACCGAACGCCGTGCCATCGACGAACTCGTCACCCGTTACGGCGCCGAAGTCAAGATCAGCTACGAAACCCAGGCCACCCGCCTTCATGCTAAAGCGTGGCTATTCAGAAGGGACACAGGCTTCGACACCGCCTACGTCGGAAGCTCAAATCTCAGCAAAGCCGCACTCCTCGATGGGCTCGAGTGGAACGTCAGGCTCTCCAATATCGCCACGCCCAAACTGCTGAAGAAGTTCGAGGTCACCTTCGACAGCTACTGGGAGCAGCGAGCCTTCCAGAGCTATGATCCCGAGCGAGATGGCGACAAACTGGACGCAGCCCTCGAACGTAACGGTGGTAAACGCACCATAGCTCCGGATGGCGTCACCGGACTGGAGGTCCAGCCCTACTTGCACCAGGAGGAGATGCTCGAAGCGCTTGAGGCCGAACGACTCAAAGGCCACACTCGCAATCTCCTCGTTGCCGCCACCGGAACCGGCAAGACCGTCATCGCCGCGCTCGACTACAAACGTCTCAGCGAAGCCGCAGGCCGAAACCTCACGCTCCTCTTCGTTGCGCACCGCCAAGAAATCCTGCGCCAATCTATGCGCACCTACCGCAACGTGATGCAAGACGGCGCTTTCGGCGAGCTCTACGTCGGCGACAACAAGCCGACACAGTGGAAGCAGGTCTTCGCATCGGTCCAGTCACTCAACGCCAGGGGCATCCAGCAGCTCGAACCCAACATGTTCGATATCGTCGTCATCGACGAGTTCCACCACGCCATGGCGCCTACCTATCGGAGCTTGATCGACCACCTCACACCGCAGCAGCTACTCGGCCTCACGGCGACACCTGAGCGAGGCGACGGCGTCAACGTCGCCGACCAGTTCTTCGACGGTCGTACGGCGAGCGAACTGCGACTCTGGGATGCCCTCGACGCCGACCTTCTGGTGCCCTTCCACTACTTCGGCGTGTCCGACGACGTCGATCTCAGCCAGGTGGAGTGGAAGCGTGGCAACTACGATCTCGCCCAGCTCGACCGCCTCTACACCGGCAACGACGCCCGCGCAGCCAAAGTCATCCGCGAACTCCGCGACAAAGTCACCGGAACCGAACAGATGCGTGCCCTCGGCTTCTGCGTCTCCGTCCAACATGCCCACTACATGGCCGAGGTTTTCAACCGGGCAGGCATTGCGTCGATAGCCCTGCATGGTGGAACGGACGACGACGAACGCGGGCTTGCACTCACACAATTGCGTGACCGCAAGATTAACTGCATCTTCACCGTTGACCTGTTCAATGAAGGCCTTGACCTCCCCGAAGTAGACACGATTCTCATGCTCCGCCCGACCCAGAGCGCAACGATTTTTCTTCAGCAGCTTGGCCGCGGGCTGCGACGCGATGAGGAGAAATCGGTCCTCACAGTGCTGGACTTCATCGGGCAGCAGCGCCGCGAGTTCCGCTTCGATCTGCGGTATCGAGCGCTCACGGGATTCGGTCGGAAGCAGCTGGAGAAAGCGGTCGACGAGGAGTTCCCGTTCCTGCCGTCTGGTTCCCAGATCGTTCTTGACCGGGTGGCGCAGCGAGTCGTGCTGGAGAACATCCGGGCTCAGTTGCGGTTCAACCGCGCGCAACTCGTGCGTGACATCGCCTCCTATGGCGAAACGGTACTGGCGGAATATCTTGAACGGTCTGGCAACGACCTGAAGACCATCTACCGCTCGACGAAGGATTCCTGGACTGGGTACCTGCGCCTGGCCGGCCTGATCGGGGGTATGTCACCGGGCGAAGCTGCAATTGCGGGCAACCTAGCCGAGCTTGCGGAGGAGAAGCAACTTCTACTCCGCATGGTGCGCCTGCTTCACATTGACGACCCCGAACGTGCTGCTGCCTACACGATGCTCGTCAGCGAGGATGCTCCGCGATACGAAGACCTCGGACGCCGTGAGAAGACCTTCGCGCGAATGCTGTTCTACACGCTATGGAGCGATGGCGGTGGTTTCCAAACCTACGACGACGGCCTGGACCACCTCCGTAGGTTCCGCTTCGCGTGCGACGAGATCAGCCAACTCGTAGGACTGGGCGTCGCCGACTCAAAGCACGCTGCGAAGAGTCTCGGTGCCGGCCTCCAACATGTCCCTCTCTTATCTCACGCGACTTATCGGCGCGAGGAGATACTGGCAGCGCTGGAATACGGATCCCTAGAGCTCGGCAAGAATGTCCAGCACCGCGAGGGCGTTGCATGGTGCCCCGCGGTTTCGACTGATGCCTTCTTCGTCACCCTGAATAAGGACGAGCAAAACCACTCAACGACCACCATGTACAGGGACTATGCCATCGGCCCTGACCTGTTCCACTGGGAATCGCAGAACTCAACCGCCACAACGAGCCCTACGGGGCAGCGGTACCTAAACCACAAGTCGCGAGGATCTCATGTTCTCCTCTTCACCCGTGACACCGCCGAAGATGAGAGCGGACTAACTGTGCCGTACACGTGCCTGGGGCAGGTCGACTACGTCCAGCATTCCGGGGAGAAACCGATAGCGATTACCTGGAAGCTGCACCGGTCGATGCCGGCGGATGTGTACGCGACGGCATCGGCTGTGGCGCAATAGGGGGCAGCGACAATGATATTCAGGGAGGCGCCATCTACTCGTTCTAAACGAGGTTGTGAATTTGGATGCTGAGGCTCCCGAGATGACAACTACACCCCGCTGGCGTCGACGTTCACGGCCCACCAAGCGGGGCAGCGAGTGTCAAACCGCCCAGTTTGACACTCGCTACCTGTCCACGGTGGTGTTTGTCGCCAGGCGGAAGTAGCCTGTTGCTGTGACCGGCGTCCCTCTTTCCTATCCATTTGAAGGAGAGAGCGAGAAATCCGAACATTCGAACAGCGAGACAAATCCCACGCCACGGGATCCGGCGCCCCGAATGGCTGGTGCCGGCGGTGGGGTCGCCGACAAGCTGGGCAACAAGTACGAGCTGGCCTGGGCCGTCCGTCACGCTCTGCTCTGCATCATGGACGAGCGCCGCAGTCTCACACTCGAAGAGATCGACCCTGAGCTCGCAGATGGTTCAGAGTTCACCTACATCAACGAGCACGGTGACATCTCCGCGACCCAGGTGAAGCGCCAGAACAACATCACCGACCACTGGACGATTGCAGCGCTCAGAGGTCGCGGGGTCTTGGCAGGAGCTGCTCGTCACGTTGCAGCTGGGCGTGAGTTCCACTTCAGTTCTATGACTCCGAGCGGGGCGCTTCGCGTAATGGCTGGCCTGGCGCGGCAGTCGGCGGACGCACAGCAGTTCGTGGCGCATCAGCTCACGCCCGGGTTGAGACCAACCTTTGATGAGTTGACCGCGGCGAATGTCTTCGGCACTACTGAGGCGGCGTGGGAGATCCTCCGAGGAATGTGGATCGAGGTTGAAGTCGAAGAGCAGCTGGTCACGACCAACGCCACGCTCGCCCAAGTGAGTTTGGAGGGGGCGACCGGCGACCTCATGGCAGTTGCCATAGGTGCGGTGCTGCTAAACAACCTGCGCAAGCGGATGACACGCCGTGAACTCCTTGACGCACTTGCTCGCGATGGCATCACACCGCGCGGCTCCGACGCACGTCGAACGTCCCACGAGCGAGTAGTGGCTACGACCCAGAGCTGGCGCGGCACGATCGAGCGCGAACTGCTCTCGCCGCCGATCGAGAGGCAGGAAGCTACAACTCTCGTTGACCTCATGGTGACAACGCGCCTCGCACTTGTCGTCGGCGCTGGCGGTGGCGGAAAGAGCTCTGTTCTTTACCAGGCGGCTGGCAAGTTCGAGGCGCAGAACGCCGAGGTACTGGCGTTCCGGCTTGACCGCCGCGGCGCTTTCGGTTCGACCAACGAACTGGGCACTCAGTTGGGCCTCTCGGCATCGCCGGTCGCTGCGCTGCGAACGGCGGCAGACGGCCGAGACGCCATCTTGATCATCGACCAACTCGACGCCGTATCGCTAGCTTCCGGGCGCCTCTCGGAGCGCTACGACGTCATTGCCGATCTCATTCAAGAAGCTGCGGCGGTTGACGGCGTGCGCGTCATCTTGGCCTGCCGACTGTTCGACGTCGAGAACGATCATCGCATCCGCAAACTAGATGCTCGGAACGATGTCGAACGCCTGACCATTGAGCCGCTGTCCGACGAAGCGGTGATGGACAGTGTCTCGGCCATGGGTCTCGATCCAGCCTTGCTCACGGCTACGCAACGTGCACTCCTCAGGTCACCGCTCAACCTCGTCCTGCTGGAAACGATCGCCGACCAGCCAGGCGCCCTGAACTTCACCTCCCGAGGCTCGCTCTTCGAAGCCTTCTGGCAGCGCAAGGAACAAACCTCTGAGCAGCGGCGTCCTGGGACGCTGTTCAACGACGTCCTGGCCCGGATCGCCAACACCGCGAGCGACCAGCAGACGTTGTCCGTCTCCGTCGAGATCCTCGGTCCTGGTGACTTCATCAAACATGCGCGGGTCCTCGCCTCCGAGCAGGTCATCGCGATCGAGGACGACCGCGTGTCCTTCTTTCACGAGACCTTCTTTGACTTCACGTTCGCCCGCCAGTGGCTGTCGCGACAGCAGTCGATGGTCGAATTCCTTTGCGCCCAGGAGCAAGAACTGTTCCGGCGCGCACAGGTACGGCAGATCCTCGAGCTACTCAGTGAGCGAGATCCGGATCGGTTCCGGACCGAGGTCGAGGCAGTCCTTAACAGCGCAGATGTTCGCTTTCACATCAAGGAGACGGTGGTCGCCGTCTTCGCGAACGTCAGCGCTCCGACGTTCGAGGATGTCGAACTTGTGCTCCGCCTTGCCGAGAAGGAATCCACGCTCACAAGACAGCTTTGGCGGCAGCTCGCACGTCCTAGCTGGTTCGGACCGTTCTACACCCTTGGTCACATCGAAGGGTGGCTCGACAGTGGCGACGACACACTGCGAGAAAGGAGCATCGACTGGATGGGCAACGCCGGCGCCGAATATGAGGCCGAGGTGGCTGACCTCTTGAAGGCGCGGAACCAGTCACCCGACTACGTGAGGTGGCTCCGTTGGGTGACACAGCGCGCTAACCTGCACCAACACCGGCGGCTGTTCGAGCTGCTGCTGGAGGCAGCCAGTGCCGGCGAGATCAATCCAGCCGACCACAACCTCTGGCTTTCGGCACACGAACTTGCGGAACACAAGCCACTCTGGGCAGTCGAGATGCTCAAAGCTTGCTTTGTTGAGAGCCCGTCTGCGCTGGCGCTCGGTAGCGACGGCAAAGTAGCCCTCCTTGGCTTACATGAGTATGGCGCCACTCAAATGATCGAAGCAGCATGCAAAGCCGAGCCGCAAGCGTTCGCGGAGGCGTTCGTGCCGCATCTGCTGGCAGTCATGGAGGCCACCCACTACGACCGCTACGAGCGACATCTGTTTCGCGACCGGCACTTCACCCTGAGGTTCCGAACGGAGTCGAGCTACGGCGATGTCGACGACGCGTTGTACAACGGCGCGGCGGACGCGCTCGGACAATGGGCACAGATGTCGCCGGAAACCATCGAGTCGATGCTGCAGTCCCTGGCCGCCAACGAACACGACGCGGCGCAGGCCTTGTTATATCGCGCTCTGATTGCTGGGGCCAACACCCTCGCCTCATGGGCAGCTGAGCTGATTCTCCAAGGAGGCACCCGCCTCGAAGCGGGCTACCTGTCCGATGCGCACTGGCTCTCACGTGAAGTTGTTGAGGCCATCGCGCCGATCGTCAGCGACGAGGTCCACCTGCAGCTCGAACTACAGCTCCGTGACCTTCCCGCCACATATACATCTCCCGACCCCCGTCATAGGCTTCGGTCGTTTGGCCACACCGCATTCAAATTCCTGTCCGCGCTCGACCGCGAGCGGTTAACTTCAGTAGGACTTCGAAGACTGCAGGAGTATCAGCGCAAGTTCGACTCGGATGTGCCCGAGTCCCCGACCGGCATCATCACTTACACGGTCGGGTCACCCATCGCCGCCCCAGCCACACAGAAGATGAGCAACGCGCAGTGGTTGAAGGCCATGTCAAAGCACGACAGCGATGATCGCGACTTCGGCAGCGAGGTCGGCGGCGCTCGCGAGCTGGCCGAGCAGCTGAAGGCGCGAACGGCAGAGGATCCACTTCGATTCGCTGGATTAGCCATGCAGTTGACCTCCGCGACCAACGAGGCTTACCCCGGTGCCATCCTGAGGGGCTTCGGGGAAGCATCCATTCCGGAAGACGCACAGCACGCTGTCTTCGACGCGATACGGAACGTCATGAGCCTCGGCCTCGATGAATGCGACCGCTGGCTTGGCTGGGCCGTCCGTCACGTCCTTGATGAGACACCCCTAGATATCGTCGCGATGGTTCTCGACCGGGCGCTGCATGCTCCTGACCCTGTCGACAACTCGCCTGTCTTCGTACGTCAGGACGACGAACGCGCCGGACGTGACCTGTTCCAAAACGGCTTCAACACGTCGCGCGGGAGTCTGGCTGAGTCGCTCGGAGACCTCCTGATCCATGATCCGGATGGCACGCGCACGGAACTCGTAGCCCGCCACCTCCTGGAGCTTGCTAACGACCCAGTTTTAAGTGTCCGCGCCTGTGTTGCGCACACAATCGCTGCTTGCCTACGGTATGCACGGGCAACGGCGTACGAGGCGTTTGAACGCCTCATCGAGGCCGACGACCTCCTCCTTGCCTCGGACATGTTGGACGACCTGATGATCTATATCGGCAACGCCGACCCGCAAGTCATCGATCCGGTGATCGATCGCATGCTCAGCTCGACAGGTGCCGAGGTCCGGAGGGTAGGCGGCGGCGTGGCTGCTTTCGCCGCGTTGCAATGGGAGCGTCCGGCGGCAATGGAACGAGCCCTCACTGGTGATGTGGAAGTTCGACGTGGGTTGGCTGGACTCTGTGCCGCTAGGGTTGATCGGTCCGCTGATTCAGCACTCGTGCTAGCTACTCTGCGCCGGCTAATGTATGACGAGGACGATGAGGTTCGGAAGGAAGTTGGAAGCCTAGCCGGTCATCTCCGTGGAGACGACCTGCGCCCTTACGCCGAATTCTTGGCTGACTTGATCGAATCACCGAGTTACGTACACGCAACCCCGCAACTGCTCATCACACTGCAGGAAGCGCCGGACAAGGTCGACGATCTCGTTGACCTCGCTGCACACCGCTTCCTGGACATCAATGGCGATGACGTGGCCGACATGAGGACCGGTGCTGCCGGAGATGCTCACTACATCTCCGATCTGGTGGTTCGTGGGTTGGCGCAGACTCGCGACCGCGCACGCATCAAGGCCCTGCTCGACATCCTCGATCGGTTGCTGGAACTCGGCGTCTACGGTGTCCATCGGGCAATCGACGGAGCCGTGCGCAGTTAGTCGATGACACCCGGTTTAGCCTTCCAGTCACCTCAGTGTTCAGGGTGACTATGGCCCCTCTAAGGCCGGTACAGGGAGTTGCGTTCACCGGCGCAAATGCGTCATTCCATCGCGAGTGCTCCAAGAGCGACTAAGCTCGTCCTTGTAAGTAGGGGTGTTCTTTCCATTCCTCGATGAGGCTCGCGAGATTACAATTGCACTTACGCGTCACGGCTGAATTTCGGCGCGGTGCGCTGCCGCCTTGGCGGCGTCAGATCGCCCAGAATGACGCAGCTGTACCAGGGGCCACACCACTGTGCGCAGGACATACACGCCGCGGGCGGCGGCCGTTCCCTCGCACCCCAGCGAGAAAGCTGTGCGATATTGAGGCTCTGTATCGACTACTAACGGTGTGCCGTGCGGTTCAGTTCACACCTGCTGGAATATTGGATCTCTACGGTCCAGGAGGTTCTATGATTGGCTTGGAGGGCACTGCCCTTGCTGCTGGCGGGGGGCGCCTCCTTGGAGGCGTCGCGGTGCCCGCCGGACGAGCACTCGCCCGCAGGGTGACCTTCCGGTGGATGGTCTGGCGGCGGGTCCGTAAGAGGGTCGATTTCTCGTGCCGGTGGGGGACTTACCGGAAGTGGCTCAAAACCATTACTGCCGAAGAGCTCGCCACGCCGGTAGAGGAGATCCATGGACCGTTGGCGAAACGGCTCGACGAAGCCTTGTCTGCTGCCTCAGAGGACTGGGCGTCCGCCGATGACCACCTGTCTCGTTCTTTACGGCTGGTGGAATTGACCTACCCAGCGATCGCGGCGACGCTCGGCGCTGGTGACTTAGCCGACCTGAGTGAGAGCTGGGCGCAGCAGCGCAGCGCCAACGTGCGGGGCCTTCTCCTTCAGCTCGTTGCGCCCGGTGCGGCGTTGAGCGCTGATGACCTCGGGATGGTTCTCCTTCAACGGTCTGAGGCTCGCCGGGCGGTTCGTCTGCAGGTGTTTGAAGTGAATGAGGCTGTTTTGGCGTCGTACTTCGAGCGGATCGAGATCCCGGATGTCCCGGTCGGCAGCGTTGTGGTGCTGCTCGGCGACTTCGGGTCTGGCAAATCCGAGACCGCGGAGACTTGGCACCGGGCCGCTATCAAGAATCTCGCCGAAGGTGACGACGCGTCGTTCCCGGTGTGGTTGAGCGCCCGCGACCTGGTCGGTCAGACACTCGAAGGTGCGGTTGAACGGCAGTTTGGGCCCACGTGGCGCCACGGGCGGGGCGCCTCCATTGCGGTTGACGGCCTGGACGAAACCGACCCGGCTGCGGCGCAAGCTCTGCTGGAGGCAGCCCGCGCTTTGACCAGAACGTACTCCAATGTCCGAATCTTGCTGACGGCTCGTCCTGGCATCCTGTCCCCGACTCCGGCGGAGGAGATATCGGTGGCGCCCCTAGCCGAGGATGAGGCACTTGAGCTCGTCGAGTTGGCTGGCGGTGAGTCGCGCGATACATGGCGCTGGACGGCAGACATGCGAGCCACGGTAACAAGGCCGTTCTTCGCGCTGGCGGCGGGGGTCATGCTTGGCCGGGACAGGGCTCCCCGCGGAGAAGCGGACCTGATTCGAGGGTTGGTCGAAGACGCTCTCGCGAAGGGTACCGAGCGGTCGGCAGTAACCTCACGGGAGAGTCGGTCGGTCCTCGAGAGTCTCTCGGTTGCACTCACAAGGGCTGGCGGAGATGGCCTGTCGTTCAGCGATCGCCAGATCGCCCGTTCGAGTCGGCTGGTTGCCGACGGGCCCAATGGCTCAGTTGTGTTCTCTTTGCCCATTTTCCAGCACTGGTTCGCAGCGCAAGCGATTCTTGCCGGAGATGTCCCGGCAGGAGAGGTCGTAGCAGATTCTCTCAGCTTCAATCGGTGGCGGTGGGCGGCGGCTGTCGCCGCGCTTAGCGCACCAGGAGCAGAGTCGTTGGATGACCTGGTTGGGACGTGGGTAGCCGGGAATCCAGGAGCGGCTGCATGGGTGCTCAAGGAGGCGTTTGGCGGGCACCGAGACTGGCGCACCAAGGGCGACGAGGATCTCGACGCCAGGACGAGTGGTGCCCGCCTCCTTCGGGCACTGCGCACCTGGGCTGATGCTCTGGGTCCCTTGGGTGAGGGCGTCCTCCCGTTCCCGGTGGTTCAGGGGCCGGTCGGCTTAGGCGTCACGGTATCCGGTCATCGCATCGAGGTAGCGTTCTCGAGGTCTCGTCCGGCGGCCGATTACGTGACCGAGGTCCCGCCTAGTGCACACCCGTTTCTCCCGTCCGCGGTGCCTGACTGGGCGCCGTGGATCAGCGGCGGCGCACCGGAAGGTGATGCCTGGCCATGGACCATGGTGCGGAAGATGATCGCGAAGGCGACGCTCAAGAAGCTGTCCAACGATGCGTTCCTTGGCGCCCCGGACGGAGTCTGGGCCCAAGAGCGACGCTTTGACCTCGCCCGGTGCCTTCTCGGCCACGGATCCCTATTCCACGGCCATCTTCCGGCGGCCGAGGTTAGGACGCGGGCGGTGGAAACGTTCGACGCGGTCGAACGAACTCGCGAAGCTCAATTCTCATTTGGTGGCTCGACAACGTACTCGGGTGCGGAGCTCCAAGATCTGGTCACATGGATCGAAGAGACAGGACTCGTCAATTTAGTGTCGCGCCTTCCAGACAGGGATGTGTTGCACCCGACAGGCGGGTGGGTCTGGGATTTGTACTCGCCTAAACGCCTCATGCAGTTCGAGGCCGAGGTGTATGGGGGCGCGTGCGAGGCCTACGACGAGGCGATGACGCACTCGTTCGCTCGGCTTGGATGGTCCATGCCGAGTTCAGCGCTTGCCCCGTTCGGCGTCATCCTGGAGATGTCGTTCGACAGTGGTTCCCGGCTCGGCAACATCCCGGGAGTGACCGTGATGCGGGTACCGATGGCCATGATGCCGGAGATCGAGCCCTCCGGGGGTGAGGAGGTTTGGTCGACGTCGAGGCGGGCGGTGGTTACGCAGTCCAGGAGTGAGCAGATAGATGACTGGGAACGTCACTCCGCAACTGCCGAGAAAATCCGTTCCTGGCTCTCTGAACAAAACCGCGAACCGATCGGCGGCGTCGGATGGAGTAGCACGGGTGCAGACGACATGTCCAACGTGCGGCCTGCGTCCAGCGTGGCTGCACGCTGGCTCTGGGATGATCTAAAGAGCGTCGGCCTTGGCAGCGGTACCTTTCCCCAGCTTCGTTGATCGCCCACACAGCGAGTCGCGGGGACGTCGACCACAGGTGACACGCTCATGGATAATGGCTTCGACACGTCTGCCCGACATGGTTAACGCCAAACTGCGTATTCCCCAGCCCGTTACTCCGCCACCAATGGCTGGTTCGTGCCCGGCATGACGGCCAAGTGGTCTTCACCGAGTGGCAGGACCAGCAAACTCACGGCGAGGCGAGCGGACTAGATTAGTCGCAACCGCTCGAGTGTACTTTCCATTGAGCGCTAATCGGAACCTAAACCCTACACACAGCAGTCTGCGGCGATCTCTCCGCGCCACCCCCCGATGGAAGGGGTGGAGGGGCGACGCCAAGTCGTGAGGGGGTGCTCCGCAAGGGCCGTGGGAGCGGTAATGCCTGAGGCGACCCGATGCAGCGGGAAAAGAGCACCCAAGTCGTGCTTCGGAGAGTGCTTCTGCGAGGCTGTCACGTCCGGTCACAAGGGGCTTCGAATAGACTGGACTTACCCAATCAATCGGGGTGTACTTTCCATTCCTCGCTGAGGCTCGCGAGATGACAACAACACCTCGGCGTCAACGTTCGGCGGCCGCGCCGAGGGGGCGAACGAGTATCAAAGCCCCAGGTGGACGCGGACACTGTTGGCCCTTGAGGCGTCTGGACCTAGCGAGACCCGTGCGGTCGGTCCCTTGCGGACCCGCCGGCGATGTCGCCGACCACCCCAACGCCGCGACTCGCGGCTCGGACGGCCGGCCTAACATCCTCTCACGGACAATCTTCAACACACATCCGCCACCTCGGGCACGCTCGCACGGACACTCAGCGCACGTTCCATCGCCGCCGTTCCGTTGGGAAGCGCGTCTCCGTGCCTGCGCTACATCTTGCTTGGCGTGATGGTCCTACCCTCTGTCCTCGGGTGTGGCCCTTCACCACTGTCTGCGCGCAGCCGATTATCCGAAGCAGCCTTCTATTCGTTCAACCGGCCGACCCATCACGGTGCATGTTGCGTCTCTGGTCCGTCTGAAGTCTCAAGTTCCTTCGATTCATCGGCTTTCGTCCTCCTCGGCCATTTGGGACGGCCAAGATCGATTTCCCCGAGCTTCTTGATCTGAGGTTTGGCCTTCCCGACCGCGGGCACCGCTTGTGCAACCGAACCGAGGACCTGGCGTGTCTGACCCGTCAGGTCGCTCAATGACTTTCGCCAAGATTCGCGCTCGACCGTCCCATAAACAAGATTCTCAAGCCCATAGATCGTGGCGAACTGGCGCACGATTCTCAGAATGTTCTCCACCGCGTTCAACGTTGACCTGCTCCTTAGGGGATTGACCACCCGCGAGAAGTCATTGATGCTCGCAGTGTCCGCCACGGCGTCATTCAAACGTTGCAGTCTGAGCCCGGCCAGTTCATGTCGCTGAGCCGCTGCACGTGCAATGGCTGCCCTGTGGTGCTCCAGATCTTCTGGCGCGCTGCGAGCCGCGTGAACAATCTCCAACGTGTCCAGGCGCGTTTGATTCGCCTGGCATGCGGCAAGAAGCACCAGCCAGGAGCGGAGTTCGGAGTCGGAGGCGTGCTTCGCTGCGTCGGATCGCTCACCAGCACTACCTGTCTTTAGGGAGTCGGCGATGACGTCCAACTGGTTCAGGGCGTGTGAACTTGCTTGGGCGAGCGCTGTTGCGTGACCGGAGACCTGTGCCCAGGTGGTTTCGCTGATGCGACCGGTTTCTTCGTACAGCGAATAGGCCTTCTCCAGTACCTGTGTGATGCCTTGAACGTCACCGAGCGCTTTCGCTCTGTTATCGGAGAGGAGACGGTCGAGCTTGATGTCCATTGCTTCGACGAGCTGTTCGAGGTCAGCCAGTGCGGCTTTCAGTGCGGCGGCCGCACTGAGAGTCGCGACGTTCGACATAGCCATTGGATTCATCGCCGCGGGCTCGAATTTCGCATGAGCGACGATTCGCCCTTGCGCGCCACGGATTACTCCCGCCATCGGTCCTTCAGGGGCGAACTGTCGATACTTGTCGAAAAGATCGGCTGATTCAGCAGTGAGAGTGAAGGTCTTGCCCCCGATCGAGGATCCTACGGCGGAGAGCCCGCTTACCGCCGCGAGAGCGTCAAGAGTCGCTTTCTTGGCGTTCCTTGCGAGATCCGGTTTAACACTCAGCTCATCTATAAACGTCTGTACAAGGTCCGTGGTGCCTATCACGGCCACTTCATCACCTGACACGAAAATCCCGAGATCCTGGGGTTGCTCAACCATAAACCAATCTAAGCAGCAACAGGGCACAATCCGTCGCTACCAACCGAAGGTGTCACCCGCGACCGTAACGACTGACATCGCCATCGGCTGTGTGCATGGATTGCTTCTACTTTCGATGATCTCCCTGTCCCATAAGTCTTCGTCGAAGACTGGGGCGAGCCGCTACTGCAATGAACCAGAATTTTCCAAGCGTTCGCGCGAAGAATGGTGCAACACAACCACCGCACAGGAGCCCGCCATGGCATCGGTACTCGTCTGTTCCTGCCCTATCATCGGGCACGTCGTCCCGATGCTCGCGGTCGCGTCCGGGCTCGTGAACCGCGGTCACGCCGTTCGTTTCCTCACCGGCCAGCGCTACGCCGACCGCGTCACCGCCACCGGAGCCACCTTCCTCCCGCTGCCGCCCGACGCGGACTTCGACGACTCCAACCCCGACCAAGAGTTCCCCGGCCGCGTAGGCCTCAAGGGCCCGAAAGGCATCCGGTACGACCTCACCCATATCTTCATGCGTCCCGGCAAACCACAGTACGAGGCCCTCAAAGCCGCCATCGCCGAGACACCCACCGACGCGGTACTCTCCGAGCCGCTCTTCATGGGTGTAGCGCTCCTGCTGAACACACCACGCGAAGGTCGTCCCGCCGTCGTGACCTGCGGGATCGTGCCGCTCAGCCTGGCCAGCAGGGACACTGCCCCGTTCGGGCTCGGCATCCCGCCCATGGGAGGACCCATCGGACGGATGCGGAACAGCGCCCTGAAGGGGGCGACTGAGAAGGTAATCTTCGGGCCGGTACAGAAGTACGCAAACGACGTCGCCCGAGACGTGACCGGTCAACCCTTCCCCGGCTTCTTCATGGACTGGCCCCGCCGCGCAGACCTCCTCGTCCAGTTCAGCGTGGCCGAATTCGAGTACCCGCGCTCCGACCTGCCCGACACGGTCCATTTCGTCGGTCCGGTCTCTCAGGGTGGAAGCCGGGACAACACCGACGTGTCCCTGCCCGAGTGGTGGGCAGACCTCGACGCCGGCCGCCCCGTCATCCACGTCACCCAGGGCACCATCGCCAACCGCGACTACAACGACCTCATCCGCCCCACCATCGACGGCCTCGCGAACGACGACGTCCTCGTCGTCGTCAGCACCGGCGGCCGCCCCGAGGACACCCTCACCGGACCGTTGCCCGGGAATGTCCGCGTCTCCTCCTACCTCCCGTACGACGAGCTCCTGCCCAAAACCAGTGTCCTGGTCACGAACGGCGGCTACGGGGGAGTGCAGTTCGCGCTACGCCACGGCGTGCCGCTCGTGGTTGCCGGACAGTCGGAGGAAAAGACGGAAGTTTGTGCCCGCGTCGCCTGGTCGGGGACGGGGATCAACCTGCGCACCAATCGTGCCAAGCCTGACGACGTCGCGAAGGCAGTGCGCAAGGTCCTCGCCGATCCGTCCTACCGGCAGCATGCGCAGCGTATCGGCAGGGCGATTAAGGAATCGCGGGGTGTCGAAGCGTTGGCGGACCTGGTAGAGAAGGAAGCCCGTCGCACAAAGTAACCCCTACGTTCCGGACTTAGCCCCGGCGTTCACCAACGAGCATGGCCGAAGCGTCAGCGCCGGTGGCCAGCCGTCGTCGTTCAATGCTCTTCTGCGGGATGGGGGAGGGGATCCGCGCGGACTTCGCCCGGTTGCACCGGCTGCACGCCGCCACGAAATTCTGGAGGCTTGTCGCTCCACCTTTGGACCATGGATAGAAGTGGTCGCCATGCTCGGCCGCTCGTGAACACCGGCGTGCGCCCACGCCGAGCTCACATTGCCCGCCCGCTCGAGCCATACCTTCGCGCCGCTGTTGTTTCGTGAAGCGGCGAAGAGGATCGCGTCGTCGGGCATCGCGTGCCGTGATGAAGCCGGCAGTAATTCCAAGCGCCAGAAGGATCAGGCCAGGAGTCACAGCTGCCGCGACCACTTGCTGACCGAGCGAAAACAGAATGTCCGATGCCGCAGAGACTCCCGCAGAGCCGGAGGACGGTGTCGAAACAAACGAGCCGCTCATGAGGAGACTGATAATGGACCACGCCAGCCACAGAACCACGACTGAGTAACTCAGCTTCAGCAGCTTCCTCGACCAGTAGATCCGACCGAGCTCGCTCATTGCTCAACACCATGCATTCGTAATTTCCCCCGAGTCGACAGCAATAATTAGAGCACGCAGCCGGGACCGTACCGTGATTCCGTAGCCCAGCCTCGCTGCGCGCCGCCTACGCGCACCTGGGCGGTCAGCCGGCTCTCAACGCCTACAGCGGCCTCTTCCGGACTTAAGAAACGACGACGACGACGGCGGGTGACCGCCGTCGTCGTCATCTGTGCCTGCAGGAGACTACCTGGCGGGCATGCGCGATCAGATGCTTCTGGCTGCGTCGGGGCTCCGTTGCTTGAGTCGTTCGAGCAAACGGTGTTCAGCATCCTGGCCGGGAGCAATACCGGACGGAATACGGAAGAGGAGGACCGCTCCAAGGACCCACCAGAGGCCAAAGAGAATCCACGGAGGCGGAGTAAGTGCTGCCGGCATGCCGGGAAGGTACAGGCTGAGCAGCGCGATGCACAGGACAGCGGCTGCGACACCGATGATCGTGCCTCCGTTGCCCTTTCCGCCCACGCGGAGCGGACGGTCCATGTGGGGTTCCCGGCGGCGCAGGATCACAAACACGATGGATACCAGGATGTACGCGATGACGATGCTCGGTGCGCCCGAATCCACAAGCCAGACCAGCATTGACACACCGAAGAACGGCGCCAGGAAGGACAGCGCTCCGATGAACAGGAGAGCGTTGACGGGAGTGCGGTACTTGGCGTGCACCCTGCCGAACCAGGCCGGCAACATGCCGGAGCGCGCCATCGAGTACATCAGCCGCGATGCGCCCAGGAGCAGCGAATTCCACGACGTGAGGATGCCGGCAATTCCACCGGCGATCAGGATCTTCGCCATCACGTCGCTGCCGAACAGTGCGCCCATGGCATCGGCAGTTGCTATGTCAGCCTGGGCTATGTCGCCGGCGGGCATTGCCGAGGAGGTAGTCAGGACGGTCATGACATACCAGATCGTTGCGAGGATGACGGCGACGACGACGAGCTTGCCGATCTGCCTGGCCGGAATGTTGACCTCTTCCGCGGACTGGGGGATGACGTCAAACCCAACGAACAGGAACGGAACCACCACCAGGACCGCGAAGTACCCGTTCATACCGCCCGTGAAGAAGGGTTCCATGTTGCTGGCCGAGCCCCCGGTGAACGAGCCGAAGACGAGCATGAGACCGATGACCAGAAGGAAAATCACCACGAAAGTTTGGGCCGTCCCGGCGAGCTTGACCCCGAGGATGTTGATTCCCGTGATGACCACCGCGGCGAGCGCACCGACGAGTGCCCACGTCAGGTGTACCTGATAGCCGGCCACCTCCCAGAGCGGAATCTGGCTGAGATTGGGAAAGAGGTATTGCGCCGTTCGAGGGAGCGCCACGGCTTCGAAGGCGACGATCGTGATGTATCCACCGGTGATGGCCCAGGATCCAATGAAGGACCACCGCGGCCCCATCCCGCGCAGCAGGAAGTTGTGCTCACCGCCTGCCTTGGGCATCGCCGCAGTCAGCTCCGCATAGGTCAACCCCACCACGCCCATGATGACGCCGCCGGTAACCATGGCCAGGACCGCACCCATGGTGCCGGCCGACGCTATCCACCCGCCGGTCAGAACAACCCAGCCGAAACCGATCATGGCCCCGAATCCAAGGGCGAGAGCATCCCAGTTTCCGAGGACCTTTAAAAGAGAAGTGTCCGGCTCTGGCGCCGTTTGAGAAAGTCGCATAAATCCTCGCTAAGTTGCCGCTGCTGTCGGCAGTTGATGTGGGGGAGAGTCGGGCGCTGCATAGGTGTGAAGTGCGCCACGCCGTGGTCCAACTTAGACGTAGGCCGCTTGGGACGCATTGTGCGTACGCCCTCCAGGTGCCTGAAAGGTTAAGCGAATGCCCAACGAATTGGTCGCGCGCCCGTGCTTGCGCTCCGCTGCCTCCGACTGTTTGCTGATTGTCGACTGGCCTCTGTCGTTTCATGTCCGATAATTACCTCGCGACAGTCGCTGCGGCTTGCGTTGGCTCAGTAGTCCCGTGGGCCGCTTCGGGTCCCGAGCGGCGTGAGATAGCGTCGCGGAAGTACCACCAAAGAACGACGACGACGCCCACCGGAGCGGGCGCCGTCGTCGTTCTTGTGCGTGGCTTGCGGAAGGAGTGCTAGCTGCGCACGGTTTCCTTTTCGCGGTTGTCCTTTTCGCCGCCGGCGGGCTTGTAGGATTCCCAGAACGTCGCACCGACAATACCGAGCGGCGCGGGGTCGAAGACCGGATCGAGGCCGAGCTTCTGCTGCCGCTCGAAGTCCCTGAGCGCAGCCAGGGCGGGCTTCTGCAGGATCAGGATACCGATGATGTTCAGCCAGGCCATGAGGCCTACGCCGATGTCGCCCATTGCCCAGGCATCGGCCGCGGTGTTTACCGAGCCGTACGCGACGGCGATGAGGATCGCCACCTGCAGCGCCAGGGTGGTCACGCGGCCCACGCTGGCCCGGATGCCGGGGATGATCCGGTGCGAGGAGTTGCCCACCAGGAAGCGCAGGTTGGTTTCCGCCATGTAGTAGTAGGCGATGACGGTGGTGAGGCAGAAGAAGATCAGCGTGATCGCGATGAACGCGGCGCCGAACCCGGGGAAGACGGAGTCGAACCCGGTCTGCACAAACTCGGGCCCTGCGGTGGCCGTGGCCGAGAGCAGGCCGCCCTCCACGAGGACCTCGCCATCCTCGGTGCCTCCGGAGAAGACGCGGTAGGCGCCGGTCGAGAGGATCAGGAAGCCCGTGGCCGTGCAGACAAACAGCGTGTCAATGTACACCGCGAAAGCCTGGACCAGGCCCTGCTTGGCCGGGTGGGACACCTCGGCTGCCGCTGCGGCATGAGGACCCGTTCCCTGGCCGGCCTCGTTCGAGTAGACGCCGCGCTTGACGCCCCACATCACGGCCAGGCCAATGACGGCGCCGAGAGCCGAATCCATGCCGAACGCACTGCGGAACACCAGCGAGAGGATTTCCGGCAGCTGGGCGGCGTTGACGAACACCACGATCATGGCGAGCAGGATGTAGGCAACGGCCATGAACGGCACCACGAAGGCGGCGACGCTGGCAATGCGCTTTACGCCACCGACAATGACAAGCGCCAGGAGGATGACGGAACCGACCGCGACAACCAGCGGCGGAACGGGCCAGGCGCCTCCGATGGCGGTGGCCATCGAGTTGGCCTGCACGCCCGGCATCAGCACGCCGGCTGCCAGGACAGTCACGGCGGCGAAAACGTAGCCGTAGACCTTGAAGAACCCGGCACCCCTGGTGTGGGCGAACGCGCGGGAGAAGTAGTACGCCGGACCGCCGCGGTACTCACCGGTCAGCGGGTCCCGGGTCTTGTAGATCTGGCCCAGGGTCGACTCGATGAAGGACGTCGACGCACCCAGGAAGGCCACCGTCCACATCCATAACAGTGCGCCCGGCCCGCCGAACGCAACGGCGGTGGCGACACCGGCGACATTGCCGGTGCCGACGCGGCCGGACAGGGACATGGCCAGGGCCTGGAACGAGGAGACGCCGGACGCGGACTTCTCACCCCGAAGGATCTGATGGACCATTCCCTTGATGTGCCGCACCTGCAGGAAGCGGGAACGGATGGAGAAGTAGACGCCGGTGGCGAGGCAAAGATAGACGAGCCAGTCGCTCCAGATAACGCCGTTGATGGCGGATAAAACATCGCTCATAAGTGTGGGATCCCTCCAGGAAAGAGCGTAGGTAAGTGCGGTGTGTGCCGCCGTCGTGGGTGAACGAAGTGGCCGGCACCACACCAAAACCTGTGAAGCTTCTCACAAACGATCGTTTTGATCCAAATGGGAGGTTGGGCGGGAGCGCGCAGCTCGGCGTTATCCACAGCAAGCGCCTTTTAGCGAACATGCCGAGCAAGGACCGATGCCCCACAACGCGGCTCGCGGCCGCTGCTCAATTCACTGGCAGCCGTAGAATGGATCAACCAGGACGACCGCGCGATGATTTTCAACGTTTTCGACGTGCTGAACTCAGACATCGATGTCGAAGAGCTTGAGGGAGCCTCAGATGGGCAAGGTTAGAAAAGTCAACGTCGCGGCAGCCAAAGCCCAACGGGATATCCTCCTTCGGGATGGGAAGCCGGTCCCGCGTCGAATCGAACTTATCGCCTCTTATAAGGGCGGCGGGACGCTCGCCACCAAGCCCGAACGAGGGGCAGCTCGCACCGGCGGCGATCAGAAACTGCATTCCACGGTGAGCGGCAAGAACACCCGCAGCACTGATCGCGGGTAATCAGCGCCTGCCTGGGAGGGCTCCGCGCAAGGGGACTGCCGCCGTCGTCGGCTGTGTACCACGCGGTGATAAAGTCGGTACAAAGTATTGCCGTCCCCGATCGCTGATACAGCACGGGTCCGCGGCCCAGCAGGGCGTTCCGCCACGAAGCACCTTACCGCCGGTATTTGAGCTCCGGGTTAGCCGCCCGTCACAAGAGATCGGATCCCATGACCAGGACTTCACGCCACCACTCCTCATCGCGCACTGACCGGACACCGCCCAGGCTGGACAAGGGTGCCATGCGCATCGTCGCGCTGGGCGGTCTTGAGGAAATCGGCCGCAACATGACCGTGTTCGAGTTCGGCGGCAAGCTGCTCATCATGGACTGCGGCGTCCTCTTCCCCGAGGAACACCACCCGGGCGTGGACCTCATCCTCCCCGACTTTTCCTACCTGCGGGACCGGCTCGACGACATCGTCGGCCTGGTACTCACCCACGGACACGAGGACCACATCGGCGCCGTGCCGTACCTGCTCCGCGAGCGGGCCGACATCCCCATCATCTCCGCACGCCTGACGCTGGCCTTCATCAAGACCAAACTGCAGGAACACCGCATCACCGCCAAGACCGTGCAGGTCAAGGAGGGAGACCGGAAGAAGTTCGGCCCGTTCGACCTCGAATTCCTCGCGGTGAACCACTCCATCCCGGACGGCCTCGCCATGGCCATCCGCACCCCCGCCGGGCTGGTCCTCGCCACCGGCGACTTCAAAATGGACCAGTTCCCACTGGACGGCCGCATCACCGACCTAGCCGGCTTCGCCCGCCTCGGCGAGGAGGGCGTGGACCTGTTCCTGCCCGACTCCACCAACGCCGACGTTCCCGGCTTCCAGATCTCCGAGCAGGACCTCGCGCCGGCCATCGACGAGGTGATGCGCACTGCCCCGCGCCGGATCATCGTGTCCAGCTTCGCGAGTCACATCCACCGCATCCAGCAGGTCATCGACGCGGCGCACCTGTACGGGCGGAAGGTCGCCTTTGTGGGCCGCTCCATGGTCCGGAACATGAAGACCGCCCGCGAGCTCGGCTACCTGACGGTGCCGCGCGGCCTGCTGGTGGACTTCAAGGAACTCGACAAGATGGACCCGAAGAAGGCCGTCATCATCTGCACCGGGTCACAGGGTGAACCGATGGCCGCGCTGGCACGCATGGCGAGCCAGGACCACATGATCGACCTGACCCAGGGCGACACCGTGCTGCTGGCCAGCTCGCTCATCCCGGGCAACGAGACCTCCATCTACCGGCTCATCAACGACCTCACCAAGCTCGGCGCCAACGTGGTGCACAAGGGCAACGCCAAGGTCCACGTCTCCGGGCATGCCAGCGCCGGCGAGCTGGTCTACTGCTACAACCTCGTGCGTCCCCGCAACGTGATGCCGGTCCACGGCGAGCACCGCCACCTGAAGGCGAACGCCGAACTGGCCATCCGGACCGGCGTGGAACCGAAGAACACCCTGGTGGTGGAGGACGGCACCACAATCGACCTCAAGGACGGCGTAGCCCGCGTCACCGGCAAGGTCACCGCGGACTACGTGTACGTGGAGAACATGGTGGCCGGCGCCGCCACCGAGGAGTCGTTGCAGGACCGCATCAGGCTGGCCGAGGACGGCGCGCTCACCGTGCTGGCCATCGTCAACCCGGACAACGGCAAGCTGGAGGAGGACCCGGAGTTCTTCCCCGTGGGCTGGGCTCCGAAGGACGGCGAGCTGGACAAGGCCACCGACATTGTCGAGAAGACCCTGTCCCAGCTCAAGGGCCAGAAGACCGGCCCCGACGCGGAGCACGCCATCGCTGAGGCACTGGTCCGCTGGTCCGACCGCTCGCTGCGCCGCAAGCCTGTGGTGACGGTCATCATCGTCGACGCCTGAGGTTCTCTCGCTTTCCTTCGGTCTTACTGCCGGTTCCCTGATGACGGAATCGGCAGTAAGTTCGAGCCATGGCAATCGCACGGGTGTCCAGTAGGGGTCGCCTCACCCTGCCCCTCGAGGTTCGTCTTCGGCTTGCCATTGAGCCGGGCACCAAGGTGAATTTCGTGTTCACGTCCGACGGCCGGTGCGTGATGGAACCGGTCGGCGCACCGCTCAAGTCGCTTGAAGGCGTGTTTCATCAGGCTGGTGCGAAGCCGCGATCCCTGAACGATATGGACAGCGCCATCGGTGCAGAGGCAGCGAAGAACGTTATCCCGTGAACCAGTTCGCCAGTCTATTGAGGCCACCAACTTACTGATGGCTCGATTGTCCTCACTGGGCGAGTGGCAACTATCCAAAACAGAACGACGGCGGCCCGCTTCCTTAGCGTGCCGCCGTCGTTCTGTTTGTTGGATGAGTGGTGGTTACTTCTTACCCGGGTGCGCGGACGCCTCCGTGAACAACTGGATGGACCCCGTATACGGGGTGACGGTATTGACCCGGCCGACAACGCCGACCGTCCAGGTGCCCGGCTCCGGATACGTCACCAGGACCTCCCGCTCGGTGATCGGTGCGGCGAGGAGCCCGGCGGACGCGCCGACCTCGTTGCCCTGCGGATCGTACAGGTGGAGGTAGATGTTCTCGGCGGGGTTGTCCCAGGCGATCTGTGTGTGGATGGCGTCGATTCCCTCGGTGACCTCGATCTCGTGGTAACTCCAGAAGGCGTCGTCGACCTCGGTGACGCCGGTGTCCACCGCGTAACCGCCGGGCAGCACCGTCCCGCTGATCGGCTGCTGCGCGCCGACCGGCTCAAGACCGTTGACCGACAGTGAAGACCTGCACGTGGTCTTGCCCTTCTCCGCCATGGCCACGGCGGCCTGCGCGTCCAGCATGCCGGCACCAACTTCGAAGGACGCGTACCCGGGCATCTCTGCCGCGGAGCACTCGAGGATGCTGATGACGTTGGCCGCAGTCAGCGCGGGGTTGGCTTCCAGCATCAGGGCGACGACGCCGGAGACGTGCGGGGTGGCCATGCTGGTGCCGCTGGCCCGCGTGTAGAACGGATTCTCGACGACGGCGCCCGAGGACATCTGCGCCCCGGTGGACGCGCGGGCGGCTCCGATGTCGACGCCGGGAGCGGTGATGGTCGGGCGGTAGAGGCCCTCGCCTGCGGTGCGGTTCTGGTTGCCGTCCGGGCGTCCGGTCGAGGAGAAGCTGGCCAGCGTGAAGTCCTTGTTCGCGGCGCCCACGGCTACGACGTACGGTGAAACGGAATTGCGTCCCATCGTGTTGGGGCTGCCCGAGTTGCCGGCTGCGAAAACGGTGACCACACCGGCGTCGTACGCCTCCTTGGTGGCGATGTTCACGGGATCCTCGGGATCGTAGTCGGCGCCTCCGCCGCCGCCCCAGCTGTTGGAAACCACGCGGACGTTGTGCTCGTCGCCCTCGGTGAGGATCCAGTCGTAGGACTGGATGGCCCACCAGGACAGCACGTTGGCAGAGCCGAGCTTGAAGCTGATGATGTCCGATCCGGGTGCGACGCCGGTGAACTTCCCGTCGCTGGCGGCGCCGGTGCCGCCGATGGTGCCGGAGACGTGGGTCCCGTGGCCGTGGTCGTCGTTGGTGGTGGGGTTGTCCACGAACGCGACGTTGGTGTCGCTCAGCGGGTCGCCGACCACCGCGAAGTTGCGGATGACCTTGTCGCCGTGCGGCAGGTCAGGGTGGGTGGCGTCGACGCCGGTGTCGGTGACCGCGACGGTGACGCCGGTTCCGTCATAGGCGCTGCGGAGTCCTTCTCCGGCCCAGACCTCGTCGGCGTTGATCATGCCGATGCTGTCCTCGAGGTAGAGCTCGTCCACGGCGTTGTCCCAGACGCTGCGGGTGGAATCCCAGGACGCGACCTCGCGGATCTGCGCCGGCGACAGGGTGGCCAGGCCCATGTCCAGCGTCCGGGTGGTCTGTACGTCCGGGTCCATTGCGGCAAGGGCTTCGAGGCCTGACCGGTCCTCGAACGTGACGATGACTTCCATCGAATCGCCGGCGGAGGAGAGGAACTCCTGCACCGTGGCGGATAGCGTGGCGCTTTCAGGCTCGGGGATGATCGAGGCGCTCGCCGGAGCAATGGTTGTACCGAGGAGCCCGGCGAGGGCAAGGCTGAGAGTTAACTTCTTTGTTAGTTGCATGAGTGTGAAATTAACCGGGAAGGTGCAGTCCTGGTAAGAGTTGATGCCGTAATTCATCGGGTTTCGGTTCAAGGGCTACCGCAGCGCAGGCGTGGGAAGTATTATTCGCCCGGGCAACTAGAATGGCCGGTTCTGATCAGGATGCTATCCGTCTCCGCCGTCTGCGAGGCCGCCGTCGAAGGACGCGGAGTAGTCGGATTCCGGGGCCGGCTCCGCAACACCGGTGTACGTCTGGCCCGAGCCGCCTGCCCGCAAGGACGCGGGGTCGCTGTAGGGGGAGCCGGCGTCGTCGTGTGCCATGAACGCGAGGACAGCACTGGGCGCGATTGCGGCTGCCG
>NZ_KI914616.1:27832-30376 GCF_000520475.1 Arthrobacter sp. 35/47
CGCGCTGCCGCAACCGCGCCGGGAATGCGCAGTGCCGGGTCTTCCGACTGGGGCACGGACTCCACGTGGACTGGGACGTGCGCGCCGTCGTCGTTCGCTGCCATGGTGTCCTCCGAAGGCTTAGCTTGCGTGTAGTTCTGATCGTCCTCCGTTCGCCGGACTTGTCAATTACCGCAGGATTTCGTCGACGCCCCATCTGAGGATGACATCATCGGATGATGAGCCCGAAGAGCCGTACCCGGAAGCCCAAGTCCGCAGGCAGGAACAAGGCACGCAGAACCGGCCCGCCCGGCAACCCCATCGCCGAGGTCTACCGGTCGCAGGTCCAGGGGTTCACGGTGGAGGCGGACCACACCTCGTCGCTGCACAGCGAGCTGCTGGCGTCCAACCTCTATTCGGTCATGCATGAGACCACCAACCTTGGGCCGGGCATCGACGAGGAGTTGTTCAACGACTGGGTGCGTTTCGTCGAACGCCAGCGGGACCGTCCGGCTGCCGCCATGCTGTGGGCGCTTGCCCAGGTGGCCGACCCGCCCGCCAACGCTCAGGCAGCAGCGGCCGCCCAGCGGCTTACCGACCTGGGCGTCCCGGAACCGGCGTGGCTTGCACCGTTGCGCAACCTCGAGGCTGCCGAAGCCTGGATGCTGACGGACGTGTTCGGTGATTCCATCGAATTCGTCGTCGAGTTCCGCACCGGTCGTCGCAAACACGGCATGGCCATCACCATCGACACGAACCATCTGGGCGGGTACGCCACCAACATCGTTTTCGATCACAACGCCCGCAAGCTCCGACAGGACAGGGAACGGTTCGCCAGGCACATGGAGGGGCTGATGCGTTTCGAACCGACATCGCTGGCCGAGGTGCGCGCCCGCGGTATCGCCGCAATCGAAGCAACGGACATGACCAGCGATCCCGACCTCGGCCCCGAGTATGAGGAGCACCGCGCACTGGCGCTGAGCAGGCTCCTCACCCTGCCGGGCGGCGACGTGGTCGACCTCGCCGAACACCGCATACCCGGCCCCGCCGACGAGCTTGCGCGGTTCGAGGAGGACCAGAGCGAAACTGAAAGGCTCGTCGGGGACTTTGTGGCTTCCCTGGAGCAGGATGCGGACCGGCCCGACTCCGGACTCGCGGCGCAGTTCGCCCGGCTTGCCGAACTGGCAATCGACTACGGGCGCAATTACGACGACGGCCGGCTCCTCCGCGTCAGCCCACCGAAAATCAGCACCTTTGCCGGCTGGTTCCTGCCGAACAAGGTAGGGCTCGACGACGCGGAGCAGGCTGCGCTGGCACCGTTCCTGAGCGCCTGGATCTCCTGGTGCGGCCGGCGTCAGGGCCTGCCGTGGATGGCGGTCGAGATGGTGCAGGAGTCCGCCGCGGCCACACTTGACGCAGTAAGCCTGCTGGAGGAAGACGAAGAGGATGACCTCCCATCTCCCGGCATGGCTTTCCTCGAAGGGGTGGACATGGACTCCATCGAGGACGCCCAAGCCGTCATGGAACGGCGGCAGTTTGCCATGCCCTACTTCGGCACCTGGATCGGTCAGGAAGACTATCCGCGGCTCAACCCGAACAGCGCGGCGGAGCTGCGGCTGCTGGTACTCGGCGAGCTGAAGGAACTCCATGGCGTAGGCAAGCAGGAGTATCCGCGGTCGGGGGAACCGGATGGCTCGCCCGTCTGGAATGCGGCGTTGCGGGAACTGGTGATCTCCCAGCTGTGGCACAACGAACCGACTCAGGTGTGGGAAGCGGCCCAACGCCTGCTGGCTCTGGGACTTGAGCGCGCGGACGTTCTGGACCGGCTGCAGGACGCACTGTCCGGGCACGTGGACGCCCGCGAACTCGGACCGCTGCCCGGCGGCGGCACGAGCTCGGTGCACATGCCGGGGTATGTCGCGTCGCTCGCCACACTCGGCGCAAGCGGAGGCAAGGGCGGACATCTGCGGCCGGTGTAAGTCAAGCGTCGTCGTCGTACTCGGTAACCTAAAGCAACCAAAGTTCACGGATTTTCAGGGCTGGGAAATAAGTCGGGAATCTTGAACCATGTTGATTACCGGACTTTTGCTCGGAGCCGCCCTCGGCTTCGCCATGCAGCGCGGCCGCTTCTGCGTCACCGGCGCCTTCCGCGACCTGTGGATCGCGAAGAACACCCGCTGGCTGACTGCGTTCATGATTGTCGTTGCCATTCAGAGCGTGGGTGTCTTCGCCCTGGACGGGCTCGGCATCATCAGTCTCGAGGGCGACGCCTTCGCATGGCTGGCAACCATCCTCGGCGCCTTCATCTTCGGCTTCGGCATTGTGCTCGCCGGCGGTTGCGCCACCGGAACCTACTACCGGTCCGGTGAAGGGCTTGTGGGCTCCTGGATCGCGCTGGCGGCATACGCGATGTTCGCCGCCATCTCCAAGACCGGCCCGCTGGCCGGAACCACGGAAACACTGCGTTCCATCACCGTCCCGCTCACCAACATTCACACGTCGCTTGGCGTGAGCCCCTGGCTGCTGGTCGCGGTACTGGCGGCCGGCGTTGCCCTTGCCGTCCGG
>NZ_KI914616.1:30476-39221 GCF_000520475.1 Arthrobacter sp. 35/47
GCCCTTGCCGTCCGGTACCACCTCCGCAAGCCGAAGCTGAACATCGCCTCACTCCCGTCCAAGCGCACCGGCCTCGCCAAAATCCTGTTCGACAAGCCCTGGGGTGCCTTCAGCACCGCCGTCGTCATCGGAATCATCGCCATCCTTGCCTGGCCGCTGAGTTGGGCAACGGGCCGCGAATCCGGACTCGGCATCACCACACCGTCTTCCAACCTCGCCGGGTTCCTCGTGACGGGCGACATGGAGGTTGTGGACTGGGGCGTTCTCCTGGTGCTCGGTCTCCTGGTGGGCTCATTCATCGCAGCGAAGCTCAGCGGCGAGTTCAAGGTCCGGGTGCCGGACTCCATCCAGACCGTCCGCAGCATCGGCGGCGGAGCGCTCATGGGCATCGGCGCAGCCTGGGCCGGCGGCTGCACGATCGGCAACGCGATGGTGGACACCGCGCTCTTCGGCTACCAGGGCTGGGTCTCACTGATCTTCATGATCCTGGGCACCGGCGCGGCCGCGAAGCTGTTCATCGCCCCCCGCAACAAGAAAACCGGAACGACGACGGCGCCCGCCTTCGCCTCCGCCAACTAACCTCCGCAGCACAAAGGATTCTTCACCATGGCACAGCACATTCTCGAAACAGACGGCCAGGTCTGCCCCTTCCCGCTTGTGGAGGCCAAGGCAGCTATCGAAAGCATTCCGGCCGGCGACGAACTCGTTATCAACTTCGACTGCACGCAGGCCACCGACTCCATCCCGCGCTGGGCCGCCGAGAACGGGTACCCCGTCACGCACTTCGACCGCCGCGGGGACGCAGAGTGGACCATTACGGTGCAGAAAGCCTGAAACGGGCTGAGGTTGTCCCTTCAGTGGATGACCGCGGTCCGGGCGGGTGATCCAGGGTCGGGCGCGTGAGCCGTGGCCCGGGCGGGTGATCTGCCTTTCGCATCCGTGATCCACGCGGTTCCGGCGGCCGATATACCGTCCGAAACGGTGCAGGCGCTGCTCTCAATGCATGCAATGAGAGCAGTGCCTGCACTTTCTTAAAGGGACATACCTTCCCGACCCGTCCATCCCGGAATACGGCGACACTGTGCAGAATCACAATTCCCCCGCCCGAACTGGTTGTCCGGCGCCAGTGCTTGCAACGGACTGTCCTGCAACGATTGTGTAAACCAACCGATCAAGCCGCAGAGGACAAGCAACCATGAGCAACGGCGCCGTGCCTGAACCCGATCCCACCAAGTTCACCGGCGCCGACGCCGCGTTCCTTCAGGACTTCGCCACCCTGTGCACCTTCGGCGCCACCCCCGGCGGGGGAGTGGACCGGCAGGCCGGTTCACCGGCAGACGGCGAACAGCGAGCCTGGCTGACTCGGCTCTTGGAAGCCAGGGGGTTCTCCGTGTCCTTCGACCAGGTGGGCAACCAGTTTGGCCTGCTTGAGCTGGAGCCGGGGGCGCCCTACGTGCTGGTCGGCTCCCACCTGGACTCCCAGCCCACCGCCGGACGGTACGACGGCGCATACGGCGTTCTCGCCGCAGCTCACGCAGCATTCCGGCTGGCAGCGGAATGGCAGGCGGACGGCACGGCGCCCTGCTACAACCTCGCGGTGGTGAACTGGTTCAACGAGGAGGGCGCACGCTTCAAGCCCTCCATGATGGGCAGCTCCGTCTACACCGGAAAGATGACCGCGGAAACCGTTCTCGCCACCCAGGACCCTGCGGGCATCACTGTCCGCGACGCGCTGGAAGCCACCGGCGCGCTGGGCGAGGGCGAAGGCCCGCAGGCCGCGTACGCCGCCGAGATCCACATCGAACAGGGCCGCAGCATGGAGCGGAACGGTGTCACCATCGGCGTGGTCGACTCCAACTGGGCGGCCAACAAGTACCAGTTCGAAGTCGACGGCGAACAGGCCCACACCGGATCGACCGTCATCGCCGACCGTCGCGACGCACTCCTCGGCGCTTCCATGCTGGTGGTTGCCGCGCGGGAAATCGCAGACTCCTTCCCTGACGGCGCCGTCCACACCTCCGTAGGTCAGCTGGACGTGTATCCCAACTCGCCCGTCGTCGTACCCTCACTGGTGACGCTGCTCCTGGACCTGCGGTCTCCTGATGAGGAACTCCTCGCCCAGGCCGACCGCATGCTCCACGACCGCATCGATGTGATCGAACGGTCGGCCCGGGTGGGCATCCGCAAGACCGGATCCCACTGCTGGCCGGTCACCCCGTACCAGCCGGAAGGCGTGGCGCTCGCCGAGAAGGTCGCAGCGAACCGCGGACTGACCCACGCACGCGTGAAAACCCTGGCCGGCCACGACTCGACCAACCTCAAGGACATCGTTCCCACGGTGATGCTGTTTGTCCCGTCTGTGGAGGGCATCTCCCACAATGAGCACGAGTACACCACCGACCAGGACATCATCGACGGTCTTCACACGCTCACCGACGTGGTCCGCAGCCTGTGCCTCGGGGAGCTTGACCGGACCTAGGGTTGGCCGGTCGCGGAGTCGGTCGAGGGACCGGTCACGAAATCGGCTGAAGAATCGGTCGAGGTGCCGGCCGAGGAGTCGATCGGGGCGTCGGCTGAAGAGTCGGTCGAGGTGCCGGTCACGGCGCCAGTCGAGGAGTCAATCGAATAGCGGAGCACAACGGTGCCGTTGCCGAACGTCCGGGTGCCTTCAAGCCTGAGGTTCAGCCGGATATAGGGGGACTCAAACAGCGGCCGGCCCTGACCCAGCACCACCGGGTGGACGCAGAGGTGCAATTCGTCGATCAGGCCGAGCCGCAGGAACGTGGCGGCGAGGTGGGCGCCGCTGAGCGCGATGTCGCCGCCGGGCTGCGCCTTCAGTTCCGCAATCTGTTCAGGAACGACGTCGGACAGCACCGTAGTGTTCCAGCGCGGCTCCGCGATGTCCGCCTCCGTGAGCGTCCGGGAGAACACGAATTTCGGCTTCTCCCGCCAGATCTGGGCGAACTCAACGGCCACTGCCGGACTGTCCGGATCCTGGTCCGCTGTAGGCCAGTAGCCTGCCATCAGCTCATGGGTCACGCGCCCGTCCATGAAGGCCCCCATGGCGCGGCATTGGTCGTTGAAGTACTGATGAAGCTCGTCGTCCACCCGGTGCCAGCTGATGTCCCGGTCCAGTCCCTCGAAGAACCCGTCCAGTGACACGGACATCATCAGGATGATCTTGCGCATGCGGGTACCTCCGGAAGCTGCGGAAGGCGGCGCGACCGCCGTCGTACCTCCCAGTGAAGCACTCGGCGTGCCAGGGGAACAGGGTGGGTCGGGGGAATAGGGTCACATCCGGGCCGCCCATGGCGGGAGACGTGGACGCAAAAGAGCCGCGGGCCCCGCGGTAAAAGTGCCGCAGGCCCCGGAGCATCGCGAAAGCACCCGGCGCAAGAGCACCGCGGGAGCGGCTTAACGCACGGGGAGCCCGGCCATAAGGCCAGGCTCCCCGTGCGAAACGGATCCTGCGAAGCGAACGGTTCTTGCGAAGCGAACGGTTCTCGCGAACCAAACGGGTCCTACGCGGCTTCTCCTATGCGATGTCTCTCACGCGCTTTCTGTGACGCCGCACCAGTCGGCGATGAACAGGGCTATCGTCTTGGTCACCTGGCGTACCGATTCGATGTGCACGCGCTCATCGAACCCGTGGATCGCCTCCGACACCGGCCCGTAGACCAGCGCCGGAATCCCCGCGTACAGCGTGAACACGCGACCGTCCAGGTAGCCCGGAGTCGTGAAGCTCTGCAGCTCCGCTCCGAAGACGTCGCGGTGGGCTGAGGCCAGCACCGCCTCGGCGTCGGACCCTTCCTCGAGCACGTAACCCTCGGAGAAGAAGCCCGTCCGCTCGGCCTGCACCGACGCTCCGGCGCCGGTGTTCCGGAGGCACTCCTGGATCTCCTCCCACGCATCGGCGGCGGAAACACCCGGGTACAGGGCAGCACGGACGTCGAACTCGCACCAGGACGGAACGCTGGAGGGCCAGTCGCCGCCGGAGATCATGCCGATGTTGAAGTTGATCGGATGGTCGAGATCCTCGAAGTGCCGGTGGCTGCCCTGATCGGCGTTCCACTTGGCCTCCAGCTCCCGGAGCGCGCCCATGACCGGGTACGCGGCCTCGATGGCGTTGAAACCCGAGGCCATCTCCCGCACATGGGTCGGCTTGCCGGACACGCGCACCCGGAACCAAATCACCCCGACGTTGGCCCGCACCAGCATGTTCTCTTCCGGCTCCGGGATAACGACGGCGTCTGCCGTGTACCCGCGCTGGAGCGCGGCCAGCGAACCGTTGCCCGTGCACTCCTCCTCCACAACCGACTGGAAGTGGATGGTTGACGCCGGCGCAAGACCGGCGGTGCGGAGGGCATCGAAAGCGAAAAGGTTGGCGGCGAGCCCGGCCTTCATGTCACCGGCACCGCGGCCGTACATCCAACCGTCCTTCACCACGGCGTCCCAGGGGCTGCGTTCCCAGGTGTCCTCGGGCCCGGTGGGAACCACGTCGATGTGCCCGTTGAGGATCAGCGACCGGCCCTTCTCCTCCGGAGGAGTGTAGGTGCCCACCACGTTGGTGAGGTCCTCGAAGGCAACGGTGCTGGGACCGTAGCCCACATGCCCGGCGAGGGCTTCGCCGTCGAGCGTCCAGCGGTCCATTGTCAGACCCCGGGACTCGAACTCGGCGTACATGAGGTCCTGCGCGCTGGCCTCGGCGGCCCTCAGCGAGGGATGCCGGACCAGCTCCGCAGTGAACTCAAGCTGACGGTCAAAGGCTGCGTCAACGGCGCCGGTAATCCGGCGCGCGATCTCGGGATTGAGCATGCTACCGGACGATCGCCTTGTCCTTGACGCGGAGGCGCTCGCCGAAGAACCCGCCGGCAGCGGTGATCAGCGACACCACCATGAGCAGCACGGACGCGGTCCAGGATGCTCCACCGGAGACACCGAGCAGGGCGACGGCGATCAGCGGCAGGAAGCCGCTCAGCGCGCCGGCAAGGTTGTAGCCGAGGGCAACGCCGCTGTAGCGCAGCTTCGGCGGGAATAGCTCGGTCAGCAGGGCGCCGGTCACGGAGTAGGCCACGGACAACAGCCCGATGCCGAGGGTGACAGCGAGGATGATGGCCGCGGGGTTGCGGGTGTCGATCAGCCAGAAGAGCGGGAACGCTGCGGCGGCGGTGACCAGGCCTCCGATGAACGTCATCCTGCCCGGACCGATCTTCTCGCTGATGCGGCCGATGACCAGGATGACGCCGATCTGCACGGCGGCAGCAATCAGGGTTGCGTTCACCATGAGCTGGCGGTCCATGCCGAGGGTGGTGGTGCCGTAGCTGATCACGAAGGTGGTCATGACGTAGAACCCGCCGACGCCCAGGAAGGCGGCCATGATGGCAACGATCAGCCGGCCCCAGGCCTGGCGGAAGACATCCACAGCGGGGATCTTGGCGCGTTCCTCGAGCTTGACCAGCTCGTTGAAGATGGGGGATTCCTCAACCTTCAGCCGGATGTACAGGGCGATCAGCAGGAGCGGGAAGGCTGCCAGGAAGGGCAGGCGCCAGCCCCACGAATCGAACACTTCAGCGGGCATGAGGAGTACCAGGGCGAAGGCGCCGGATGACATCAGGGTGCCCACGGGTGAGCCGACCTGCACCAGCGCCGCATATCGGCCGCGCTTCTCGATGGGAGCGTGTTCCACGGCGATGGTCATGGCGCCGCCCCATTCGCCGCCGACGGCGAGGCCCTGCACCAGGCGCAGGATGGCCAGCATGATCGGTGCTGCGAGGCCGATGCTGCCGAAGTCGGGCAGCAGGCCGATGAGGCCGGTGGCCACACCGATCGCGACGATGGTGATCAGCAGCGCCGGCCGGCGTCCCACCCGGTCGCCGATGTAGCCGAAGAGCACGGCGCCCAGTGGACGGGCCGCGAAGCCGACGCCGAAGGTGGCGAATGCGGCCATGGTGGCGGCCGTGGGGTCGAGTTCGGTGAAGAACAGCCGGTTGAATACGATGGCGGCGGCGGTGCCGAAAAGGAAGTAGTCGTACCACTCGAGGGCGGTGCCAACGAACGCCGCACGGGCAATCTTGCCCGCCTCGGCTCCGCTGACAACGGGAACGGTGACGTCCTCGCCCTGGGTTTTCTCAGGTGGTTGCATGATCAGTTGTTCTGCCTCTCAAGGTAGGACGGTGGTTGGACGGTGGAGGTGGTCTGTAGGTCGGTGAGGTAGTCGTGCCCGAAGACGCAGCCGCCCTCGAGCACTGTTGCCAGCACCGAGATCCGGCCGATTTCGTCGACGGGCACCTCGGAGGGGTGGGCCGAGAGGAAGACGAAATCCGCGAGTTTCCCCGGTTCCAGGATTCCGCGCTGGTCTTCCTCGCCGGCGGTCCACGCGGCGTCGACCGTGTAGGCACGCAGGGCCGTTTCGGCGTCGACGCGTTCCTGCGGGCTGATCGTGGCTCCGCCGGACGTGCGGCGGGTGACCATGGACTGCATGCCGAGCAGCGGTGCACCGGACGCCACCGGGCGGTCCGAGCTTCCGGGCACACGGACCCCGGCGTCGAGGAAGGACCGGTGGCGGTAGATCCAGGGTTCCCGCTCGGGCCCGACGGCGGCTGCCATGGTATCGCCCACCTCGTACAGGAAGTGCGGCTGCGGAACCGGCGTGATTCCGAGGTCGGCAAACCGCGGAAGCTGGTCGGGCCGCACCAGGCCGGAGTGCTCGATGCGGTGCCGCGCTTCAGGCCGCGGCAGCTTCTCCTTGGCAGCGGCGAAGGCGTCCAGTGCGACGTCGACGGCGGCATCACCGATGGCGTGCGCTGCGACGTTCCAGCCGGAACAGTGGGCGTCCACGATCCGCTGGGTCAGCTCCTCGAGGGAAAGCTGGAAGCTGCCGGTCCCGTGGTCGTGGTCGCAGAACGGCTCAGTCACGGCGGCGGTCCGGCCGATCAATGAGCCGTCAATGAAGATCTTCATGGCACCGAGCCGGACGTGGCTGTCGCCGAAACCCGAGGCGATGCCGAGGTCCAGGCCGAACGTGATGCCGTCCGCCTCATGGGAGTACAGCGGGTGCAGGGCGTCGCTGACGGCCATCAGCTGGACGCGGGTTTTCAGGAGCCCGCGGCGCCGGGCTTCGGTGTAGGCAGCGAGCTCCACGGGCGTGCGGCCGATCCAGCCGGACCCGATGCCGGCCTCCACCACATGCGTGAGGCCCTCGGAGGCGTAGACCTCGCTGGCCGCGCCGATCGCTTCCGCCAGCTCTGCGACCGGGTAGGGGACCACCAGTGCGGTGACCAGCTTCTGTGCCTGCTCCTCGAGCAGGCCGGTGGGTCCGTCGTCGTCCGTGGCGACCGTGCCGCCTTCCGGGGTGGCTGTGGATCCGTCGAGCACACCCGCGCAGTCCAGCACCGCCGTGTTGACGGTGCACAGGTGCCCGGAGCGGTGCTTGAGCCAGACCGGCCGGCCGGGTGCGGCGTCGTCGAGGCGGCTGCGGTGCGGATGCCCGCCCATCACGGTGTCGTCGTAGCCGGATCCCACTACCCACGCGCCGTCGGGGAGGTCGGCAGCAAACCGGGTAACGGCGTCGTACAGCTCGTCCAGGGTGCGGCAACCGGATAGGTCCAGTTCGGCGAGGGACTGCCCAAACCACGCCATGTGATTGTGTGAATCACCAAACCCCGGAACGACGACGGCGCCCGCACAGTCGAGCGTGCGGCTCGCCGGAAGGGCGAGGACGTCGTCGTCGAACCCCACGATGCGCCCGTGGAGCACGCCCATGGCGTGGGCGGTGGGGGCAGCATCAGCGAGGGTGAAGATGCTGGCGTTGACTAGTTTGAGATCGAGCATGGTGTGCGCTGGTCGTCTTTCGCAGGTGGAGGGCAGCCGTGTGGAAACGGGCTCCTTCAATGGTGGTCTGGATCACCTGGGCAAACAATGGATGAACACAAGGCGCTCCGGTTCTAGAATGGGCATATGCCCAGTGACGCGTCCGCGGATTCCCCTCAGGCGGCCCGCGGGCCGGCGGCCAGGCCGGTGGTCTCCGAGGTGGTGGCCGACTGTCTGGCCGATATCGACCGGATTGCCCACCAGTTCCTGCTGGAAGTGCAGGACATCGAGGGCTACCCGGGATCCTCGGTGGTTGACCGGGATCTGGAGGAGACGGCGGTGGCGTCGCTGGAGCTTTTGCTTCGGCTCATTGGGGAGCTGCCGATCCCCGAGCGGCTTGCAGGGATTTCCGACGCGCTCGGTCACCGCCGCGCCGCGCAGGGCGTTCCCCTGGAATCATTGCTGCGGGCGGTGCGGATGGACTTCCGGATCCTGTGGACCGCGATGCTGGAGAAGGTGCCGCCCGAGTTCCTGCCAGACTTCACCCAGGACGCGGTGCGCGTGTGGGAGGCGGTGGAGTTCCACACCATCCGGGTGCACGCCGGCTACCTCGACGAGCTCGCCTCGATGGCGCAGGAGAAGGAGGCGCAGCGCGCGTTCCTGCTTTCGCGGCTGCTCACCTCCGATGGCAAGGACCCGCAGCTGCTCGGGCAGGCCGCCCGCGCGCTGGGTGTGAATCCGGAGAGCAGCTTCCTCGTAGCGGTGGCGGCCGGGCACGCGCAGAAGTCGTTCCGGACCGGCGTGGTGCGGGCCGGCGTCGAGCAGTTCCTGCACGAGCGCGATGGTGCGCTGATCCTCATTCTCGAGGACGTTCCGGCGCGGGCGGGGAAGAAGCCGGAGGGGACGCGTCCGTGGCTGGCGCCGCTGGACTGTTTT
>NZ_KI914616.1:39321-39897 GCF_000520475.1 Arthrobacter sp. 35/47
ATGCTGCGGATTGCGCTGGAATCGTTGCCGGTGGTGACGCCGGAGAGGCCCGGCAGGCAGACGGTCCGTGACGCGTGGGGTGAAGTTGCCGCCGTCCGGCTCGGTGAATACGGAACTGTTCTGGCGGACACCGTGCTCGGACCGCTCGCCGCGATCTCCGTGCATGAGAAGGAGCGGCTGATCGAAACGGTGCAGCCGGAGGGGACGCGTCCGTGGCTGGCGCCGCTGGACTGTTTTGTTGCTCCGCCCGCCTCATCACTGGCGGAGGTGCCGCGGATGCTGCGGATTGCGCTGGAATCGTTGCCGGTGGTGACGCCGGAGAGGCCCGGCAGGCAGACGGTCCGTGACGCGTGGGGTGAAGTTGCCGCCGTCCGGCTCGGTGAATACGGAACTGTTCTGGCGGACACCGTGCTCGGACCGCTCGCCGCGATCTCCGTGCATGAGAAGGAGCGGCTGATCGAAACGGTGCAGGCATATTTCCGGACCGGGTCGGTCTCCGAGACTGCCGCGGAGCTGTACTGTCACCGGAATACGGTGCTGAACCGGCTGGCCCGGTTCAGCCAGCTCACCGGGTTT
>NZ_KI914616.1:39997-40881 GCF_000520475.1 Arthrobacter sp. 35/47
GATCGCGGCGCTGCATGTCGAGGGAGCGCGGGCGCAACTGCCGCCGTCGTCCGCCGGCTTGTAACCCATGAAACAGGCCTATGTAACGCTGCTCAGAGTGAGATGACCCGGACCAGATCCTCGAGCCCGGCGAAATCGTCACCATTGCGGGTGTAGAGGTCGAGATTGTGCGCGTGGGCAGTGGCGGCAATCAGGAGGTCCGCTACGCGGCTCCGCGGCTTCCGCCGTTGCCCCGCTACCGAGGCCACCACCAGCCCGTAACTGCGGGCGGCCGCCCCGTCAAAGGGGATTGGCTCGAACCTGGATTCAACCTCCTGCAGGCGCATCTGGCGCTTCGCAGCTTCACCCGGGCTGCTTGCGAGGTGAGGGCCGGCAGCGAGCTCGGCAGCGGTAGCCAGCTCACCGGGTTTGATCCTTCCAAGCCACAGGATGCGGCGACCGTGATCGCGGCGCTGCATGTCGAGGGAGCGCGGGCGCAACTGCCGCCGTCGTCCGCCGGCTTGTAACCCATGAAACAGGCCTATGTAACGCTGCTCAGAGTGAGATGACCCGGACCAGATCCTCGAGCCCGGCGAAATCGTCACCATTGCGGGTGTAGAGGTCGAGATTGTGCGCGTGGGCAGTGGCGGCAATCAGGAGGTCCGCTACGCGGCTCCGCGGCTTCCGCCGTTGCCCCGCTACCGAGGCCACCACCAGCCCGTAACTGCGGGCGGCCGCCCCGTCAAAGGGGATTGGCTCGAACCTGGATTCAACCTCCTGCAGGCGCATCTGGCGCTTCGCAGCTTCACCCGGGCTGCTTGCGAGGTGAGGGCCGGCAGCGAGCTCGGCAGCGGTAATTGCTGAAATTGCAGCCTCGTCCGGCAGAGCTGCCGCAACGGCGGGGG
>NZ_KI914616.1:40981-51307 GCF_000520475.1 Arthrobacter sp. 35/47
GAGCTGCCGCAACGGCGGGGTCATGCCAGTCGATGACCACCGACGTATCGAGAAGGCCCCGTGTGGCGGTCACAGGCTCTGATCAATCTGTTGGTCGAGATCAGCGCGAAACTGATGCCGGTCAATCCGGACGCCCGATCCCGCGAGGGCCGCTAATTCATTGCGGGGAACGAACACGCGTCGGCCGGCCCTGACCGGTACCAGCTCGGCGACGGGTTCGCCATTGCGCGTGATGATGAAAGTTTCGCCGGCCCGGACAGCGTCGATCACTTTCGCGTTGTCGTTGCGCAGTTCCCGTTGAGCAATGGTTTTCATGGGATAAGTATAGTGTTTTTGCTACAGCGGACTACGGTCGTCGCACTATGTGTCCCCCCCCATTGACGGGTAACCTCCACAAGCGCATAATCCTAACTGTGTTAGGAAATCCTACTCGCGATAGGTTGGCCGAACGGCGGAAAGCTTCCCGCCGGGAAATCGTGAATGCTGCCTGGTCAATCGCGCGCGAGGATGGGCTGGCCGCCGTGACCCTGCGGGAGGTTGCGGCACGCGTGGGGATGCGGGCGCCGTCGCTGTATACCCACTTCGAATCCCGGAACGCGATCTTCGATGCGATGTTTGCGCAGGCCTGGCGGGACCTCATCGAGCACATGGAGGCGGGCATCCGCGAGGCCTCCATGCTGTCCCTGCGCGACTTCCTGAAGTGGAACTCACGCACCTTCTTCGAGTTCTGCGTGAGTGATCCGCCCCGGGCGCAACTCATGAACCAGCGGACCATCCCCGGTTTCGAGCCGACCCCTGAGTCCTACGCTCCGTCGGTCGCTGCGTGGGAACGCTTCCGCGAGGAACTCGCCCCGTACGGGGTCACCCGGACCGAAGACATCGATCTCTACACCGCGCTGCTGGGCGGGCTCATCGACGCCCAACTGGCCAACGACCCCGGCGGCAACCGCTGGGAGAAATTGCTGGACCGCGCCGTCGACATGTACGTCGACGGACTGGACCTTCCCTGACCACTCTTCTTCCACAAGGAAAAGCCATGACCATTTCCACCGCACCGGCCGGCACGCGGAAACACCCCCGCCGGCCCGCACTGGACCACAGCACTGCCATGCGGCTGGCACGCGACGAATACGCACGGGTGGCTGACGCCGTCGTCGGGCTTTCGCCGGACCAGTGGACGCTGCCCACCGACTGCCCGGACTGGGACGTCCGCGCCATGGTGGCGCACATCTGCGGGATGGCCGCGATGGCAGCCACACCGTGGGAGACCAACCGGCAGATGAATGCCGCCAAGAAGATCGTGGCGCGCACGGGCGTCGAAGGGATTGACGCGCTCACCGGCCTGCAGGTGGCCGAGCGGGCGGACAGGACGCCGGAGCAACTCACCGCTGAGCTGCGCTCGATCGGGCCGAAAGCGGCAGGTGGCCGTCGCCGCATACCGCCCTTCATCCGCAAGCTGCGGATGCCCGAGGAGCAGTCGCTGGAGGGCGTGTCGGAATGGTGGACTATCGGATACCTGACGGACATCGTCCTCACCCGGGACCCGTGGATGCACCGCGTCGACCTCAGCCGCGCCACCGGCTCGGACATGGTCCTCACCGCAGAGCACGACGGTGTGCTGATCGACGACGTGGTCCGTGAGTGGGCGGGTCGGCACGGACAGCCCTACCGGTTGCGGCTGACCGGCCCGGCGGGCGGGACCTGGAGCGAGGGCGACGGCGGTCCTGAGCTTGAGCTCGATGCGGTCGAGTTCTGCCGACTCCTGTCCGGGCGGGCGCCTCGGTCATCATTCACGAGGGAGGGCCTGTTGCGGACTTTCGTACCGTTCTAAGTCCAACCCTGAAAACCTGTTGGCAGTTTGGCGGCCGGCTGGAACACTTACGGCATGCCGGATTCCTCCCCGCTTCACAGTGATCCTCCTTCGAGGGCCGCCGTCTTTGTCGATTTCGACAACGTGTATACGGGGTTGAAAGCGCTGGACCCGGCGTCGGCGGAGCGTTTCGCCACCGATCCGGGTCACTGGATCAAGGCAATCGCGGAGGCGGCGGACGGCAACGAGGGCCGGAGCGCGCGCCGGTTCCTCATCCGTAATTGCTACCTGAACCCCGCGATCTACTCGAAGTACCGCTCCTTCTGGACCCGTGCCGGATTTCGGGTGATCGACTGCCCATCGCTGACCCAGCAGGGAAAGAGCAGCACGGACATCAACCTGGTGCTCGATGCCGTGGATGTCCTCGCCGGTGCGTCGCACATCGAGGAGTTCTTCATTGCCTCCGCGGACGCGGACTTCACGTCCCTCGTGCAGCGGTTCCGGGCGGCGGACCGGCGCACCACCGTGATTGTCGCGGGAGCCGTTGCGGCAGCGTACCGGGAGATGGCGGACGCGGTCATCCAGTCCTACGAGTTCGTGTCGATGCTCGACGCGTCCACGGCGGCACAAAGTGGTCCGGCGAGCCAACCGGCGCCTCCCGCCAGTTCCGTCCCCAGCAAGCTTTCGCACAAGTCCGCCGAAGAAGCCGTTCGGAGCTTCGTCAAGCACGCTCCGGGTCCCGTGGCGGGCGCGATCGTCGCTCACCGGGCGACGGCAGTTGAGCCGCTTCTCGCCAACGATTGGGACGGGCACGGGAAGTTCGGCACCTGGATCTCGCAGCTCGGTGGAGGGATCGAATACTCGGCGACGCCGCAGCCCGGCTGGGTGTGGGACTCGCGGCGGTTCTCCCAGTCTGACCTGCCTCGCGCCGCGGAATCTCCGGCGCCCCGGATCGGCCAGCAGGTCTGCAGGGTGACGGATGCGCCCGAACTGTCCACCGTGCAGTACCGGCAGCTCTTCACGTCGATGGCGGCTCTCGCCTCCGAATCCACCAACCGGAATGAGCTGGCGAAAATGGTGCGGGATGCGTGTGTTGAGGCAGGCACTCCGGTTTCCCGGTCCGCGGTGAACTTTGTGATTCAGGGGCTGGTCTCGGCCAAGACTCCGCTCACGGGCGGTGCGAGTGCGGCCAGCCTCGCCGCCGTGTGGGTACGCAACGTGGAGACCATGTGCCGCATTGCTGGCATGCAGCTTGACGCGAAGGAGACCGCGGCGCTGAGGGAGTGGGCCGGTGGTGGGCTGGCGACGTCGACCTAAACATCACCGCGCTTTCATTCCATGAATCAGCCCCGGCCGGGGGCGAGGGTACGCAGACCGGCGCTCGCCGCGGCGGTGAGTAGTTCGCCGTCGTATGCCACGAGCGTGTCCGCCTGTAACCGAATGGCAGCCGCGAGGTGAATCGCATCCGCGCTTCTCAGCCCACCTGCGAGCGCGGCCGCGTATAACAGGTCAGCGCGTGTGACATCGACAAGGCTGATTGAGTTCACCACCGAGTTCACCAGTTCCGGGGCCAGCCGCGCGCGTCGTCGAGCAGCGCAGTGAAGCTCCGTGTACAGGAGCATGGAGGAGATGAGCCGGTCGCCCCGGGCAGCGGCTGCCGTCAATTCCTCCGCGAGCGGCGCTGACTCGGTTTCCTCGATGAGCAGCTTGAGCGCAGCAGAGGTGTCAACGTAGACAATCATCGGTCGCCACGGAGATCCGCAAGGACATCCGCGGAGTTCTCACCCTGCTGAACACGCGGAATCGCGCGGAAGTCCACGGCGCCGGTACCAGCCGGCCGGACGTTTCCAGACAACAGCAGTTGTTCAAACGGGGACAGCGACGGCGGAATGAGCGTTGCTGCGGCCTCGCCGTTATTTGTCACAGTGATGGTTTCACCAGCTCGGACCCGTTCGAGGATTTTGCTGCTCGAATTCCGGAGCTCCCGGTGCGGAATTGTGGTCATAACTGCCTCCCGTAGCAACTGTAGCACTACGGGTTGTTCGTGGAAACGGCTCAACCGGCAGTGGCAGACCCAGCGCTCGCCAACAGCCGCTCCGCCGCAAAACTCCACTCGATGCGTTCCTGTTCGAGGCGGACGTTGCCGCGTTTCCGGAGCTCCTCCAGGACCTGCTCCTCGGCAGGCAGGAGATGGCTGAACACCCCGGTAGACGGCACGGGTTCCTCAACCCACAGATCCTGATACGCCTCCAGCGTTTCCAGATCCATCAGGACCGTCGAAACGTCGGCGCACAACGACCGCACCCGATTCAGGATTGCAAAGCCATGGGAGTCCAGGTCGCCCCAGTAGACCACCCGGCCATCGCGGGCCCACGGGATGCGGTCCAGCCGGTCCACGGCATAGCCGGAGCCATGAAGGACCACCGAACCGGGGACCGGCGGCATGGCGATCACCGATTCAAGGTTTTCAAACACGAAGACGGTCCGCGGCTGGATCTGCAGCGCCGCAAGTTCCTCCACCGGTACCGAGACATCCACCAGCCCGCCTGGACTCAGGGCCGGGTCCAGGAACCGAACCCGCACCAGCACCGGCGGCGCACCCAGGCCGAGCGAACCATGCCCCGTCACTGAGGCGAAGAGCTTCTCCACCAGGCCACGATGCGCCGACACCCACTTGGTGTCCACGCCCCGCACCGGAAGCTGCCGGATGTACAGGCCGGAGTGCGGGTTTGCTTCGAGCCAGTGCAGCACCTGCAGCAGCCGGTTGAAGTCTGCGTCGCCCAGCTCCGCAATCCGACGGGCGCTGCGGCGCACGGCATCGGCCAATGCATCTGACGGAAAGGCGGCAAGCAGGGTTTCGGCGCGCGCGCTGATCCGCGACCAGTGCTGGGCAAACCGGGCAAACCGGGCCACCTCGCCGGCACCGTTCAACCGAAGCCGCTCCGGTACCTGCTGAGCACCAAGGCTCGCCCAACGGCGCGTGCCCCACACCACCGCGTCTCCCAGCCCCGCTTCCCGCCAGGACCGAACCCACGCGATGGCCTCCCCCTGGCCGGCAAGCGCAGCCTGCTCAGTGGGCGGATGCAGCGGGAAGTCGACGACGGCGGCACCACCACCCACCGCCCACTCACCGAAACTGCGCTCATACTTGCCGGCCGCCGTCGTGCGCGCCTGCTCCACGCTGACCCACGGTCTTCCCACACCAGCCATCAGTCGCTGTGCCGTTCCGGACCCATCAGGCGCCAGATCCGTCCGCAGGTTCGCCGGCTGCTTCTGCCAGTTCGCCGTCGCCGATGGACACGACGCCCACCCGGGAATCCCGGAAGTCCCGGCACACCACCAGCGCTATCCCGCCGACGTAATCCTCCAGCGTCTGCAGCAGCTTCAGGGGAGTGGCCAGCACCATGTGGAAGCCGAACTCGAGGAACACGTTCATGGCCATCCGGGTGAACGCGCTGTCCGCCTTGTCGAACGCCTCATCCAGGATCACCGTGCCGTATCCCGGAATGTCATCCTCATCCTCGGCCAGCTGGTACCGCAGCGCCGCGGCCAGGCAGAAGATCACCAGCTTCTGCCGCTGCCCGCCGGAAAGACCCGCACTGGAATCGTGGATGTTGACGGTGGTGCCCGCCTCATCCAGCTCCATGCCGGTGAAGCGGACGTGCTGGCGCGTGTCCAGGACCTGCCGCTGCCACGCACGGTCTCCGGCCTCGCTCGACGACAGCCGCGTCATGAGCCGGTTCATCACGTCGAACTTCTGCTCGGCAGCCTCGCGGCTTTCTTCGGCCCAGGACCCGGCGGAGATGGTCTGGAGATCCTGCATGAATTTGGTCTTGGCGTCGGAATTGTTGTCCTTGACCATGATCTTCAGGTAGCGGCCCTGATCGAAGGGGGAGCGGCGCAGCGACCGGTTCACCGGGTCGATCCGCTCCCGGATCTGCCCGGGTGCTCGGCGGATCTCGTTCGCCAGCTGTCCGACATTCCGCTGCGCCTGGCTTTCCAGCAGGTCAAAGAACTTCTGCTCGAAGTCCGGCAGCCGGTCCGCGCGCAGCTTTCCGAGGATGTCGAGGAATCCGCCGCGGTCCATGATCTCCGCGGTGAGGTCGCCCGCCACCGCCCGCCAGGAGGCAACGAACGCAAACTGGATCGCAGTGATTGACTGCTCCGCAGCCTGGACGGCTTTGCGGGCAGCGTTCTCCTCCTCGGTCAGCGCCCCGCTGACCCGAAGTGCGACGCCGTCGATTTCCGCATGCGTGATGCTGCGGCGGACGCCGTGGAACCGCTGCTCCAGCTCATCCGCATCAGCGTCGTCGACCGGGGTTCGCGCTTCGGCGGTGAGTTCGGTGATGACCCGGTCCAGTTCCTTCAGCCGGCTGTGCTCCTCGGCGACCACAGTGCGCTTGGCGGTCTCATGTTCCTTCGCGGCACGCAGCCGTTCTGCTGCGTTCTGCTGGTCCTTTTCGGCGAGCCGGAGGTCGCTGCTGGCTGCCCGCAGGCTTTCGAGGCGCTGGAGCTGCAGGCGGCGGTGCTCCTCCGCCGCCGCCACATCCACGTCATCCCAGCTGCGATGCCGCAGCGATTCCAAGGCGCGGACGCGGTCCAACGCAGCCTCGCGCATCCGCTCGGCCTTCTGGACCTCCCGGTTCGCCACCTCCAGGTCCCGGACCGTGTCCTGCAACAGGCGGATCAGGTGCTCGACCTTGGCTTCGTTGTCGAAGCCAAGAATCCAGAACTCGCGGTCGTCGAGCCGGTGTCGGTCGTCCTTCTCGTAGCGGGTACGGGAACGCTTGACCTGCCCGGCCAGCGTGACGCCCTTTTCCAACGGCTTCAAGTCAGCGGGGTCTTCCACGCACTCATAGTCATAGAGCCGGGACAGCTGGCTGTGGATCCAGGCCGCCATGGCGCCCTCACGGACCTCAAGCTTGTGGATCAGCGAGCGGTCGGACCGGGCGGTGCGCGGCTCCTCCACGCGAGGCCCCACCACCTCAACCACCATCCGCGTCCCCAGATCCATGCTGTTCATCGCCGCGGAGACGGCAGTTTCATGGACGGATGGAACCAGCATGATGGTAGCCAGCGGTTTCAGGACGCGTTCCAGCGCGCCGGTCCACGTGGCTTCACCGATCTTGACCTGCAGCAGCTCCGCCACGAACGGCAGGCTCGAGGTGGGAAGTCCGGTGGCCTGCGCGATCTTCTGCCTTGCCTGCAGGTTGCGCCGGTCCATGTTGGAGGACTGCTGGCGGAGTGCGCGGATGTCACCCGTAAGCGCGTCGCGTCGGCGACCCAAGTCGGTCCGGGCGCTCCGGAGCTCGTCGAGCTGCTTGTCGCCCCTGGCCCGCGCTGATTCCAGCTCGGCGCGCTCCTGCTCGGCGGCGGAGCGCAACTCCTCAAACTCGGGCAGCGAGGCCGGGAAGGTGATGCCCACCGAGCCCAGTTCCTGCTCAAGGTCAGCCTGCCGGCGTCGTACTTCCTGTTCCTTCGCTTCGGCGAGGGAGACCCATTCACGCTGCTGTGCCAGCGCCTCGCCGCCGCTGCTCTCAACCTGGGTGCGGGCCAGCGCGTGAGCCTGCTCTGCCTCCTCGATGGCGGACGCTGCCAGGTTCAGTTCTGCCTGCGCGATCTTCAGCCCGTGCTCGGCCGTTTCCTTCTCCTGCACGGCCAGCCGCAGCTTCCAAGCGTCTTTGAAGGGTTCAAGGGCATGCCGCAGCCGGGCCGCGTGCTCGATGACGCCGGTGCCCTCCTCATACTGCCGGCACAGCGGCACCAGCGGCTGAAGGTGCTCAACCTGCCTCCGGGCGTCCACCACCAGACGGTGCGCCTCGGCAAGCTCGGAGAACTGTTCGACGGCGGTTTTAGCCAGTCGGAAGGTCGCCGGCTCATCGAGCATGAAGTTGCGGAAGAGCTCATCGAGATTGCCCAGGCTCTTGGCCGACTGGGTCTTGTGCAGCAGCAGCAGCGCGTTGTCACTGGCGATGCCGAGGACGCTGCGGAACCTGCGCGCAAAGCTGGAGTGCTGGTCCGTGACGATTCCCGCTTCGGGCCAGGCGGCCTTGATCCGGCGGGGCTCCAGGCCGTTGCGTGCGAACTCCTGGAAGTCCGGGAGGGAGGCGTCCTCCTGCAGCAGGATGTGCAGCTCGCTGACCTCGGAGGGTGAATTGCTGCCGCGCTTGAGGTGGTACAGCTTGACCAGGATCACCGGGTTTTCGCTGCGGCCATCTCGGTAGCGCAGCAGGATGCCGCTCCAGGTGGCACCCGGTCGGAGGTGGTCGCTGGCCACCTCGCCGGTGACCTCATCGGCCTGCCTGCGCCAGGCGCCGCGGATGTAGCTGACTATCGAGCGGTCTTCCCCGCGGCTGGAGGCATCCTGTGCTGCGGCGTTGAACCGCAGCCACTTCCGGGGAGTCAGCACGGCGGCGATGCCGTCCAGGAGGGAAGACTTTCCGGAACCCGAGTGGCCCGTGATGAGGAAACCTTCCCTCGCCACGTCCACCGTGTGGTGGCCCTGGAACGTCCCCCAGTTCACCAGCTCCACGCCGTCCAGGCGCCACTGTCCGGGGAGCGTGCGCTCAGATGCGGCGGCATCGTCCTGGGGAGCGGTGCCGGCCTCGAACTCGAGGCCGGGCAGGGTTTCCGTGCTCATGCTGTGCCGTCCTCTTCGTCAGTTGCGGCGTCCTCGGCCGGAGTGTCGGCGTCGCCGGTACCGCGGGAGGCTTCGGAGTCCTCGGCGTCGCCGGTACCGCGGGCCGCGAGCCTGCGGTACTCGGCCTGGACGGCGGCAATCTCATCCGCGCCGAAAATCAGTCGCAGCACGGGGGAGACCTCGAAGCGGTCTTCGGTACTGGTGGCCGCGAGGATGCCGTACGTGACCATCTTCTGCCAGGAGGAGTTGATCCGTTTGGCGAATCCCGCCGGATCCGAGTCCGTCGCCCCTCGGTAGACCTGCAGCTGGTCCGCAACCTCGTCCTTTCCGACAATTACCCGCTCCCGGCCGTCACCGTGCAGCAGCTGCTGGCGCAGATGCAGCAGCATGGCCGTATCCATGAACGTCAGGGGGTGGCTGCGCATCACCTTGGGAGCATCCGTATCCGGGACGCGGACGTTACGTGCGAAAGCGAGCTGACTCTCGACGTCGACCACCAGTTCGAGGTAGGCGTCCGCGAGGCGCGACCGGATCTCCGGTTCGTCATTGAGCAGGGCGGCCCACAGATGGCCGTGCCGTTCGGCGGAGAGGAACGGTCCGCGCAGCAGCTGCACCAGAGCGCGGCGGGAGGCATCGCGCAGGGTACCGGTATCGCCGTCCCAGAGCGCGGTGTTGTCCGGCCGGCGTTCCGGGCCCGCCTCCATGCCGTGGTGGAGACTGGTTTCAGTGGAAGCGGTCATGACACCTTCCGGGTGAAGAGGTAATGGGGAACCACGCCATGCCGGGCCACGCCCTGCGAGGACTTCCAGCTCACCGGCTCCTCGCCGCTGAGCTCGCGGGCCTGGTTCTCAGCGAGGACCAACAGACCGACGACGCTGGCTACTCCCTGTGTGGCCGGATGCTCCTCCAGTATTTCAGCTATGGTGACGGCACCGCGGCACTCCAGCACGTCATTGACGTTGGAGATCAGTTCTTTCATGTCGATCTCCGAGGCGCGGGCGAGCTCCCGGAGCTCCCGCAGGTCCACCGGCGCCGCGTCCTGGGTCTCGATGCTTCCAACGGTTTCCGAATCTGCCGGGTTATGGAGGCTGAACGCTGCAACGGTGCCGAGCGGCACAGAGGTTAGGTCGAGATTCAAACCCGTCTGCTGCCACACCCTGACGCTGCTGCTCAGCTCAACACCTTCCTTGAGGGTGGACCGCAGGAGGGAGTTGATCCGCCGGTCCTCCTCCAGCTCCTGGCTCTGAACAAAACGCCGCAGGCTACGGGAGAGGTGCGTCATGACGTCATGGACCTCCCCGCTGAGATCCTGCAGGGTGGGGAGCATACGGCGCAGGAAGCGGGTCTGACGGGGCGTCAGCTCACCGGCGAAGTCTCGGTCCAGCACCCTGCCCACTGATTCCTCGAACTCGGTGCTCTGTTCCGGGTCGAGAATCAGGGAGAAGAAGCCGTTGAAGCTGCGCCCGGCGTCGGACTCGGAGAGGTGGTCCACACCGCGGAAGATGTCCTCCAGCACCGTGCCCCGCGATCCCTCCTGGCTGATGAGGCGCTCGCGGAGCTGCCGGTTGATCGCCTCCAGTTCACCGCGGACCCGGGCGAAGTCGCTCGGCAGCTCATCGGCGAGCAGCAGCAATTCGGTGGCGCGTTCCAGTGCACGGTCCGTGCTGAGCACCTCGAAGTTTCCGGCCTGGACCCGCTCGATATCGGCGGTGAGACGGTCCTGCTCCGCCCGCAGTGCTTCAAGCCGGGACGCCGAGCTGGGGTCGGTGTCCCGGGCCAGCTGCCGCAGCGCGGTGAAAATGCTGGACAGGCGGGATTCCGTCACCGCCTGGCGCGGCTCGGCGAGCTGGGTGACAAACTGGATGGCCATGAGCGC
>NZ_KI914616.1:51407-66013 GCF_000520475.1 Arthrobacter sp. 35/47
ACCGCCTGGCGCGGCTCGGCGAGCTGGGTGACAAACTGGATGGCCATGAGCGCGCCGGGGGACAACTCAAAGGTTTCACCCCGAGCCTCCTCCGAAACCCGGCGGATGAGGATGCCCTCGTTGCGCCACTCCGAGCAGTACGCCTGCGCCGTCTGCGGAAGCTCGAAGCCATGGTCGCGCAGCTCCTGGAGGTCCGCGTCGATGAGCTCAAAGAGCTCCGGCGCGGGCCGGCGCCGCTCCTCGCCGCCCAGGTGGGTTCCCAGGAGTGCGACGGCGGCTGATGCGTTCCGTCCGCGCAGCAGCGACCAGGCAGGGCTTTCCTTCGCCAGGCGGTCGGCGGCGTAGGCAGTGCTGAGCGTACTCACGTCGTCTAAGGTACATGCCGGTACCCCCAGCAGGCGTCCCGGTGCCAGCGCCCCGCAACATCCGAAAAAGTTCCAATAAATCTCTGGACTCCACACGGAGACGTTTATTAGAGTTCCAGGTGAAGAAACCTGCAGGGGCGCTTACGGCGTCCGGAGAGGAGGAGTGCATCACCGCTGACGAATACCGATCATCAACAATCCAACCGGATGAAAGCCCCTCTCGAGGGGCTTTCCTTTTGTCCGCTCGGCAGGACATTAGTCTCGCGTGGTGCGGGCTTCCAGCCGGAGTTCCAGGTCGTTCATCACAATGGCTGCCAGATCCTCGAGGATCCGCGTCTCGTCCGCAGTGAACTGGCGGGACTCCGTGTCGAGGATACAGAGCGTCCCCAGGTTGAAGCCGTCCCGGGTGCGCAGCGGAACCCCCGCGTAGAACTTCAGCCCGTACTCGCCGGCCACCAGTGGATTGGACAGCGCCCGCGGATCGATCATGGCATCCTCAATGATCCAGGGGTCGTTCTGGAGAATGGCCGAGGCACACAGCCCAGGATCCCGGTCTAGTTGTTCTACGTCCGTCCCGTGATGGGACTTGAACCAGATGCGGTCGTGGTCCACGATGCTGACAATCGCCGTCGGCACGGAGAATATTCGCGCGGCAAGGGACGTAACCCGGTCAAACGCCCCGTCCGGAGGGGTGTCGAGGATGTCATAGCGGCGCACTGCAGCCAGCCGCTCCTCTTCGTTGTCCGGCAGCAGCGAATCCTCCAACTTGTGCCGCGAGCGGCCGGCTACGGCCTGCTCGTGCAGCGCCATGGCGACTTCCCGGGCGGATGGTCTCCCGGCCGGATCAGTGGAGGTCATGGCGGTGAGCAGCGCTGACCACACCGGGTGCAGGTCTGCCGGGATTTTCGGCCCGCGAAAGAGCCGGACGACGGCGCTCTCCACCGCCGGGCCCGGAAACTCGAGCTTTCCGGTGATGCACTGCAGCAGTACGAGGCCCAGCGAGTACACATCGCTGGCGGGTCCGATGGGCTCGCCCCTGACCTGCTCCGGACTCATGTAGGCGATGGTCCCGGTCAGGGAATTGGCGTCGTCGCTCTTGGTGCCGGCCAGGGCAGCGACGCCGAAGTCCGTCAGCTTGGCGCGCATCCGGGCGTCCTCGGTGCCGTAGTCGAAGAGCATGACATTGGCGGGCTTGACGTCACGGTGGACCACAGACCGGCGATGGATGTAGTCCAAGCCTTCGGCGACGTCGCACCCGATCTGCGCGGTCTGACGCAACGCGAGGGTTCCCTCCCGAAGGCGGTGCCGCAGATCCGGGCCCTGAACCAGTTCCATGACCAGGTAGACCCGGGGAGAGGCCGGTTCACTGAGATCGGAGCCCGCGTCCAGCAACGCGACCAGGCTGTGATGGTTCAGCCGCGCCAGGACCTTGACCTCGTCGTCATTGCGCCGCTGCTGATCTTCGTTCAGGACATCGGTGGGGATGAGTTTGATCGCCACATCGCGTTTCAGGAACTCGTCCCGCGCCCGGTACACCGTGCCTTTCGCCCCGGATCCGATCCGTTCGAGCAAGCGGTATCTTCCGCCGAGATACACCCCGGTAATGCTGTCGGTGGCCGCCTCGACCATGATCTACCTTCCTGGCTGAACGGTTCACTGGGCGACGGATGGGGAATGCATCGGTGGTACGTTTCGGCCACGTCGATTCTACCGGGACCTAGCGATCCGAACATACCTAGAAATTGCGCCGTAGCGGCGGTTCCTCTCCACCGGGACGCTGCACCAGGATCTGGTTCACGCCGTTCAGCCCGCGCTCAAACCCGAGCGCACTCGACGCCATGTACAACCGCCACACTCGCGCGCGGCCCTCGCTGGTGAGCCGCACCGCCTCATCCCAGTTCTCCTCCAGGTTGTGCACCCAGGCACGGAGGGTGAGGCCATAGTGTCGGCGCAGCGCTTCGACGTCGAGCACTTCCATCCCCGCCGATTCCAGCGCTCCCAGCATGACCGTGAGGCTGAGCATCTCGCCGTCAGGGAAACGTAGCGGGGGATGAACGAGTCAGGATCCGGCGGCATCTCGCCGGCGTTCCACGAGATCGCGTGGTTGAGCAGTCGGCCGCCCGGGCGGAGCAGGCTATTCAACTTCGCGGCGTAGTTACCGATCTGCTCTTTCCCCACGTGCTCGGCCATGCCGATGGAGCTGATCGCGTCGAACGGGCCGTCGCTGATGTCGCGGTAGTCCTGTACCCGGATTTCGATCCGGTCGGAAAGCCCGACGTCGGCCGCCCGCTTCCGGGCGAGCGCCGCCTGTTCCTTCGACAGGGTGATCCCGACGACGTCGACTCCGTAGTTCTGCGCCGCATGCAGCGCGAAACTGCCCCAGCCGCAGCCCACGTCCAGCACCCGCATGCCCTCCTTCAGGCCGAGCTTGCGGCAGACCAGATCGAGCTTTGCTTCCTGGGCAGCGTCCAGGCCGGTGTCCTCGTCCTCCCAGACCGCGCAGGAGTAGACCATCGACGGACCGAGGACGAGCCGGTAAAAGTCGTTGCCGACGTCGTAATGGTGGGAGATTGCTGCGGAGTCGCGCTTCTTCGAGTGCAGCCGCCCGGTCTTGGTGACGTCCATTTCCTCGGGCGGGGGAGCGATCGGCAGTCCCACGGCCCCCACCCGGACGGCCGTCCTGAGCAGCCGCCAGCGCTCTCGGAGCGTGGGCGGGCGGAACGCCTTCACTTCGGCGAACTTGCCGACGGAGCTGAGCACGGAGAAGCTTTCGAAGAGATCGCCGTCGTCGTCGATGTCACCGGCCACGTAGGCGCGGCTCAGGCCCAGCTGGTTCGGTGACCACAGCATCCGCCGCAACCCGCGCCGGGACCGGAACTCGATCACCGGTGCGTTGACCGGCCCGGCCTCGGATCCGTCCCAGGCCTGCAGCCGCAGCGGGATCTCTTCGGTGCCGAGGATGATGGCCAGCGCCTCGGCCAAACGTGGTGCCGCTCCCTTTTTCTTCGCCATGCTTCTTGTCTACTACGACTCGGGTGCGGGAGCCAGAGGGCATGGTTCAACGTCGGCCGCTGAGTGGGCCGGTCTCCCAATACCCGCTGGCTACTCAAGGACCTTGCGTTGAATGAAGTCGGCCATGCCCGGCACCGTAAAGGCCACAAATCCACGGTCGGGAGCGTAAATGTGGCCGTTCTTGATAAGTTCCCGGCGTGAGACTGAGAGGTCGCTCGTGCGGACTTTCCCAGTACGGACAACGAGGTCTTGAATTGCCGATGGATTGTCGGCGTCTTCAGCCATTGCTTTCATAACTTCCCGCTGCGCTGGCGTCGCTCGTTCCCAACGTGACTGATACAAGCCTCTGTCCACCTCCTCGCGCGCCTTTGCAGCGCCAATCTCCGCATCTTCGACGGCAATGTGATCAACTTCCGCACGCACGTCCCAGACGTGCTTACCGCATGCCTGTACGAAATATGGGTAGCCACCAGAGGTTCGGACGGCCAATTCGAGTGCGGTTGGATCCCACGAGACGCTACGCTGCTCGGCTGGATGCACCAATGCTTTCTTCGTCTCGTCATCGCCCAGCAAATCCAACGATCGATAGTCATACAGTCGTTCCGCGTAGCTGGTCGCATCTGCGAGGACGGCGGGAAGAGACGGCAGGCCTGTGCCGATGAAGATGAGCGGTACAGGCCATGCAGACTGACCGAGGATGTGCAGCGCGACATTGAGAGCGTTAAGGTCGGATGTCGGAGCTTCCTGCAGCTCGTCGATTGCAATCAGAACGCCAGAGTCGATAGAACGCGCTGCCAGCCCTATCTCCTCAAAGAGCTCGCGTATGTCCCGTTCGAGATCCCCTGTGTCTGCGACACCTGGCTCAGGCTCGACGTCGAAACCGAAACTGTATGTTCCTGCAGGATCGACTTTCAGTTGGAAAGAACGAAAGACGCGGAGCGCTTTTGCGAAGGCTTCCCGAACGTGCTCTCCGGTGGTCATCAGCTTCCGCAACTCGGTATGTAGCTCCAGCGCAATCATCTGGCTCAGGCTGCGACCAGCCGTTGCCTCCAACTTGATGGCAATCCATCGCGGCGACTCGTGGGCCCGACGCACAAAGTCATTAAGCAGCACCGTCTTGCCGACCCCTCTCAGCCCAGAGATGATCACTGGTCGCTCGCCCTCGGAGGAGTCCAGCACCTGGTTCATCAGGCCGGTGACTTCGCTGACGATGTCATCACGGCCAGCGAGCTCTGGCGGGACCCGTCCTGCTCCGGGACGGAACGGGTTTGCGCTTCGTTGCAGCATATCTAACTCTCTCTATAAGCGTGTAAAGAAAAAGTTATACGCTTATAGAGGTCCTTACAAGGCAAACGATGTGCGCCTTCAACCCGCAGACGCAGGCTTCCTGTTGTTGCCCTGCGTGGCTACTTCACCGTCACCTGACCGGCGTCGACCTCCCACCGCGCATCCAGCCGGACGTTCTCGAGCATCCGGCGGTCGTGGGTGACCAGCAGGAGCGCGCCGGTGTAGTCCTCAAGCGCCTCCTCGAGCTGCTCGATCGCAGGCAGGTCGAGGTGGTTGGTGGGTTCGTCGAGCACCAGGAGGTTCACCCCGCGGGCCTGCAGGAGTGCCAGCCCGGCCCGGGTGCGCTCGCCGGGGGAAAGCATGCCCACACGGGCGCCCGTCTGAGCCGCCTTGAGGCCGAACTTGGCCAGGAGCGTGCGGACCTCCGCCTGCGCGAGCTCCGGCACGGCCGCCTCGAACGCTGCCGCAAGGGTCTGATCCTCCGCGAGCTGTCCGCGGGCCTGGTCGATCTCGCCGACGGCGACGTTGGCACCCAGCGAAGCTGCGCCGTCGTCGGGCTTCTGATGTCCCAGCAGCAGGCGCAGCAGGGTGGATTTGCCGGCGCCGTTGGGGCCGGTGATGCCCACGCGCTCACCGGCATTGAGCTGGAGCGATACCGGTCCGAGCGTGAAGCTGCCCTGCCGGGCGACGGCCGCGTTCAGGGTTGCCACCACTGAGCTTGAGCGCGGTGCGGAGCCGATGCTGAACTGCAGCTGCCACTCCTTCCGGGGCTCCTCCACCTCGTCAAGGCGGGCAATGCGGGACTCCATCTGGCGGACTTTCTGTGCCTGCTTCTCCGAGGACTCCATGCTGGCACGGCGGCGGATCTTGTCATTGTCCGGGCTCTTCTTCATCGCGTTGCGGACGCCCTGCGAACTCCATTCGCGCTGGGTGCGGGCACGCGAGACGAGGTCCTGTTTCTTGTCCGCGTACTCCTCGTACGCCTCGCGGGCGTGCCGTTTCGCGACGGCTCGTTCTTCGAGGTAGGCATCGTAACCGCCGTCGTACACGGCTACCTGGTTCTGGGCCAGGTCCAGTTCCACCACCGTGGTGACGCAGCGGGCGAGGAACTCGCGGTCATGGGAGACCAGCACCGCGCCGCCGCGCAGATTGCGCATGAACGCTTCCAGCCGGGCCAGTCCGTCGAGGTCCAGGTCATTGGTGGGCTCGTCGAGGAGGACGACGTCGAACCGGCTGAGCAGCAGCGCGGCGAGGGCAACCCTGGCGAGCTGACCGCCGGACAGTCCGGTCACAAGGGCGTCCTGGGCAACACCGGGTGCGACGTCGGCCAGTACAGCGGGGAGCCGGTCCTCCAGGTCCGCGGCGCCCGAGGCGAGCCAGTGTTCCAGGGCCGCGGCGTAGCGGTCGTCGGCGCCTTTGATCTCCGCGCCGAGCTCCTCGGCGGCTTTCTCCATCGCCTCAGTGGCGGCGGTGGCTCCGGTACGGCGGGCGATGTACTGTTCCACGGTTTCGCCGGGTGTCCGCTCATGTTCCTGGGGGAGCCAGCCGACAAAGGCGTCCTTCGGTGCGCACATCACGGTCCCGGCGAGTGGTTCGTCGACGCCGGCGAGCAACCGCAGCAGCGTGGACTTGCCGGCACCGTTGGCTCCCACCACTCCGACGACGTCGCCCTGCGTGACGGTCAGGTCGAGGTTGGAAAAGAGGGTGCGGTGGGCGTGGCCGCCGGAAAGCGCCTTGGCCACGAGGGTTGCAGTCATTGATTCAGTGTAGGAGCCCGCCGGTCGGGGTTCCGGTTCAGGTGCTCCTGCGAAGCACGCCCGCGGCAACGAGGCCGAGGATGGGGCCTTGGATCAGGTGGCCCGGCACACTCATGATCGCCGTTTCCTCCCGTGAGTAGTGAACTGTGAACTCACGGTAGGACCGCTGCACGGAGGGTTCAGCAACCTGGTGCACGCAAGGGGAGGGAATTCCGGTCTCCGACCGTTGAATATCTGTAATCCAGCACACTGTGCCCGGGTGGGGGGCGAGGCTACAGTTCCTGAGAATCACAGGAAGCAGAACCGGAAGGGTAATACGCATGGCACGGGCAATCTGGAATGGTGCAGTCATAGCTGAGTCGGACGACATCGTGGTGGTTGAAGGAAACAGCTACTTCCCGAGGGAATCGGTCAACGATGAGTACGTGAAGGGCAGCGATATGCATTCGACCTGCCCATGGAAGGGGAAAGCCAGCTATCTCACTCTCGACGTGAATGGCCAGCAAAACGAGGACGCTGCATGGTTCTATCCCGATCCCAAGCCCCGGGCTATGCCCATCAAGGACCGGGTGGCGTTCTGGCGGGGTGTCACCGTCGAGGGCTGACTTTTGTCTCTGGGCGGCGGAGTTGCGAAAACTGCCGCTTTCGAAGCCCCCGACCGGTGTCCTACGATCCTCGCCATACCCGGCGTGAAGGGTCACGCAACCCGTCCCGCGCGCTGGTGATCCTCTGCCGGAGGCCCTGAAACCGCCTAGAACGCAGCGACTCCCGCCTCAGCGACTTCCTGGTCCTGTTCGATCGTGCCGGTCGAGACGCCGATCGCGCCGACGATGCTCCCCTCGCGTACCAGCGGAATGCCGCCGGGGAAGACAACGAGGCGTCCACCGTGCGCGTCGTTCAGCCCATAGATCGGCCCCTCCGGCCGGGTGAGTTCCTGAAGATCACCGGTCTCGCACTGGAAGGCGATGGCGGTGTACGCCTTGTTGATGGCAATGGTGATGCTGCCGATGTTGGCTCCATCCATACGGACATGCGCCTTCAGATTGCCGCCGGCGTCGACGACGGCGATGTCCATCGGCTGCCCGATCTCGGTTGCTTTGGCGGCCGCGGCGTCGATGACGCGGCGCGCTTCCTCGGCGGTGACTGTCTCAAGCACGGTTCCAGCTGCCATGGGAGGGTCCTGTCGGTAGGGGATGATTGAGCAACCTAAGCACGGCAACGGTGCACCTGACGAGGTGGTGATTACCCTCAATCCGGGGGGTGGGTAACCCCCCATTCCGGCTCGCCGTGCGCCGCCCTACTGTGGTGGGAAACCTACTCAGGAGGTATGTGTTGTGGGCGTTGTTCCCCTGAAAGACATTCTCGATCCCGCGTTCGATGCCCGCTACGGCGTACCGGCAATCAACATTTTCAATGATCTGACCATGGAAGCGGTTCTTGCCGGTGCCGTGGATGCCAGATCACCTGTCATTCTGCAGACGTCGGTCAAAACGGTGCGCAGCATCGGTTCCCGCGTGCTGTTCGACATGTGGCAGTCATTGACCCGGGGCATCGAGGTGCCGGTGACCCTTCACCTGGACCACTGCCCGGACCGTGACGTTGTCACCGAGTGCCTCAAGGCCGGCTGGAACTCGGTTCTTTTTGATGCGTCCGAGTTGCCGGTCGAGGAAAACCAGCGCCAGACCATCGAGGTGGTTGCTGAAGCGCGCAGCTACGGTGCGCAGGTTGAAGGCGAAATCGAGTCCATTACCGGCGTCGAGGACGATCACGGGTCGGACGACGTTTCCGAACAGCAGAGCCTGGAAACCGCTCTCGCGTTCATCGACGCGACCGGCATCGACGTTTTCGCGCCGTCGATCGGCAACGCACACGGCTCCTACAAGGCCGCTCCCGTGCTCGACGTCGACCGCGTCACCCAGATCGTCGAGGCCCGTAGCATTCCCATCGCGCTGCATGGCGGAAGCGGGCTCAGCAGCGAACAGTTCGCCGACCTCATTTCCCGCGGCTGCGCCAAGGTGAACATTTCTACAGCGCTCAAAGAAACGTACATGCAGTCCTCGCTTGCTTTCCTCAAGCAGGCCGAGCAGAACAACAAGTGGGATCCGCCGTCGCTGTTCAAGCACACCCGGAGCGACGTCATCACGATGGTTACGCAGCTGGCGGACCAGTTCGGCAGCGCCGGGAAGGCAGGCAACTAGCATGCCCGCACTCATCTTCGACTGCGACGGCGTACTCGCGGACACAGAACAGCACGGCCACCTGCCGGCCTTCAACCAGACGTTCATCGACTTCAAGGTTCCCGTCCAGTGGAGCTCCGAAGAGTACGCCGAGAAGGTGAAAATCGGCGGCGGCAAGGAGAGGATGCGGAGCATCCTCACCGAGGAGCTGGCTGCTTCGCTGGGACTGAACGACGACGCTGCAGTGAGTGATGCGATTCTCGCCTGGCACAAGCGAAAAACCGAGATCTATAAGGGCCTGGTGGAAAGCGGAGCAATGCCGGGCCGGCACGGCATCGCCCGGATCGTAGCGGAAGCGCACCACGCCGGCTGGACCCTTGCTGTTGCCTCCACATCCGCGGAACCAGCCGTCAGGGCCGTGCTCGGCCATGCGGTCGGCACGGAGCTGGCAGCACAATTCTCGGTCTTCGCCGGCGACATCGTGCCGCACAAGAAACCCGCGCCGGACATCTACCTGGTTGCCCTCCGCGATCTTGAACTGGACCCTGACGACGCCGTCGTCATTGAAGACAGCCGCAACGGCATGCTCGCCGCGCTCGGGGCCGGTCTGCGGACCGTAGTCACGGTCAGCGGTTACACGAGAGAAGAGGACTTCAGCGGCGCATCGCTTGTTGTTTCCTCCCTGGGAGACCCGGAAAACGATGAGCCGGCCGAGGTCCTGCAGAATCCGCTCGGCATCGATGTGCCCGGTTCCGTGTCTTTGGCCGTGCTGCAGGAAGTCCTGCGTCGCGATCGCCCTCCAGCTCCAGAACCCGTTTTCCGTTCATCCTCGTCCGCTTCCATATCACCGGAGAAATCATGACCGCCACAGATCTCGCCGACGTCGAATTCGTTGTCCGAACACTTGCCCGCACGGCGGTGGACAGGGAGAAGGAATTCGGCGACCTTGACGCCGTCGTCGGTGACGGTGACCTCGGCTACTCGCTCGCCCGCGGATTCGAGAAAGTCCTCGCGGACTGGGAAACGTTCAAGCGTGATGACGTCGCTACCTTCCTGCAGCAAGTCGCGGTGGCCATTTCCAGCCGGATCGGCGGAACGTCAGGCCCGCTGTGGGGCACAGCTTTCCTCCGTGCGTCCATGACCGCGAAGAACCACGAAACCGTCGACGGCACCGCCGCCGTGGCCATGCTGCGGGCCGCTACCGACGGAATCAAGGCGCGTGGCAACGCGGACCTGGGTGACAAGACGCTGCTGGATGCACTGATCCCCGCCACCGATGAGCTTGAGCGCCAGATCCAGTCCGGTGCAGGTGCCGGGGAAGCGCGCGAAGCTTTCGCCAAGACGGCTCGCGAATGCGCCGACGCCACCAGCACCCTGGAAGCCAAGCGCGGCCGCGCCAGCTACAGCGGTGAGCGCAGCATCGGCTCACCGGACGCCGGTGCCGTGGCGGTCGCGATCATTATCGAACGCATCGTTGCGGAATGGCCCAACCGCTGAGTCTTCTCGTCCACCTTTCATCAATCATCACAACGATGTGGAGTACCCATGAAAAAGTTCGTCAATGACCCGCAGCAGTTTGTCCCGGAGATGCTCGAAGGCCTTGCACTGGCCAATCCGGACACCCTGAAGTACGTCCCGGAATACAACCTCATCATGCGGGCGGACGGCCCGGATGAGAACAAGGTCTCGATTGTCCAGGGCTCCGGCTCCGGCCACGAACCCGCGCACGTCATGATCGTCGGGAAGGGAATGCTCGATGCCGCGTGCCCCGGTGATGTCTTCGCCGCACCGCCGTTTGACTACGTGTATGAGACCACCAAGATGCTCGCCTCGCCCAAGGGCGTGCTGCTGCTGGTCAATAACTACACCGGCGACAAGATGGTCTTTGAAATGGCCCAGGAGATGTCCGCCGCCGAAGGCATCAACGTCAAGACCCTTTTCATCAATGACGACGTCTCGGTGGAGGATTCCACCTACACGATCGGTCGCCGCGGCGTGGCAGGAAACTTCTTCGTCATCAAGGCCGTCGCGGCCGCAGCGGAGCGTGGAGCAGATCTCGACGAGGTCATCCGCATCGGTGAGAAGGTCAACTCCGTAACCCGCACCATGGGGGTAGCACTGACTGCGTGCACCCCTCCGGCGAAGGGCAGCCCGCTCTTCGAACTCGGCGAGGATGAGATCGAGATGGGCGTCGGAATCCACGGTGAGCCCGGCCGCCGGCGTGCCAAGATGATGCCGGCCAACGAGATCGTGGATGAACTGCTTGACCCGGTCGTCAAGGATCTCCCGTTCGGAGACGGTGACCGGGTGGCTCTCATGGTCAACGGCCTCGGCGGAACTCCGATCAGCGAGCTCTACCTGCTCTACGGACAGGCCCACAAGCGCCTCGCGGAACAGGGCATCACGGTTGGCCGCAGCTATGTTGGTGAATACTGCACTTCCCTGGACATGGCCGGCGCTTCCATCACCCTGGTCCAGCTCGACGACGAAATCGAGCAGCTCCTGAATGATCCCGCGGAGATCCCCATCCGCGTGTTCTGATCAGCTGAAAGCCACAGCAGAGCCCGTCCAACCCCCACCGGACGGGCTCTGCTGTTTCCGGCCCACTATCCGAAGAGAAACGAGGCTTCGTCGTAGCGTTCCTGCGGAACCGTCTTGAGGCGCCCGACTGACTCTTCCAGGCTGACCCGCACAATGTCAGTTCCCCGGCTGGCGACCATGGTGCCCCAGTCACCGTCATGGGCGGCATCCACGGCTGCCCGGCCGAGACGGGTAGCGAGGACACGGTCAGCTCCGCTCGGCGCTCCGCCGCGCTGGATGTGCCCGAGGGTGGTGGACCGCGTTTCGATGCCGGTCCGTTCCTCGATGATCGGGGCAAGCCGTTCGCCAATTCCGCCAAGCCTCGGCCGGTTGAACGCATCGAGCCCCCGTTCGGAATGCGGCCGGGCCATCTCGGCCGATACGAAGCCCTCCGCAACGACTACCAGCGGGGTGCGGCCGCGTTCGAAAGGCTTCCGTACCCACTCGCTGATCTGGTCCAGGGTGGCTCTCTGTTCAGGAATGAGGATCGCGTGGGCGCTGGTGGCGATGCCTGCGTACAGGGCGATCCAGCCTGTGTTGCGGCCCATGACCTCTGCGATCATGCAGCGGTGGTGGGATTCCCCTGTGGTCTTCAACCGGTCGATCGCCTCGGTCGCGATCTCGACTGCCGTATGGAAACCGAAGGAGTAGTCTGTCGCCGAAAGATCGTTGTCGATGGTTTTGGGCACGCCGACGATCTGGACGCCGGAATCGCTGAGTATCCTCGCCGCGGTCAGTGTGCCTTCTCCACCGATGACGATCAGGGCATCCACGCCCGCAGAACGCAGGTTTGCCTTGATGTGGGCAACGCCGCCGCTCTTACCGCGCTCGCCGAAAGGGCTTGTCCGTGACGTTCCGAGAATGGTCCCGCCAAGCTTCCCGAGGCCTCGCACGCTCATCCAGTCGAGGTCGATGAAGTCCGCTTCCACCAGTCCGCGCCAACCGTCGAGAAAGCCGACGAACTCGTGTCCGTGATCCCGGCTGCCGCGCAGCACGCATGCGCGAATCACCGCGTTCAGTCCCGGGCAGTCTCCGCCGCTGGTCAAAATGCCGATACGGGTCATTGAGCGTCACGCATCCTGTGGTTCCTCCTCGACGGTGATTGCGGAAAATGGCGGAGAGTTCCCCTACCTTCAACACAACCACCGGCGGGAATCATGCAAAATGAGGATTAACCCGAACGTAGCTATGGGGGAATACCCGCAGCGGTAGTTCCGTTCCCTAAGGATTGAGCGTCAGAGAGGACGTTATGGATACAGCCGCGCACAATCCGGTCTCGTTTTACGGTAGTTCCCTTCGGCCGGTCGGCGTTCCCGAGGAATTGGATTCCATGGTGGGGATCGCGCGGGATCTGGCCGGGCGCTTTGAACTGCAGACGCTCCTTCAGCGCATCCTCGGACACGCTACATCGCTCCTCCACTGCCAGTCCGGATCCATTGCCCTCGTGGATGAGGAGAAGGGCACCTACACCAAGAAGGTGGATATCGGTGTCGGTTGCCAGGAGGGCCAGACCTTTTCACTCGGCGAGGGGCTTACCGGCAGGGTCGTCGGGAGCAGGTCCACCGTAGTCCTCGGCGCCTATTCGGAGATCGAGCGCGGCCACATCGCTGCGAGCGACCCGCGCTGGGACTGCGCCGTAATCGGTGTCCCCATCCAGTGGGATCAGCAGATCGTCGGCGCCTTCATCGTCTTCAGCCCTGACAGCGACCGCACCTTCACACGCGACGAGGCCCGGCTCGCCGAACTGTTCGCCAATCATGCCGCCATTGCGCTGGCGAACTACGAACTGCACGCGAAGGCTGCAGCCCGAGAGCGGGAGGCGGCCGTCGCTGCGGAACGGGAACGTGCGGTCCGGGATGTACACGAAACGCTGGGACGTTCACTGACTTCACTCCTGCTCAACCTGGACGGTGCAGAAGAGGCTCTGGCAGGCGCTGCGGAAATTCCGGCTTCGGAATTGCGCAAAGTGTCTGTCCACATCAGTACGGCCAGAACTGTTGCACACGATGCATTGGCTGAGACGCGGCGGACAGCGCTCGGACTGGGACCGTCGTCGTTGGCCGGTAGATCGCTTGAGGATGCAATCCGGGCCGAGCTTTCCTGGGTTGAAGCCATGAGCGGGGCGGAAACACGGCTCACGCTTATCGGCGAGCAGCCCGTCATCACGCCCGAAGTGGAGCACCAGGCATTCAAGATTGTCCAGGAAGCACTCAACAACGTGGTCACGCATGCACGCGCCTCAACGGTACGTGCCGGGCTGATCTACGATAACTCCTCCATGTCACTTGTCATTGAGGACAACGGCAGGGGATTCGACCCGGCAGCAGCCCACGGTGACCATTCCGCGTTGCCCACCAGCTGTCTTGGCCTGCACGGTATGACATCGCGGGCCGTACACCTCGGCGGCAAGCTGCAGATCGAGAGCGTTCCGGGTTGGGGAACCACCATCAAAGCCGTGCTTCCGCATAGAACCCCGGACAGGGAAGCAGACCATGAACCGCGCTGGCGCATCCTTATCGCCCACGATGCCCCTGTGGTGAGCGCGGGACTTGCGAGGCTCCTGGGTATCGCTGAACCGGCCATCCAGGTGGGAGCCGAAGTTCATTCCCCGGACCAGATGCTTGAAGCGTACGAACTGCTGCGGCCCGACGTTGTGCTGATGGACCTCGACATGGTGCACGCAGACCCCGGACTTGTCGGGCGGATGCGGGAGTTGGATCCCGCAGCAGTAGTCGTAGTGCTGACCGACAATCCGACCGTGGACCAGGTGCGATCGGCGAAACAGGCGGGTGTTCGCGGCTTCATCAACCGCCGGGCGAACGGCGACTCCATCGCGCGAACCATTGTCGCAGCCGGACAGGGGCAGGCGCTGTTGGAAGGGGAAGTGTTCGATCGGCTCCTTGATTCGTCAACGGAGAACGACGCCGAGAAGCTGACTTCCCGTGAACAGGAGGTCTGCTCCATGGTTATCCGCGGAATGGCTGACAAGCAGGTTGCCCGTGAGCTGCAGATCTCCGTCAAGACGGTCGAGAAGCATGTGGGCTCTATTCTCCGCAAGACGGGTGCACGCAACCGGACCATGCTGGTAGGGCTGAGCGGACGAACTGGGGAGTCGATGTCGTGGACCTGAGCTTCGGGCGAAGATCCAGCCGGTAATGCGATGGCGCCCCTCACGCAGGCGCGGCGGAGGCGGACCTGCGTCCCGCCGTCGTTCCCCCGGTGCGCAGCGGGCAGCGGGGGATGAGGAACCAGCAGGCTGCTGCGGTGACGGCGAGGACGCCGGCGGTGATGGCGAGGGCGGTTCCCCAGGGGGCGGGGAGTTCCTGGACGAGGACGAAGACGCCCATGACGAGAACAAAGATCCCGAAACCCTTCCGGAGTGCTGCTTCCGGGATGCGGCCGGCGAGGCGGGCGCCGATGAGGGAGCC
>NZ_KI914616.1:66113-74166 GCF_000520475.1 Arthrobacter sp. 35/47
CGATGAGGGAGCCGACGACGGCGGCTGCCGTGACTGCGGCGACGAGGCCCCAGTCGAGGCTCACGGTGGTGAGATAGCCGGCGAGCCCGGCGAACGATTTCATGGCGATCACCACCAGTGAGGTTCCGACGGCGATGGGCATGGAGAGTCCGCCGAGGAGTGCCAGCGCGGGGACTACGAGGAAGCCGCCGCCTGCGCCGACCAGTCCGGTGACGAGCCCGACGATGAGCCCTTCGATGATGACCTTGCCGATGGGTAGTTCCCCGTTGTGGGTGGTGGCTGGCGCCTTGTTTTTCCGGCCGCGGATCATGGCGATGGAAGTGGCGATCATCATCAGGGCGAAGGCGATGATGAGGATGGTGCCGGGGATACGTCCGCCGAGGAGGCCGCCGCCGAAGGCGCCGGCCATTCCGGCGGCGCCGAAGATGAGGCCGGTGCGCCATTTCACGCGGCCTTTGCGGGCGTGGTCGATGGCGCTGACGGCGGAGGTCACGCCGACCACGAAGAGCGAGGCGGCGATGGCTTCCTTGGCGTCGAGTCCGGCGACGTAGGTGAGGATCGGTACGGTCAGGATGGATCCGCCTCCGCCGAGCAGGCCGAGCGAAAGACCGATGACCACTGAGAGGAGTACGGTCGCGAGCAGAGCAACGCTCATGGGGTGGTGTCCTTTCGGCAGAGGTGGGGCTTTGTATGGGTGGACCGGATGCCCTGCCCGATGGGGGACAGGCAGGGCACCCGGAGTCCTTGTCAGCTGCCGGTAGGGATCTGGTTGATCGCGGCAGCGGCGGTGGGTTCGCTGGCGGTTTTGTTCCACGGCATCTTCGACAGGGCGTTGCCCATGGCGCAGGTATTGGTGGCTGCGGAGAACGTCAGTCCGGTGCCGATTGCTCCGGCCAGCAGGCGCAGCTTCGGTGAGACGAGCTTGCCGGCCAGCAGTCCGGCGAGCACGAGGGATCCGGCGGTGAGGCGCACCTGGCGTTCCAGATCCCAGCGCTGGGCTCCGCGGACAACGTCGCCGCCGGCAGCGGCGAAGCCGGGCACGCCTCCGGTCAGGATCAGCGCCGTATCGATGCCGACGCCGTCCAGGCGCTGGCGTGCCTGCTCGGCGCGGACGCCGGACTGGCAGACCAGGACAACCCGCTGCCCCAGCCGTTCGGCCAGCTCATCGGTGTGCTCGGAGAGCAGGGGAAGCGGAACGTTGTAGGAGCCGCGGATGTGCATGGTCTCGAACTCTGCGGCGGAGCGCACATCAACGATGATCAGGTCCTCATGCCGGGTGATCCAGTCCCGCAGGGTTTCAGGATCGAGGGCGGTCACGGTGGAGGTGTTGGAAGCCAAGGGTTTCCCTTTCGAATGTCAGCGGGTTGAACTGTCGTCATCAATCCTGCCACATACCCCAGGGGGTATGCAACAAACCCTAGGGGGTATATACTTGGGGAAGGTAATTCGTCTTCCAGGAGGATCTTGTGCAGCTCGACACCACTGAACTCACGCCGGTCATCAACCGGCTCAAGCGCGCCACGGGGCAGCTGACGGCGGTCACGCGCATGCTCGAGGAGGGTCGGGACTGCAAGGACGTCGTGACCCAGCTCGCGGCCGTGTCCAAGGCGCTGGACCGCGCCGGGTTCGCGATCATCTCCTCGGGCCTCGAACAGTGCATGGCCGAGGGCGGCAACACCATGGACAAGAAGGATCTGGAGAAACTCTTCCTCGCACTGGCTTGAGCCTCACCTGTTCCCGCTCGGCGGCGAGTGACTACTGCGCCGTCGCGTGGGTTTCATACATGCGGAGAGCAACCACGAGGGCTGCGGCGGCACTGAGGGCCGCGGCAGCCCATACTGCTGCGTGCAGGCCCGCGACATCTGCCATGATTCCGCCGATGACGGCGCCGAAGGCGTAGCCAAGGTCCCGCCAGAGCCGGTAGATGCCTACCGCGCGTCCCCTCCAGGCCGGTTCGGCGACATCTCCGATGGCCGCCAGCAGCGTCGGGTACACCATGGCGGTGCCTGCGCCCAGCAGTATGGTGCCGACTGCCCAGCCCGGAAATGTGCCGGCGAGTGCGATGACGGCGAGCGCCGCGGACTGAAGCCCCATGCCTGCGGTAATGAGGCGTTTGCGGCCGTAGCGGTCCGAGAGTGCGCCGGTCGCCAGCTGACCCACACCCCAGACACCCGGATAGAGCGCGAAGAGGAGCGAAATCTGTCCCAGCGACAGGTCGGCTGTTGCGAACAGGAGCGGAAACAAACCCCAGGCGAGACCGAAGTTCAGGTTGTTGACCAGTCCGGCCTGGCTCGCGGAGGCCAGCGCCGGTTCGCGCCAGGTGCTCAGCGCGAAGATGGTCCTACTACTCAGTGCAGTGCCCTCACGCAATAGTGGGTGGGGGGTGCGGTGGTGCTGTTCGAGGGTGGCATGGCCCTGGGTTTCCCTCACCAGCAGCGCGGAGAGCGTGAGTCCCAGGGCCACGTAGGCTGCGCCGAGCAGGAACGGTGCCGGGCGTAGGCCGTAGGTGGCGGCGAGGTGCCCGGCCAGTAGGGATGTAATGGCCACGGCGCCGTAGCCGGCGGCTTCATTGAGTCCCATGGCGAGTCCGCGTTTATCGGGGCCGACCAGATCTATTTTCATCACGACCGTGGTTGACCAGGTCAGTCCCTGGTTGATGCCCAACAGGACGTTCGCAGCGACCACCCAACCCCAGTCCGGAGCCAGGATGAGCATCACGGGGACCGGCACGGCAAAAAGCCAGCCGATCAGGAGGACGGGTTTACGTCCGAGCCTGTCAGCGAGGATTCCGGCGGCGTAGTTGCTGGCTGCCTTGGTGATGCCGAAGGCGGCGATGTAGGTGAAGATGACCGTGTAGCCGGTCAGGCCGAAGTCGTCGGCGGCGAGCAGAGGCAGCACCGTCTGCTGCTGGCCGACCACACCTCCCACCAGTGCGTTCACGGTGACCAGCAGGGCGAACTGGGCAGCGTTGGCTCTTAAGCCGAGTGTGGCCGTCCCGGCCAGTTCATTGCGGGTCATCCAGTCCTCCAGGGGTTGTCGGGGTGGGCACGGCAATGGGCCCGCGCATGAAGCAGCGGACCCATTGCCTGTCGGTGGGGTCGGGCTGGTTAGCTGACGGAGGATGTTTCCTGGGAGGCGTTCCATGCTTCCCAGCCTGCGTAGCTGCCGTCGAGTTCGACGACGTCGTACCCGGCGCGGCGCAGGGCGCTGGCTGCGACGGAGTTCCGGACTCCGCTCTGGCAGTAGGTCACGATGGTGCCCTCGGAGGGGAGCTGGTCCTGGTGCCAGAGGACCCGGCCGGCGCTGAGTTGCGCTGAACCCGGGATGTTGCCGGCGGCGTGTTCGGTCTTGTTCCGCACATCGAGCAGCAGTGCAGGCCTGAAATTCTCGAGGTCAGCTGGTGCGAGTACCTTCGGTGTGGTGATCGGCAGTCCGTCGAGGGTGGGTGTGAACCCGGTGACGTTGTCGATACCGACGCGCACCAGGTGATCCCACATCTCCTGGGCCGATTCCTGGTCCGGGGCCAGCAGGACCAGCGGCCGGTCATCGGTTTCCGGGTCGTAGGCCCAGGCGCCGAAGCTGGCCACCTTGTTACCGGCGGGGATGTTCAGGGCGCCGGTGACGGTTCCCTGGTGCACCTGGCCGTTGGGGCGGGTGTCAACGAAAGTGACCTTGTCAGCGGCGAGGTCGCCGGCAAGTGAAGCGTTGTCCAGTTCCGGCAGTTCACCGCGGGGGCCCGTTACGTCCGGGCCGAGGCGGTTCTGTCGCTTCATGCGCCCGAAGTAGGCGTGGGCGTCGGGCTGGCCGTCGAGGAGTTCGCGGACGAAGCCTTCCTCGTCATTGGCTGCCAGGTAGGGCCCCCACCAGGCATAGAGGCGTTCGTAGCCCACCGTCGTGGAAGGGATCGCGCCGAGGGCCTTGCCGCAGGCGCTGCCGGAACCGTGGCCGGGGTAGACCTGCACGTGGTCGGGCAGGGTCAGGAACTTTTCCCGCAGGCTGGCGAAGAGCTGCTTCGCGCCGACAAAGCGGGTGTCCTGTCCGCCGGCAGCCTCATCCAACAGGTCAGGCCGGCCGAGATCGCCCGAGAAGACGAAGTCGCCCGAGAGCAGGTAGCCGGGCTGGTCGCTGAACGCGCCGTCGGTGATCAGGAACGCAAGGTGTTCCGGGGTGTGCCCGGGAGTGTGCACGGCCTTGATGGTGATGTTTCCCGAGGTGATGGTGCTGCCGTCGTAGAGCCGCTCAGCGTCGAAGCCGTACTGCCAGTCCTCGCCGCCCTCACCGGAAACGTACATCGCGGCGCCGGTGGCCTCGGCCAGCTCCCGCGTGCCGGAAAGGTAGTCGGCGTGGATGTGCGTTTCGGTGACCGCAACGATCTTCATTCCGTTGGCCGCCGCCAGCTCCTGGTACGGGGCGATGTCCCGGCGGGCGTCCACCACCACAGCCTCGCCCTTGGCCTGGCAGCCGATGAAGTAGCTGGCCTGGGCAAGATCCTCATCATAGATACGTTCGAGAAGCATGATCGTCCTTCCGTTTGTCCGGTTCTGATACCTAGGGGGGTATCGCTCTGACATTCACCATAATACCTAGGGGGGTATCCATGCAAGCCCCCTTGGATTGGATGTAAATACCCCTAGGGGTATAGTGGTCAAGGAAAGTCTGCATCAACGAAAGGAACCACAATGTGCCGGACCACCACGTGCATGTATTGCCGCAAGACCACCTGGAGTGGCTGCGGCAACCACGTCGACCAGGTCATGCGGAGCGTGCCCAACAGCGAGCGCTGCACCTGCTCGACCGTCAATCCGCGCGGCACCACCCGCGAAAAAGGTTCCGCGGGTACCAGTTGGCTTGGCCGACTGTTTGGCCGCTCGCGGGTGTAACAAGAGAGCTCTGGCGACAACAGGGCACCAGCCCGCCGTCGCCGTCGTTCTTCCTGTCTTTTAAAGTTGTTGAACAATCCCTTGCCAACATTGTTCAACAACCTGTATCGTCACTGGGGACGATAATTGTGACTCCAGTCACCCCGACGTTACGGACGGACCCATGACAGAAGGCAGCACCAAACTCGAAATGACCTCCTCGGCGCGGCGGACAGCCCTGCTGGGTGCAATGTTCCTGATGGCCACCAGCGCCATCGGTCCCGGCTTCATCACCCAGACCACGGTCTTCACGGCCCAGCTTGGTGCGGCGTTCGCCTTCGCGATCCTCGCCTCCATCCTCATCGACATCGCCGTCCAGATGAACGTCTGGCGCGTCATCGGCGTCTCCGGGCTGCGCGCCCAGGAGCTTGGCAACCGGGTGATTCCCGGCGTCGGTTACTTCCTGGCCGGTCTGGTGTTCCTGGGCGGTGTGGTCTTCAATATCGGCAACATCGCCGGTACCGGCCTCGGCGCCAACGCAATGCTCGGCGTCGATCCGAAGATCGGCGGCGCGGTGTCCGCGTTCGTGGCCATCCTGATCTTCCTGAGTAAGCGGGCCGGCATGGCGCTGGACCGGATCGTCGTGATGCTCGGCGCCGTGATGATCCTGCTGATGATCTACGTGGCCATCGTCGCCGCTCCGCCGCTCGGTGACGCGCTCAAGAACACCTTCCTTCCGGAGCAGGTCGACTTCCTCATCATCACCACCCTGGTGGGCGGCACGGTGGGCGGGTACATCACCTACGCCGGCGCGCACCGCATGCTGGACTCCGGTGCCACCGGCGTTGAACACGTCCGGCAGATCACCCGCAGCTCGGTGATCGGCATCATTGTCACCGGCGTCATGCGGGTCCTGCTCTTCCTGGCGATCCTCGGAGTGGTGGCCGGCGGCACCGTGCTGAGCAGCGACAATATGGCAGCTGAGGCGTTCGGAGCCGCTGCGGGCGAAATCGGGATGCGGATGTTCGGCATCGTCCTCTGGGCCGCAGCCATCACCTCGGTGATCGGCGCCTCGTTCACCTCGGTCTCCTTCATCACGTCCTCCAAGACCGCGGAGCGTAAGCGGAACCTCATCACCGTCGTCTTCATTGCCTTCTGCGCAACCATGTACCTCGTCCTCGGCCAGGCACCGCAGCAGCTGCTGATCTTCGCCGGTGCGTTCAACGGGCTCATCCTTCCGGTCGGCTTCGGGGTACTCCTCTGGGTGGCCTGGCGGCGCCGCGACCTGATGAACGGCTACGACTACCCGAAGTGGCTGCTCATTGTCGGTGTGGTGACCTGGCTGCTGACCCTGTTCCTAGGCTGGAACTCGGTTCTGGGACTGGCGCAGCTGTGGTCGGCATGAGCCGCATCGCCGATCGCGGCGCTGCGACCCCGGCCGAGGCACGGGCGGCCTTCCGCGACGGACTGCTGGAGCCGACGTCGGGCTGGTCCCGTGGGTATGCGCAGGCCAACGTGCTGGCGATCCCGCGCGCACAGGCGTTCAACTTCCTCCTGTTCGCCCAGCGGAACCCCAAGTCGTGTCCCATCCTGGGTGTGCTCGAGCCGGGGGAGACCGCCGGGCCGCTGCTTGCCGGCGGTGACATCCGCACCGATGTCCCGAAGTACACGGTGTACCGCGACGGCGAAAAGGTCGACGAACCGACGGACATCACCGGCCACTGGCGCGACGATCTGGTCACTTTCCTGATCGGCTGCTCCTTCACCTTCGAGGCCGCACTGCAGGACGGCGGCGTCCGGATTGCGCACATTGACCAGGGCGTGAACGTGCCCATGTTCCGGACCAACCGTGAGTGCGCGCCGGCCGGCGCCATGTCCGGCCCGCTGGTGGTGTCCATGCGTCCGGTTCCTGCAGCCCAGGTAGCCGACGCCGTCCGCATCACCTCCCGCTATCCGGCGGTCCACGGCGCACCGGTGCACATCGGCAACCCGGACGAGCTGGGCATCAGCGACCTCGGGACGCCGGACTTCGGTGAGGCCGTCCGCATTCCGGAGGGTCACCTGCCGGTGTTCTGGGCCTGCGGCGTGACCCCGCAGGCGGCGGTGATGCGTTCACGTCCGCCGCTGGCGATCGGCCATGCACCCGGGCACATGCTGATCACCGACGCACGGGACAGCGACTACCTGGTGCCCTGAGCGCCCCTTCCCTGGGAACTTTTGCGCACGTTTGGTGACTCCGACGCCGTCGGGGCCACCAGTCGTGCGCAAAAGTTCCGGAGGTAGGGCGTAGGGGCGGAATCCCCGAGGTTCCAGACGGCCGGCGTTCGACGGCCCGGGGGGTTCGGGAGGCGTTACCCCCTCGGGGGTTTCAGGGGGCGTTACCCTTCAAGGTGGGCAAGCAGCTCGGCTTCGGCGGCGTCGAGGTACCCGCGCAGCTCCGCCGCCGCCAACTCGTTCTCACCCGCGCGCAGCCGCTTCACCAGCTGCGCGTTGCGGTCAACGTAATAGGTGTGGAAGTCCGGTGCGGACGCCATGGCATGGAACACCAGCCGCATCTCCGCGAGCACCCGGTCCATCAGCTCCCGCAGCGACTCACTCCCCGTCAGCGCCACCACGGCCTCGTGGAACGCCTGGTTGGCGTTGGCCATGTCGGGCACCGAGCCGGCGTCCCGCGCGACCCGGGCGCGCCGGATGATGGCTTCCATTGCGTCGAGCTCCTCGATGGACGGCCGCCCCCACAGCACGGCCGCGGGTTCGATGGTCCGGCGCACCCGATAGATCTCCCGCACCTCTTCGACGCCCGGGGACGCGACAAAAACGCCCCGGTTCGGGATCCGCGTCACGATCGACTCGCCCGCCAGCGTGGTGAACGCCTGCCGCAGCGTATTCCGGGACACCCCCAGCGACGCGGACAGCGACTGCTCCGACAGCTTGGACCCGGGCGTCAGCTGCCCCGCCGCGATCCGCCCCCGCAGCACCGAGGCGATCCACGCCGTCGTATGTGCGTGCTCAGCCTGCCGCTCCACTTCAGTGCTCATGAAGCAACGGTACCCAGAACTTCACCGCGTACGACGGCGGCACCCGGCTGCTGCTCCCCGCACCGGAAGGTGCCGGCGGAGGAGGCAGAAACCACCGTCTCCATCTTCATCGCCTCCAGCACGGCGAGGGGCTGGCCGGCGCTCACCTGGACGCCG
>NZ_KI914616.1:74266-76321 GCF_000520475.1 Arthrobacter sp. 35/47
CCGGCTCTCACCTGGACGCCGTCGTCGGCCAGCCACTTCACGAGGTTGCCGCCCATCGGGGCGGTGACTGCGCCGTCGTCGTGCTGTGTTTCCTGAGACGACGACGACGGCGCGGCGCCACTTCCGCCGGTCATCAGAGCGTTGAACACCTGCGCCGGCAGTCCCAACTGGACGGCCTTGCCGTCAAGCTCGACGGTGAGCGTTTCGCGGCGGGCCACCGGTCCGGCGATACCGCTGCGCAACGAGGCCTCGAGGCGTGCGGCGAACTCGGACTCGATCCACGTGGTGTAGACGCCGAGCCGGTCGGGCTGCGTGAAATCGGGGTCGCGCACCACGGCGCGGTGGAACGGGACCACTGTGGGGACGCCCTCGATGCGGAGTTCATCAAGCGCTGTGCGGGCACGGCGCAGGGCCTGGGCGCGGTCCTCGCCGTGGACGATCAGCTTGGCCATCAGGGAGTCGTACTCGGCGGGGATGCTGGATCCGGAACGGACGCCGGTGTCGACGCGGATTCCGGCGCCGGTGGGTGCCTCGAACACGTCCACCGGTCCCGGTGAGGGGAGGAAGCCACGGCCGGCGTCCTCGGCGTTGAGCCGGAATTCGATGGCGTGGCCGTGCGGCACGGGATCCTCGGTGATGGACAGCGGCAGGCCGGCGGCGATGCGGAACTGTTCGCGCACCAGGTCCACGCCGGAGGTTTCCTCGGTCACCGGGTGCTCCACCTGCAGGCGCGTGTTGACCTCGAGGAAGGAGATCACGCCGTCGGGCGCCACCAGGTACTCGACCGTGCCGGCACCGGTGTAACCGGCCTCGCGGCAGATGGCGCGCGCCGATTCGTGGATGCGGGTGCGCTGCTCGTCGGTCAGGAACGGCGCGGGGGCCTCCTCCACGAGTTTCTGGTTGCGGCGCTGCAGCGAGCAGTCGCGGGTACCCACCACCACAACGTTCCCGTGCGTATCCGCGAGCACCTGCGCCTCGACGTGCCGGGGCTTGTCGAGGAACCGTTCGACGAAGCACTCGCCGCGCCCGAACGCCATGGTGGCCTCGCGTACCGCCGAGTCGAAGGCGTCATCAATGTCCTCGAGCCGGTGGGCGATCTTCAGCCCGCGCCCGCCGCCGCCGAACGCCGCCTTGATGGCCACGGGGACGCCGTGTTCCTCGGCGAAGGCGCGGACTTCATCGGCGTCGGCGACCGGTCCGTCCGTGCCCGGGACCAGCGGGGCACCCGCCCGGACTGCGATCTCACGGGCGGTGACCTTGTTGCCCAGGCTGCGGATCGCGTCCGGCGACGGGCCGATCCAGGTGAGCCCGGCGCCCTGCACCGCCTCGGCGAAGTCGGCGTTTTCGGAGAGGAAACCGTAGCCGGGATGGACTGCATCGGCACCGGCCCGTGCTGCGACGTCGAGCAGTTTGGGGATGTTCAGGTACGTGTCCGCGCTCGCGGAACCGCCCAGTGCGTAGGCCTCGTCGCTGAGGCGGACGTGCAGCGCGTCGGCATCCGGGTCCGAATACACCGCCACGGATGCCAGTTCCGCATCGGTGCAAGCCCGGGCAATCCGGACGGCGATTTCGCCGCGGTTGGCGATCAGGATCTTCTTCATGGCGGCTTCCTTCGCGTTCATTGGGCGGCGGTCGGCTGGAGCGTCTCGGGGCTGACCTCGACGAAACGAATAGTGGTGCCCGGCGGCAGCTGGGCGGCGATGGGCAGATCCTCCGGTACGACGACGGCGACCACTGGGTACCCGCCCGTCACCGGGTGATCGGCCAGGAACAGGACGGGAAGGCCCGACGGCGGCACCTGCAGTGAGCCCGCCACCACGCCTTCGCTGGGGAGTTCGTCGGTCCGTGCCCTTTCGAGGGGCTGTCCGTCTGTTACTGCCAGGCGCACGCCGATCCGGTTGGACTCGGCGGTGACGGACCAGTCCTGCGCGGTGAGTGCAGCCTGTGATTCGGGCGTGAACCAGTCCTGGCGCGGGCCGGCGGTGATCCGCAGCTGCACAGGTTTGTTCGCGTTGGGCTCCAGGAGCTCTCCCGGCAGCGTCGAAGGCTCGGGGG
>NZ_KI914616.1:76421-78323 GCF_000520475.1 Arthrobacter sp. 35/47
TGTCCTGACACGTGAATAGATTCTCGAACCCCCACGGAGCGGCAGCGCCGCCCGGACGCTGCCAACTCAACGTGGGGGAGGTCGTGCTTGACGCCGCAGATCGGGAGTACCGTCCCCTGCGTGAGGGGTGCGGGTCCGATGCCGGACATCAGGTCGGTCGCGCGGCTGCCGAGGACGGGCGGGACGTTGATTCCGCCGCGGACCGCCAGATACGTGCGCAGGCCCCCCTCGGGCATCTCGAGGTACAGGCTTTCGCCGTCGTGCAGGGCGAACGGTGCGTACATCGGGGCCGGCCGGTTGCCGGTGTCGCTGTGGATCTCGGCGGGTGCGGGTGCGCCCGCGAGGGCCAGCGTCAGCTCGCCGTGCGCCTTCACCGAGAGGCCGCCAAGGACGGTTTCGATGACGGCGTCCCCCGGCTCATTGCCGACCAGACGGTTGGCCTGGCGGGTGCTGGAGACGTCTGCGGCTCCGGAGACAGAGACGCCGAGGTCGCTGAGTCCCGGCCGGCCAAGGTCCTGGATCAGGCTCTGGGGACCGGGTGAAAGTACCTCAAGGGACGGTGAGGCGGCGGCGGTGGGGCGGGCGCCGTCGTCGTTCTCCGTTGAGCTGTCAGCGACCTCGATGATCTCCCGCACGGCGACGTACTGCACCGTAGTGCCGGGGCGGAGGAGGGCGGGCTCGTCGCGGTCGAGGTCCCACATGCGGGCGGGGGTGCGGCCGATGAGCTGCCAGCCGCCGGGGGAGCGGCGCGGGTAGACGGCGGAGAAGTTGCCTGCCAGCGCCACCGATCCGGCGGGCACGGCGGTGCGTGGGGTGTCCCGGCGCGGGACGTTGAGTGACTCGTTTTCGCCGACGAGGTAGGCGAAGCCGGGCGCAAAGCCGCCGAACGCAGCGGTCCACAGCTGGCCGGTATGGGCCTTGATGACGCCGTCCGCGCCGAGGCTGGTGAGGTCGCCGACGTCGGTGAGGTCATCGCCGTCGTACACCACTTCGATCCGGACCGGATCGCCCGTCATCAGGGTGTCCTCCGACGGGCTGGGATCGAGTGCGGCGATCGAGGTCCGTGCGGTGCGGGCGCTGGTGCGGGAATCGAAGACGGCCAGGACCGTCTGTGCTGCGGCTAGCACGTCCACCTGGCCCTTCAGCGGATGCTGCACCAGGTGGGCATGGACGGCGAGCACGGAATCGAGCGAGGCAAGTTCGATCAGCAGTGCGCGCGGTCCGGCCCAATGAACATCTTTCAGCATGTCCTTCCGCTGAATCCCAGGACTCACACGAAGCTCCGGATGCTGACGCCGGCGGCCTCGAGTTCGCGGCGCACGGCGGCGGACATCGCCACGGCTCCGTCAGTGTCGCCGTGAAGGCAGATGCTTTCGGCTGAGGTCCTGATGGTGGAGCCGTCGCGGGCGATGAGAGTGCCTTCGGTGGCGAGGCGGACCATGTTGGCGGCGACGGCGTCCTCATCGTGGAGGACGGCGTCGGGTTCGCGGCGGGAGACGAGGGTGCCGTCGGGGTTGTAGGCGCGGTCGGCGAAGGCTTCGGAGACTCCGCGGAGGCCGGCGGCTTCGGCTTTGCTGAGTGCCACTGAGCCCGGCAGGAGGAGCATCGGAAGGTCGCCGCCGAAGGCTTTGACGGCGTCGACCACGGCCTGGGCCTGGACCTCGTGGGTGACGATGGTGTTGTAGAGGGCGCCGTGCGGTTTCACGTAGCGGATGGTTCCGCCGGCTGCCCGGGCGATCGCGTCGAGGGCGCCGATCTGGTACAGGACGTCGTCGGCCAGTTCTGTGGGGGAGCAGTCGAGAAAGCGGCGTCCGAAGCCGGCGAGGTCGCGGTAGCCCACGTGTGCGCCGATGGTGACGCCGGCGGCGACGGCGTCGCGGCAGGTCTGGGCGATGGTGGAGG
>NZ_KI914616.1:78423-95736 GCF_000520475.1 Arthrobacter sp. 35/47
GGGCGATGGTGGAGGGGTCGCCGGCGTGGAAGCCGCACGCCACGTTGGCGCTCGAGACGGAGCGGAAGATGGCGGCGTCGTCGCCCATGGTCCAGTTGCCGAAGGACTCGCCGACGTCGCTGTTGAGGTCGATGTAAGCCATAAGTGATCCTCGTCTCGTTTATGTGGTCCACTCAGCATGCCTCATGACGCTGGATTGTTCAACAATGTTTGGTGGTCGGGTTGCAAAAGGAGCGCCGCCGCACGCACAAAAAAGGGAGGGAACCTCGTCGAGGCTCCCTCCCTTTCGGTTACTCCCTGCGTTACGCGAGCACGCTCACCCGTGAGTCGCGGCGGCCGAACAGGGCGTAGTCGGCGGAGGCGCGGCCTGGTCCGACCAGCGCGAGGGCCAGTGCAGCGGCACCAAGCAGCAGTACAAGCTCATAGCCGTTGTTGGAGACAAAGATGCCGGCCGAGAGGTGCACCAGGACCAGGGCGCCCAGCATGTCGAGTGTCAGCAGGACTGCCACCGGGCGGGTCAGCAGGCCGAGGATCAGCGCGATACCGCCGACCAGCTCCAGCGTTGCAATAAAGGGTGCTGCAATGTCGGCCATGGGGATTCCCATGTCGCCGAACGCGGCGGTGGTGCCGGCGATGGTCCATTCGTTGTACTTCTGCCAGCCGTGTGCGGCGAAAAGGAAGCCGACGACGACGCGGAGAACGGTACGGGCGGTGGTGGTCAGGGTGGCGTTCTTCATAAGGATCCGTTTCGGGGTCTGGGTGGCGGTGCCTCTGGTTGGCGGGCACCGCCGTCGTACGTGTGTGTCCTGTGAATGCTTAGCGGACGAGGGCGAAGCCGCTGGTCCACTGGATCTTCTCGCCGGCGGCGAGGGTCAGCTGCAGGAAGCCGATGGCTTCGAGCTCGCGTGCGCGGGCCAGTGATCCGGCGTCGACCGCGTCCACGCCGCCTGCTTTGACAGCGTCGGCGAGGGTGTTCTTGGCGTCGGCGTCGTCACCGGCGATGAGCACGGTGGTCTGGTTCTGGCCGACGGTCTTGGAGCCGAGGGTTGCGGCGAAGTTGGTGTTGAAGGCCTTGAGAACCTTCGACGACGGCAGTGCGGACGCCAGTTCAGCGGCGGCGGAGCTGTCGGACGGGACCACGAGGGAATCGAAGGTTTCGAAGTTCAGCGGGTTGGTGATGTCGACGACGATTTTGCCGGCGAGCTGCTCACCGTACTGTGCGGTGATGTCTTTGAGGGCGGGGTAGGGGACAGCCAGAACGACGACGTCGCCGTTGACGGTGGCGCCGGTGCTGGAAGAGTCGATGTGCTCGACGGACGAGCCGCCGGCTGCAACAACGCTTGCAATGGCGCTGCCCATGTTGCCCTTGCCGAAGATGGTGAACGAAGTCATGTGGAGCTCCTTTGTGGGAATTGCTTGCGGGTACAACTAATAAGTTAGCACCGATTAGTTGTAGTTGCAAGCGTTACGTAGAATGAAGCTATGACGCGATGGCTCAGCAGGGAAGAACAGGATGTATGGAAGCGGATGGCGGCTGTGCTCGAGCTGCTGCCGGCGGCGCTCGACGGGCAGTTGACCCGCGACGAGGACCTCACGCACTTCGAGTACTTTGTGCTGGCCTCGCTGTCCGAGGTGCCGGGACGTACCCTTCGGATCACGGCGCTTGCCTCCCAGACCAATGCAACGCTTCCCCGGATTTCCCGGGTGCTGACGGGCCTGGAGAAGAAGGCGCTGGTGGAGCGGAGCGAGTGCAGCGAGGACCGGAGGGCCAAAAACGTGACGCTCACCGAGGCGGGCTGGACCAAGCTTGTGGGTGCGGCGCCGGGTCACGTCGAGTTTGTGCGGGGGATGGTGTTCGACCAGCTCACGCCGGAGCAGGTGTCGCAGCTGTCCGACATTACGACGCAGCTCCTGAAGACGCTTGACCCCGAGGGCCGGATGTTCGCTTCGTTTGGGAAGTAGGGGTTCGGGTTCTTTCTTCGCGTTGCGTCTTGCTTCGGGGCTGGCCCTGGACGCGGCCGTGGGTCCTGCCTCGCTTTTTGAGTTCACTCCGGGCGCCGGTTCTGGGTGCCGGTTCCGATGCCGGTCGGCGCCGGTTCTGGTGCCGCCGAAAATGTCGTAGGCAGATGATGGTATTGGTTCATGGCGGGGAAGCACTCAACCTGGGTCTCTGAGGAGACGGCGCTGTGGGCGTCTGACTCAGTCATGGGCCCGTTGGTGGGGCAACTGACTCACCATCCCGTGACCCACCGGGATCTTGAGGCGTCGCTGGAATGTCTGGGGGAACTCGCGTCCCTCCGGGCATGGGTTGACGCACAGGAGGCGAAACTGCTGACCCGCATCGCCGAACTCACAGTGGGTGCCCTTGCCGCGGATGGGTACGGCGGCCTTGTTGCACAGGAATATGGGGAGAGCCTTGCGGCGGCTGAAATCGGTTCGGTGCTACGGATTCCGGATGGTTCGGCAGGGAAGCTCGTCGACCAGTCGAAGCTGCTGGTGAATTTCTTCCCCTCCACCGTGGAAGCGCTTCAGCTGGGGAAGATTTCGCGGCGGCATGCTGTGGCTGTGTCGCAGGAGTGTTGCGGTGTTCCCGAGGATGAGATCCCGGACTTTGAGGACCAGCTGCTGGAGGTTGCTCGGGGAACAACGGTTGCGAAGTTGGGCCACCGGGCGCGGCGTCTGCGTGAGGAACTGCATCCGGAGTCGGTAGGGAAACGGCGGGAAAGGAAGGTTCGCGACCGTTCCGTTCTGGTGGAGCCCGACCGTGACGGCATGGCCTGGTTGAGCGCCTACCTGCCGGCGGAGGAGGCCTACGGGATTGAGCACCGCATCGACCTGACAGCAAGAGCCCTGCAGTGCCCGGATGAGCAGCGGACACTGAGCCAATTACGCGCGGATGTGTTTTCCGATCTGCTGACCCATACCTGTGCGTCGGATCCGACGGTCAAAGCCGCCGGTGTGGTCGCAGCGCCTTCACCGTCGGCGTGGTTCGTGTCTTCGTCTGGGTCCTCGTCGAGGGCGTTCCCGTCCGGTGCCCAGTCGTCAGGCTTCGCTTCGTCGGCCGGACAGCCAGGCGGATCCGGACAGTCAGCAGAACCCGGACAGTCCAGTGGCTATCGAGGAATTGCCGCGCGCGTGTTTGTGACGGTGCCGGTACTGACCTTGCTTGGCGGAGATGAACCCGCTGAACTGGACGGCTACGGCCCCATCGATGCGGAAACAGCGAGGCGGCTGGCCGGGCACGCGCCGTCGTTCACCCGCCTTCTGACCCATCCGGAAACGGGAGCGGTTCTGTCGGTGGGCAGGACGAGGTACACCCCGCCCAAAGACCTGCAGGACTGGGTTAGGGTACGGGACAAGACGTGCCGGCATCCAGGCTGCAACCGCGTGGCGGTGCGGTGCGAGATCGACCACACAAAACCGTGGTCGCAGGGAGGGGAAACCTGTGCAGGTAACCTCGGAGCATTCTGCAAGCGTCACCACATGTTCAAGACATTGGGCTTCTGGAAACACCGACAACCGGTCGAGGGGACAATTGTGTCCACGTCATTCGCTGGGCGGACCTACCTCACGCGTCCGGAACCGTACGGTGCCGGAGCATACAGTGCAAGAGCACAGGCGCCGCCACCGTTTTGAGAGGCGGGGCTTGAGAGGTGCGGCGCCTGCGCTCACACAGGTGGCCGGCTCACACAGGTGGCCGGCTCACACAAGTGGCCGGCTCGCAGCTGGAGCCGGCCACCGCGGGACTCAGGAAACCTGCAGACCGCCGTTGATGTCGTACGTGGCGGCGGTAATGAATCCGGCATCCGGCCCGACGAGGAAGCTGATGAGCGCTGCCATCTCGTCAACGGTACCCACCCGGCCAACCAGAATGTCCTTCGACATATCGCGCTTCCGCTCCTCGGTGAGGGTTCCGCCCATGATGTCGGTATCCACCGGGCCGGGAGCAATACAGTTCACGGTGATGCCGTGTTCGCCCATTTCGCGTGCGAGTGCACGGGTAAATCCGATGATCCCGGCCTTCGACGCGCTGTACGCAACCTTGGAGTAGGTTCCACCGCCGCGCTGCGCCGAAATGGACGAGATGCTCACTACACGCCCCAGCTTCCGGTCGATCATCCCGTGAAGTACCCGCTGCGTGACGAGGAAGGTGCCGGTCATGTTCACCGCGAATACACGTTCCCAGGCTTCCTTGGTCTCCTTCATGAATTCCGTGGGGGAGCTTATGCCTGCGAGGTTGGCCAGCGCCACGATCGGCGGCAGCTCAGCCTCAACGCGGCTGATCGCGGCATCAACCGACGCTTCGTCGGAGACATCCGCGCCGACTCCGAGGGCCTTGACTCCGTTCCGCTGCGCAATGTCCGCTGCAGCCTCTTCTGCTGCAGCGCCGTCGATATCGAGGATGGCAATGTTCCAACCCTCGCGGGCAAGCCGGTCTGCCGTGGCCCGACCGATCCCGCGAGCCGAAGCTGCGCCGGTGAGTACTGCCGTGCGGTCAGAGGGGAATGCAGCTGTTTCTGTCACGTTTGCTCCTGATGTTGATCGTTCTGATGGATGAAGTGTTCATAGTCGTCATAGGTCTGGTTGATGTGTGCCTGCATGGCTTTCCGGGCAACCTCCGGATCGCGGGTGCGGATCGCGTCGAGCACCAGAGCGTGGTGCGCCATGGCATGCTTCTGCACTTCAAGGAACGACGACGTCTCGCGCCTCATCGTGTACAGCAGCTGCTCGAGCGGGCCGAGTATCACCGGAATGAAGGGATTGGCCGAAGCCCGGAAAACGGCTTCGTGGAAAGCAAGGTCAGCGGTAGTGACGGCATCAAGATCGCCCGCCTCATGAGCGCGCCGCAACGCCTCATTGGTGGACTCCATGAACTGCAGGTCATCTTCCGTGGCGTTCAGGGCGGCCAGCTCAGCCGCGCCGATCTCCACCATGCGGCGGATCTCCAGCAGGCGGAGCGAGACGTCGGGGGAGGTGGTGGCTGCCGAGGCAGACCGGATGATCGCCTGGAGGTCCGTCCACTGGGCTGTCGGTTTCACATAGGTTCCGAGCCCGCGCTTCACCTGGACAATGTTCTGCGCCTGCAGCTTTTTGAGCGCTTCCCGGACGGTCAGCCGGCTGACATCGGAGTCGGCAGCCAGTTCAGCCTCCGAGGGCAGCGACGCTCCCGGCGGATAGGTGCCGCTGATGATCCGATCGAGGATCTCCTCAAAGACCGACTCAGCCAGTGATGTACGTGCCACCGGGGCACCCCCTCACAGGCCAGCGGGCAAGCAACGTTGCTTCTCGCATGTGCACTGTACTTTCCTTCAACATTTACTTGTCAGATGTCATATGTGTAGTGCTAGTGTGTCATTCAGCACACTGCTTGTCAACGCACAGCGGGCATCGTGCTGATCTAAGACGGCAACGAGGCTTGCTTAGCTGACGAGGAGCACACTACGTGGATCTACAACTACTTTTGGCGCTGGTTCTTGGAATCGCGACCATCATCATCCTGGTGCTGAGGACGCGTCTCGACGCGTTCGTGGCACTGCTCATTGCCGCCCTGGTAACGGGCATTGTTGCGGGACAGGCTCCGCTCGACATTGTTTCCGCCATCACCACCGGCTTTGGCAACACGCTGGCTTCAATCGGCATTGTCATCGGGCTTGGAGTCGGCATCGGAAAAATCCTGGAAGTCTCCGGCGCCGCAAACTCCCTGGCCCTGGCATTCCTGAAGCTTTTCGGCAAGGGGCGTGAGCCCTGGGCGCTCGGAAGCGTTGGCGCACTGGTTTCCATCCCGGTGTTCTGCGACTCCGGCTACGTCATCATGAACCCGCTTGCACGTTCCATTGCACGGGTGAAGCGCGCGGGCTACATCACCCTCGCACTGGCGCTTGGCTGCGGCATGACCCTGACGCACCACCTGGTGCCGCCCACACCCGGACCGCTCGCTGTCGCCGGCATCCTTGGCGCTGACCTCGGTGCCCTGATCCTGGCAGGCCTTGTCTTTACAGTCATTCTGCTTCCCATCGTGGTCATCTATGCCCGGTGGATTGGGCCCAAGATTGAACCCGACATGTCGCAGAGCGTCCGCGAGATGGTCTATGGCACTGCAGCAGCCCGGTCGGGCGGACGCACTGCCACGGCAGTTGCGGATCACGACGACGCCGGTACTCACGACGACGGCGCGCCCACCCTTGGAGATTCCGAGAGCATGCACGTCTCCTCCGTGGATGTCGATAACACCGACCTCGGCACGCCTCCGGCCGGTGCCAAGCCGCACCGGGTTAGCGCGTTTGTCGCTTCCCTTCCGCTGCTCGTTCCGCTGCTGCTCATCATCCTCAACACGGTGAGTGCCGCGATCGACCAGAACAACCAGGGCGTCATCGGCACCGGCGAGTACGAGCCTTCTGCCTGGGCAGTGCCGCTCGCATTCATCGGTAACCCGGTGGTTGCGCTGGTCATCGGTGTCCTGCTCGCGGTCTACGTTCTGCTGCCGCGCTGGACCCCGCGCTCCAAGGTGCAGGGCTGGTTCGCGGAAGCTGCCGCGTCCGCAGGTCTCATCCTGCTCATCACCGGTGCCGGCGGCGCGCTCGGTCAGGTGCTTCGCAGCTCCGGTGTGGGCGACGCCCTCGCCGAAGCCATTGCTGCGACGCCGCTGCCTGCGTTCCTGGTTCCCTTCCTGATTGCAACGCTCGTTCGCATCGCCCAGGGTTCCGGCACGGTTGCAATGATCACGGCAGCGTCAGTCACGGCGCCGCTGGTCACCTCGCTGGGTATCGATCCGATTGTGGCAGCGCTTGCCTGCACCGCCGGCTCGATGGTCTTCAGCTACTTCAATGACTCCTACTTCTGGGTTGTCACGCGCTTTGCCGGACTGGACGGAACCGCGGCGCTGAAGGGCTGGTCCGGTATTACGACGGCGGTCTGGGCCGGTTCCATCCCGCTGCTGTTCATCGCGAACGCCATCCTCGGCTAATACGCGGGTGAGCTAATCCGCTGTCAGAACCGCTCCCGGGAGATGTCTCCCGGGAGCGGTTCTGTTTAGGCAGCACAGATTGAAGCGGACGAACGAAGATAGCGGGAGTGAACGAGACCCGAGGCGATTAGGCTATGACAAATGGCGGCCACCCCAACCTCAACACCTCAAACATCCATCGCGAGAACTGCCGCCCGCATCCTTCTGGGCCTCTTCCTGCTGGCAGCCGGCACCCGCCCACCTGACCTTCGCCCGCTCCGAATTCGCCGCTCAGGTGCCGGCCTGGCTACCGCTCAATACCGACGTCGTCGTATTGGTGTCCGGCGTCGTCGAACTGGTTCTGGGCGCTGCACTGATACTCCTCCGCTCAATGCGAAAGCGGGTCCTGGTGGGATGGATAACGGCAGCGTTCTTTGTCGCCGTCTTTCCCGGCAACATCGCCCAGTATCTCGAAGGTGTCGACGCCTTTGGACTCGACACCGACCGCGCCCGGCTTATCCGGCTCTTCTTCCAGCCGGTCCTGGTGCTGTGGGCGCTGTGGTCCACCGGCGCATGGCACCACCGCCGATTGCTACGCTCCTCAGGTGAGCACCTACGCCGCTAACGGCATCCCGCCACGACCACGATCGGACGTGGCGCTATCGACATAGACGTGGTCATTGCGCTTGTCGGTGCGGTCATTCTGATCGGAATGGGTTCGATCTTCCGGCACCGGTTCATCCCCAGCCCGGAGTTCTGGTCCGGACTCGAAAAGCTGGTCTACTTTGTGCTCCTGCCCTGCCTGCTCGTCACCGGACTCGCCGACGCCGACTTCGCCTCCATCGAGCCCGGACCGATGGTCCTGGTGCTGGCCGCCTCAGCATCGTTCGCAGCACTGCTCGCCTACGCCACCCGACGCCCCGCCGCAGGCCAGAACGGCCCGGCATTCACCTCCGTCTTCCAGGGCACCGTCCGCTTCAACACCTACATCGGAGTAACGACGGCGGCAGCCCTCTTCGGATCCGACGGCATCGCCATCGCCGCACTCGCCAACGCCGTCCTGATCCCGTTCGGCAACCTCGCCTCCACTCTCGCGCTCGCCCACTACGGACACCACAAACTGCGCGGTTCCGCGGTGGTGCTCGCCGTGTTCCTCAATCCGCTGATCCTGGCGTGCGCCGTCGGACTGGCCGCAAACCTCATCGGCTCCGTACCGGGAGTACAAAGCTTTCTCGATACGCCGGCACCGGACGCCGTCCTGCAGCTTTTGGTCGCCGTCCTCGGACTGCTCGGGGGAGCGGCACTGCCCATCGGTCTCTTCTGCGTCGGGGCCGGACTGCGCGGACGGCTCGTTTCACGGCAGTCGCTACGCCCGGTCGCAGCAGCACTGGTGCTCCGGTTCATCCCGGTTCCGGCTGCGACGCTTGGCCTGTGCCTCCTGCTGGGATTCACCGGCCCGGCCGCCGTGGTGTGCGTGGTCTTCCAGTCACTGCCCACGGCGACAAGTTCCTACGTCTTTGCCCGACGCCTCGGCGGCGATGCCTCCCTCATGGCCCAGATCACCGCCGCACAGACCGTGCTCTCGGGCGTAGTACTGCCGACGTGGATCCTGGTCGCCCTCACGGTACTGATGTAAGCACCGACTCAACCAGGCGCAGCGCTCACCTCAGCGCGGAGCCCATATTGCTCGCTAGGATCGATGCATGGAAACCCGCGAAGCCGCCGCAGATACCCTCGTCACCCTCAGCGACATCGAAGCCGCCGCCGAACGCATCAGCGCCCTGGTCCTGCGGACCCCGCTCATCCAGCTTCCGCACCCCGAGCGCCCGGACGAGATCCTGCACTGCAAGGCCGAATCCCTCCAGCCCACCAGCGCCTTCAAGCTCCGCGGCGCCTACAACACCATTGCCCAGGTGCTGGATCAGGCCCGTGAACACGGCATCGTCGCCCAGTCCTCAGGCAACCACGCCCGCGCGGTCGCCTGGCTGGCACACCGGCTGAACCTGCGGGCGGTCATCGTCATGCCCGACGCCGCACCCCTCCCGAAAATCGCCGCCGTACGTGCACTCGGAGCAGAGGTCCAAATTGTTCCCTCAGCCCTCCGCGACATCCGCGCCCACGAGCTCGTTGCTGAACACGGCTACGTCCACGTTCCGCCCTACGACGACCCGCGGATCATCGCCGGACAGGGAACCGTGGGCCTCGAAATAGTGCAGCAACTCCCCGAGGTGGACACCGTCCTGGTGCCGATTTCCGGCGGTGGCCTCATCTCCGGAATCGCCACCGCGGTCAAGGGGATGAAGCCTGAAACCCGCGTGATCGGAGTGGAACCGGAACTCGCCGCGGACGCCGCCCAAAGCTTCCGCGAAGGCCGCCGCATCACCTGGGAACAGGAACTGACCTACCGCACGGTGGCCGACGGCCTGCGCACCCCTGCCCTCGGCGTGCACCCATGGGAGCATGTAAAGCGCTACGTCGACGACATCATCACCGTCACCGAGGAGCAGATCCTCTCCGCCATGCGCCACCTCACGCTCGAAGGCAGACTGGTGGTCGAGCCGTCCGGCGCCGTTGCCACGGCTGCCTGGATGCACGGCCTCATTCCCGGCCATCACGACGGCGACACGGTAGCCGCCGTCGTCTCCGGCGGATCAGTGGACCCTGCCCTGCTCGCGAAAGTGCTGCAGCGGCAGTTCTAGAGCCGTTAGAGTTCAGAGCCGTTCGAGGAAAGCGGTGAGCAGCCCCACCCACTGCTCCCGCGCGGCGTCGTTCACTTCCTGTGAGGGCAGGCCTGCCTGCGTTGCCACGATCGACGCGGTCCCGTTCTTTTTCGGCTCGCTGGTGACAAGAACAGATGAGCCGTCCCGGGCATGCGATCGCCACGTCAGACGCCGGTCGGATCCACCGGTCTTCGGGTGCTCTGCGAGCAGCGACTGTACAGTCGGGTCGCCGGCAGCAAACTCCGACCACCGCGTCATGAGCTCCTCCAGACCGAGCGCCGTCGACCTGCTCACGCTCAGCTGGAACGTGCCGTCAGAACGCTGACCGGGAACCCGCCGCCCAATGTGGTGCTCGTAGGCAACCGCGACGGACTGCGCCCACCAGCCGGCCGAGTCCATGGTGCCGTCAAGTTCCTCGTGAACCTTCAGCGCAATGTCCTTGTGGTTCAGGTCCCGGCCGCCGAGTGAGTCCAGAAGGCTGAGCCACTCATCCCATGAACGGCTGGTGGCCCGTTCTATGGACGCAATTTTGGGGTCGATTGCCATTCCCGAATACTGTCACGCCCCGCCGACGTTTGAGTTACCCGCCGGTCTGCAACTCATCTGAGCCGCCGGACACCCGTCCACTGGACTTCTGCAAGCGGTCGATGTGCTCGGATGCCTCGGCCTTGGTGATATCGGCAGGGATCTCCTCACCGGCTTCCCGCGCCAGCGTATCCAGATAGCTGCGCTGGGCCTCGGTCATGGGTTCATCACCGGTGACCCAATCTTCAGGGTCACGCGCAAAACCGCCCTGTGGTTCCGGCGTCGGGCTTCCCAGTGTCTCTTCAGACATATCCATGCTCCTTCGGTAGTAATTTACGGCTGTGCTTCCGGCGGCAGCGCTTCATGGTGGGCGCGGCCGTGCGTCCGGCGGTCTTCCTTCATCTCGGCTTCGAACAGGTGCCGCTTGCCCTCCACGAGTTCATCGCGCGCACGCTTTTCCAGTGCCTTGAACTCCGAGTAGTAGTGGTCGTCATAGTCCTCGACAATCTGGAATGTCCACCGCCCCTCAATGACATTCCGGCCCACAATGTTCTGCTCCAGCTCATCAGCGAGGCTGTCATGCCCGGCTTCGCGCAGCAGGTCCACGGCCTCACCGAGGGCAAGATCCCCCTTACCGGTCAACCGATGGAATCCATACAGCAGGCCGCGGGCATGCTCCACCACTTCGAGCGCTTCCGAGAGCTTCCCGAGCGCCTCCACCGTCTTGTCCGAAGCCGATCCGGGCCGTTGATGGTTGCTGTCCGGCCCGTCCGATCCTGAGATAGTCATACTGCTTACCATATACAGCACGAGCGGCGGTTGGGGTGATTTCGGCTCCGCCCTATGCCGATACCCCGCACCCGCCTACCCTGAATGCATGCCCACCAACAGCTGGACACCGGCAGGCAGCAGTACGACGACGGCGCCTGACCTCCCAGCCATCCAGCGCCACACCGTCCGGGTCCTCATTGCAGCCCAGATCCTCGGTGGGATCGGCATGGGATCAGTCCTTTCCATCGGTGCTGTGATGGCCGCCGTGATCTCCGGTTCCGAAGCCCTCTCCGGTACCGCGGCCACCCTGAGCACGCTGGGCGCCGCAGCCAGCGCCATTCCGCTGGCACGGTTGGCCCAGCGGCTTGGACGCCGCACTGCACTGACCACTGGTGCACTGATCGCGGCGTCGGGATCGCTCACCGTGGTGGGGGCGGCAGCGCTCGAATCCTTCCCGCTCCTGCTCCTGGGGTTCGCGCTGCTCGGCGTGGGCGTCGCCGTCAATCTGCAGTCCCGCTTTGCAGCAACAGACGTTGCAAGCTCGCAGCGTCGAGGCCGCGACCTGTCGCTGGTGGTCTGGTTCACCACCGTCGGAGCGGTCCTGGGACCCAACCTGATCGGCCCGGGTGAAGTGGTGGCCGATACGCTCGGCATGCCGGACCTGACCGGGCCCTTCCTGATTGCCGCTGCCGCACAGGTTGCGGCTGCGGCGGTGTATCTCGTGGCGCTGCGGCCCGATCCGTATCTTCTCAGCCGCACCCTACCGTCGGACCCCAGGGATGACGCGCCCGGAATGGTGAGGGGCAGGGGAGCGCTCATCTTCGCGATCGGATCCATTGCGGTCAGCCACGCCGTCATGGTGTCGGTGATGTCCATGACTCCCGTGCACCTGGTCAACCACGGCGTGACGCTGACCATCGTCGGCCTCACCATCAGTCTGCATATCGCCGGCATGTATGCACTGTCGCCGGTGTTCGGCTGGTTGAGCGACCGGGTTGGACGGGTTGGCACCATCCTGATCGGCCAGGCGTTGTTCGTCGTCTCACTGGCCTTCGTTGCGTTTGGGGCGGAAAGCCCGGTGCTGGTCACTATCGGCCTGATTTTCCTCGGCCTGGGCTGGAGCGCGTCAACGGTGTCGGGTTCGGCACTGGTGGCTGACCTCGTCACCGGCGCAGCACGTGCCCGGATCCAGGGCCGCACCGACCTCTCCATGAACCTCGCCGGCGCGTTCGGCGGCGCAGCCTCGGGTGTGGTGCTGGCCATGGTGGGCTACTCGGGGCTGGCCTGGGCGGCCGGCTTGCTGGTGCTGCTCATCGTGGCGGGCGCGACGACAATGCGCACCGCCCGTCCGCTCTCCGTGTAAGAGGATCAAGGGAGCAGCGCAGGTCCTACTTGTGCGCCGTTTCATCCCAGAGTGTGCTCATCTCGGTCATGGCCCGCTCCATGATGGCGAGCATTGCGGCGTGCGCGTCAACGGCGTTGCCGCGCTGAATCGCGCTCGCCACATCCACATGCATCTGGAGCGCTTCTTCATGGGGATGATCGGGCATCATGCCGTAATGCGTGCGGCCGGTCAGAACCTCTGCAACCAGTGAGTTCAGCTTGCCGAACATCTCGTTCCCGGAGCTCGACAGCACCAAATGGTGGAACTGGATGTCGAGTTTCAGGAAAAGTTCCGTGTCGCCATCCCGCCCGGCGGCCCACAGTTTTCCAGCCAGCCCCATCAGCTCGCTGGCGTCGGCCAGCGGAGCACGCATGGCGGCAAGGCGAGCGGCCTGGGGCTCGACGGCGGTGCGCAGCTCAGTGAGCGAGCGCAACTGTGCCACCCGCCCCGGCGAAGCAAGGCGCCAACGGATGACCTGCGGATCGTAGAGGTTCCATTCGGTTGCGGGAAGAACCTGCACACCCACCCTTCGGCGGGACTGCACCATCCCCATTGATGCAAGAACGCGGAGCACCTCGCGAATTACTGATCGTGAAACCCCATAACGTTCCTCAAGCTCCTCGATGCGCATGATGCTGCCGCTCTGCCACTCACCCGCACCGATGGCGAGCCCCATCTGGTCCACCACCGATGCGTGAAGGCCGGAAAAGGCGACGTCGGAGGGTTGGGAATCGGCGGCTGACATGGAGGAAGCGTACCAACAGCATCCCAATCGCGACTGTGCGTTGCATAAGTATGATCTTTGTGACTACACTCACTCGATATAGCAGATGTAATACATCTACTCCAGCCCCGCATCCAGCGGTCGGCCCTCAATGAAGAGAAGTGGAGACACAGTGCAACGCACAATCCTGCGGAAAGCCGGCATCACGGCAGCAATCGCAATGTTCGCCGGCGGGTCACTGGCCGCGTGCGGCGGCAGCGGCGGTGAAGGTGGGGAGGAAGCAGGTTCGGACACCCTGCGGGTCACCCTCGCCAACCACGTCTGGACCGAGCAGATCATCGCCGCCATCCCGGAATTCGAAGAGGAAACGGGTCTCACGGTTGAGGTGACCCAGCTCGGTGAAGACCAGCTGTCAGCCCAGTACAACGTGCAGCTCAACGCGGGCACGGACGAGATCGACGTCATGATGTACCGCCCGCTCCAGGAAGGAAAGCTGTTCGCACAGAACGGCTACCTGGCTGACCTGACCGAGCGCGTTGAAGCCAACAGCGAATGGGACTGGAGCGACTTCCAGCAGGGTCCCGTGGATTCCACCACCTATGAGGACAAGGTCGTCGGAATTCCCACCATCACTGAGCGTGAGGTCCTCTACTACCGCACCGATCTCCTGGAGCAGGCAGGGTTGGAAGTTCCTGAAACCCTCGAGGAACTCGAAGCCGCCGCCAAGAAAATCAACGAAGAGAACCCCGACGTCGCAGGCTTCGTGGCCCGCACCGGCAAGTCCCCGGCCGTCACCCAGTTCTCCAGCTTCCTGTACGGCTTCGGCGGCGACTTCATCGATGACGAGGGCAACTCCGCCGTCGCCAGCCCCGAAGCCAAAGAGGCCTACGCCTACTACGGGCGCATGATCAACCAGTATGGACCGGAGAATGTCAGCACTGACATGAGCTGGCCCGAGGCCATGGCAATCTTCACCCAGGGTGGCGCCGCGTTCTACACCGAAGCTGACAGCCTCTACCAGAACGCCACGGACCCGGCGAACTCCCAGGTGGCGGAGAACGTAGGCTTCGCGCCGATGCCCGCAGGACCGGCCGGCTCCAAGCCCTACAACGTTCCGTCATGGGGTCTCGGGATCAACGAGGCATCGAAGAACCAGGACAACGCCTGGAAGTTCGTTGAGTGGGCCACCAGCCAGGAAATGGTTCTCAAGATCCAGCAGGAAGGCGTTCCCGGACCCCGCCAGTCGGTCTGGGCCAACCCTGAAGGAACGGCAACCTACCCCGAGGACCTCGCAGCGGCCATCGAGATCAGCGCTGAAAACGGTGTCGGCCACGACCGCCCGCTGGTCATCAACGTCGGAGAAGCCCGTGAAGTAGTGGGCGAGCCCATCGTCGTCGGAATCACCGGCGGCGACGTTGAGGACGCAGCTGACAAGGCAGACGAGGCCTTCCAGAAGTTCCTCGACGGCGGTACTCGCCGGAATCTCCCGGGCCGGCTCCCGATTGAAAGACTTCCCTTACCATCCCCAAGGACGTGGACAATGACCGTCGCCTCCCTGCCGCAGAAATCCGCATGGAAGGCCTATTCCGACTGGGCTAACAACCACCGGAAGTGGCTTTTCGCAGCACCGGCCATGGCCTTTGTTGCCATCCTCATCATTTTCCCTCTCGCCTGGACCCTGTACCTCAGCCTCACCGACGCTTCCGGTTCAGTCCGCGCAGAATCCGAGTTCATCGGCTTCGCGAACTACGCAGAGGTTCTCACCGACACCGACCGCTTCTGGCCGGCCGTAGCCCGCACGTTCATCTTCACCGGTGCAGCGCTCCTGGTTCAGATGGTGCTCGGTATGTGTATCGCCCTCCTGCTGTGGCGCCCGTTCAAGGGTGAGAAATGGGTCCGGGTGGCCATCCTCCTCCCGCTCGTAGCTACCCCCGTTGCCGTCGGCATGATGTGGCGGCTTATCTTCGACCCGAATATCGGCTTCGCGAACCAGGCACTCGCCTGGTTCGGCATCCCGGCACAGCCCTGGCTCTCAGGGCAGGACACGGCACTGGCCACGGTCATCTTCATCGATATCTGGCAGTGGACGCCCATGGTTGTCATCATCCTGCTCGCCGGGCTCACCTCGCTTTCCGAGGAACCGGATGAAGCCGCACGCATCGACGGCGCCAACGCCTGGCAGCGCTTCAAATTCATCACCGTTCCGCTGATGATGCCCACCATCATTGTGGCCATCCTCCTGCGCAGCATCGACGCCCTGAAGACCTTCGACCTGCTCTACGCCACCAAGGGACGAGGCGGCGGCTCCTTCAACGAAGTTGAGACGCTCAACGTCTACGCCTACGGACTGAGCTTCGACTACAACGATTACGGGTTGTCGTCGACCGTGCTGATTATCTTCTTCCTCATCATCATCGCCGCGATGTGGGTCCTGACCCGCCGCCGGAAGGACGTCCAGAAATGAGCAGCGTTGTCACCCCGAAAATGCTCCGGCCCGGCGCCGAAACGGCCGCCCGCCCGCCCGCACAGCGGCGCCGCCGGAAGCCGCTTGCCACCAGGGCCTATAAGGCCTTCCGTGTCGTCGCCCTGATTGTGATCGTCCTGTCGTTTCTCGCCCCGCTGGCCTGGATGTTCCTCGCATCGCTGAAGACCAACGTGGACATCTACGACGCCAGCAAGACGCTGATCTTCGAACCTACCACCGCGAACTACGAGACAGTCCTCGGCCGGAACAACTACCTGTCCTTTGTCTTCAACAGCTTCTGGGTAGCCTTCGCCTCCACAGCACTCTCACTGATCATCGGTGTTCCGGCGGCCTACTCCATGAGCCGCTTCGCGATGCGCCGCTCTGCCCTTGTGGTCCTCATGGCACGCATCATCCCCGGCGTCAGTCTGCTGGTCCCGTGGTACTACGTGTTCTCCAACCTGTCCATGGTCGGCGGATACACGGTTCTCATCCTGTCCCACATGTTCGTTGCCCTGCCGCTGATCGTGTACATCCTGATGTCCTATTACGACTCCATGCCGCTGGAACTGGAAGAAGCGGCGCGGGTTGACGGGCTGACCCACATCGGTGCCTTCCTGAAGGTCACGCTGCCGCTCTCGATGGCGGGCATCGCCACCGCAAGCATCCTGGCGTTCATCTTCTCCTGGAACAACTTCATGTTTGCCCTGGTGCTTTCCGGTGCGGATACCAAGACCCTGCCTGTCGCCATCTTCAACTTTGTGGCGTACGCCAGCATCGACTGGGGAGGCCTGATGGCGGCCTCGGTGGTGGTCACCATCCCGATCATGGTCATTGCCCTGTTCACGCAGAAGTACATCGTCTCCGGCCTCACGGCCGGCGCGACCAAGGGCTAGGCCATGGCGAAACCATCAACCCCACCGATTGTCATCATGGGGGTGCAGGGCTCTGGGAAAAGCACCCTCGGTGCCTTGCTCGCGGCGCGCCTCGGCGTGGAATTCGTGGACGGGGACGACCTCCACCCCGAGGAGAACAAGCAGCTCATGGCTGCTGGAACACCGTTGACGGATGAGGACCGGCTGCCCTGGCTCCACTCGGTAGGGACACAACTGGTGCGGGGCGCGGACACCGGCGTCGTCGTCGCCTGTTCCGCACTCAAACGCTCCTACCGGGACCTGCTGCGCGGACATGCGCCGGAACTCTTTGTCCTCCATCCGTACGGATCGAGGGAGCTGGTCGCGGCGCGAATCTCCGCGCGGGAGCACGAATACATGCCGCCGACGCTCCTCGCCTCGCAATACAACACCCTGGAATTGCCGGGGGACGACGAACTCGGGCTCACCGTGGACATCGCTCTCCCGCCGGACGTAATCGTTGACCGCGTCTGTGCACACCTCACCGAAAGCAGCGTCCATGCGCATTAGCCGAATAGAAACCTTCCTCGTCCCGCCCCGTTGGCTCTTTGTTCGGGTGGAGACCGACAGCGGGATTGTCGGCTGGGGTGAACCCGTAGTCGAAGGCCGCTCCGAGACTGTGCGCACCGCCGTCGAGCAGTTGTCTGAGCTGCTCATCGGGCAGGATCCGCTGCGCATCGAGGATCACTGGCAGGTCATGACCAAGGGTTCGTTCTACCGGGGCGGGGCGATTCTCGCCAGCGCGGTAGCAGGGCTCGACCAGGCGTTGTGGGACATCCATGGGAAATCGCTTGGAGTTCCGGTACACCAGTTGCTGGGCGGGCATGTCCGTGACCGGATCCGGATGTACGGCTGGATCGGCGGCGAC
>NZ_KI914616.1:95836-100461 GCF_000520475.1 Arthrobacter sp. 35/47
GCACGAGCCGGCAGAAATCGCCGACGCCGTCGCTGCCCAGCTCTCCGTCGGGCTGACCGCCGTGAAGATGAATGCCAGCGGCCGAATGAAGCCGCTCGGCAGCGTCGCAGCGATCAACGAGGTGGTGGAGCGCGTCGCCGCAGCGCGGGAGGTCCTCGGCCCGCACCGCGACGTTGCGGTCGACTTCCATGGGCGGTTCACCCTCGCCGATACCCGGCGCATAGCGCCGCTCCTGGAACCGCTCCACCCGTTCTTCCTCGAAGAACCCACCGTGCCGGAAAACTCGCATCTGATCGGCGGGCTCACCAGCTCCACCACCATCCCGGTGGCCACGGGGGAGCGGCTGTACAACCGCCAGGAGTTCCTTCCGGTGCTGCAGGCGGGCATCGCGGTGGCGCAGCCCGACCTTTCCCATGCCGGGGGCATCACCGAGGTCCGGAAAATCGCTTCGCTCGCGGAAATCTTCGACGTGCAGCTGGCTCCGCACTGCCCGCTAGGACCGCTCGCGCTGGCGTCCTGCCTGCAGGTGGGCTTTGCGACGCCGAACTTCCTCATCCAGGAGCAGAGCATCGGCATCCACTACAACCAGGGCGCCGAGGTGCTGGACTATGTGTTGGACAAGACACCGCTCAAGTTCGTCGACGGATATGTGGAGCGCCTGACCGCCCCCGGCCTCGGGATCGAGATCGATGAATCGGCTGTTCGCATCGCAGACAAGAGCGGGCACGCGTGGCGTTCACCGGTCTGGCGGCACGACGACGGCGCGTACGCCGAGTGGTAAGCACACACACCCACCCAGGCATTAAGGACAAATCCATGACCGGTCTTCTCGACGGACTGAAGAAGGCACGCCTGCTGGCGATCATCCGGGGAAGTGACAGTGCGGCATCGGTGCGTACCGCCGTCGCGCTTGTCGAGGAGGGCGTCAGCTATCTTGAGGTGTCCCTGAACACTCCTGGCGCGCTGGAAGTTATCCGCAGCGTCCGGGACGAAGTGGGCGACCGCGCCACCATCGGTGCCGGAACTGTGTTGACGGGCGACGACGCCGGACGGGTCGCGGACGCCGGCGGACAATTCCTGGTCACCCCGGCAGTGACGGCGGCGGTGGACGCCGGGGTGCTGCTGGGACTGCCGGTCCTCGCCGGGGCACTCACTCCCAGCGAGACTTTTTCCGCAATGGACCGCGGCGCGACGGCGATCAAGCTGTTCCCTGCCTCCCTCGGCGGACCTGCCTACCTCTCTGCCCTGCGCGATCCGTTCCCGAAAATCCCGTTCATTCCGGTGGGTGGGGTGAACGCTGCGGCTGCGGCCGATTATCTCGATCGGGGAGCCGTCGCCGTCGGCGTGGGTTCGCCCCTGATCGGAGACGCAGCCCACGGGGGCGACCTGACGGCACTTCGCCGGCGGGCACACGAGTTCCTTGGTTTCGGTTTCGGGGAGGAACGCACGGATGAGCGGTGAGCCACTGGCCACCTCGCAGGTTCTGACCTTCGGCGAGACCATGGGATCCATCCGGGCCGGCGGGCTGCTGCGGCACGGGGGCGCGATGTCCATGTCCCTCGCAGGAGCCGAGTCCAACGTCGCGATCGGGCTCGCCCGCCTTGGCCACAGTGTCCGATGGGTCGGCCGGCTCGGCCGGGATGAGATCGGCAGCTTTGCCTTGAGGACGCTTCGGGGGGAGGGGGTCCTCACTGACGCCGTTGTGCATGACTCCAGCAGGCCCACCGGGCTCATGCTGCTCGAAAAACGCATCGCGGACGTTTCGCGGGCCGCTTACTACCGTGCCGGATCGGCCGGCTCGGCGCTGGATTTCGATGACCTTTCAGCGGCGCTGGATGCCGGGCCGGCGGTTCTTCACCTCACGGGTATCACTCCTGCGCTTTCTGACGGCGCGGCCAGGGCAACGCTTCTCGCGGCCGAGGGCGCGCGAGAACGCGGCATCAAGGTCAGCTTCGACGTGAACTACCGTGCCAAGCTGTGGGACCGCACGTCCGCCGCAGAAATCCTGACAACTTTGGCCGGACTTGCGGACATTCTCATCGCGTCCGAAGACGAGATCGGTCTCGTTGCCGGATCCGCCGGTGAGCCGCCCGAGAGCGAACTCGTCGACGAATTGCACGAGCGTGGGGTCGGCGAAGTTGTGGTTAAGCGGGGTGGATCCGGTGCAACGGTCTACACAGCTGCGGCCACCCATCATCTAGAGGCCCTGGAGGTGCCCGTGGTGGATACAGTCGGCGCGGGTGACGCCTTCACTGCCGGCTACCTCTCAGCCCTGCTCGACGGCGAACCGATCGAGCAGCGACTACTTCGCGGCGTGACGCTGGGAGCGTTTGCCGTTGCCGCGACGGGCGACTGGGAAAACCTCCCTGACCGCAGCGAGTTGTCCTTCCTGCAGTCCGCCGGAACCACCATCCGTTAGGTGAACCGTTCAATTCAGCCGGACCGTTCAATACAGCAGAAATCCAGAAAGAAGCACCGTGAAAATCCGTTCCGCAGAAGTGATCGTTTCCAGCCCTGACCGCAATTTCGTCACGCTGAAGATCACAACCGAGGAAGGCATAACCGGCCTCGGCGACGCAACGCTCAATGGCCGCGAACTGGCCGTGTCGGCATACCTCGAGCATCACGTGGTTCCGTTGCTGATCGGCCGGGACGCCCACCGCATCGAGGACACCTGGCAGTTCCTGTACCGCGGCGCGTACTGGCGGCGCGGACCGGTGACCATGGCGGCGATCGCCGCCGTCGACGTCGCGCTATGGGATATCAAAGCCAAAGCAGCGGGCATGCCGCTGTACCAGTTGCTGGGAGGAGCAAGCCGCACGGCAGTGCGGGCGTACGGACACGCCAGCGGACGAGACGTGCCGGAGATTCTGGACTCCGTGCGCGAGCACCTTGAGCTGGGCTACAAGTCCATTCGCATCCAGACGGCGGTACCCGGAATCAACGCGGTCTACGGGGTCGCCGCGCAGCCCACGGCAGGGGGAGTGCGCTACGACTATGAGCCTGCGCAGAGGGCGGCACTGCCCGCCGAAGAGGACTGGGATTCACGTGCGTACCTGCGGCACATCCCTACCGTGTTCGAGGCCGTCCGCAACGAGTTCGGCCCCGAACTGCCGCTTCTTCACGACGGTCACCACCGGCTCACGCCGATCCAGGCGGCCCGTTTGGGGAAGTCGCTTGAACCGTACGACCTGTTCTGGCTTGAGGACTGCACACCGGCCGAGAATCAGGACGCGCTGCGGCTGGTCCGCCAGCACACCACCACACCGCTGGCGATCGGCGAGGTGTTCAACACGGTGTGGGACTACCAGACGCTCATCCGTGAGCAGCTCATCGATTATGTACGGTCAGCAGTCACGCATACGGGTGGCATCAGTGCCATGAAGAAGATCCTCGACTACGCCGCGCAGTACCAGATCAAGTCGGGTATCCACGGACCGACCGACATCTCACCGGTGGGTATGGCAGCAGCGCTACACCTCGATCTGGCGATCCATAACTTCGGAATCCAGGAATACATGCGGCATGGAGACCTCACCAACGAGGTGTTCGAACAGTCCTTCACGTTTGTGGACGGGTACCTGCATCCCGGTGACCAGCCGGGGCTCGGTGTGGAGCTCAACCTCGAGGCGGCCGCATCCCACCCCTACGAACCGGCCTACCTGCCGTTCAACCGCCTGAAAGACGGAACCATTCACGACTGGTAGGGAGCAGGGCTGCGGCCGGCCCATAGCTGAAACCGCCGCCATTGCTTATCCTGAATAGACAGTTCAGCAGTGAGCCATGGACCTCTCCCTTGGGAGAAAGGTGGTCGCTATGCGGACGTTTGGCGTGGAGGAGGAATTCCTCCTGATCAATCCTCTCTTGTTGTGTCCCGAAGCAGCAGCCGACGCCGTCCTTCTCGCCGCCGGCAGCAGCGGACTGATGAGGGAATGCAAACAGGAGCAGATCGAAACCGGAACCGAACCGCAGGTCTCCCTGACTGCCCTGAGCGCCGACATTCGCCGACAGCGTGCAACCGCCGATGAGGCGGCGGCCCGCATCGGCGTCCGGATTGCGGCGCTTGCAACCTCGCCGACGGAAACCAGTACCGAGCTCTCCGCAGATCCGCGGTACCTGAAGATGCAGGATCGGTTCGGTTTGACGCTCCGCGACCAGCTGACCTGCGGCTGTCACGTGCACGTCGCCGTGGAGTCAGACGAGGAAGGCGTTGCCATCCTAGACCGTATCCGGGTCTGGCTGCCGGTGCTGTCCGCGCTGAGTACAAATTCACCGTTCTGGAAAAGCGAGGACTCGGGCTATGCAAGCTATCGCACCCAGGCATGGAGCCGCTGGCCCACAGCAGGCGTGTATGAGGTTTTCGGCTCGGCGGCCGCCTACCACGACCTCGTCGAAACCCTCATCGCCAGCGAAGTGCCGATCGACAGGGGTCAGATCTACTTCGATGCACGCCTCAGCGCACGCCACCCCACCGTCGAGGTGAGGGTTGCAGACGTTTGTCTTCGGGCCGACGATGCAGTGCTGCAGGCCGCACTCGCGCGCGCTCTGGTCGAGACAGCGGCGCGGGAATGGACGCACGGCGTAGCGCCCATCCCCATGCCGGCCGCCCAGTTGCGGCTCGCCGC
>NZ_KI914616.1:100561-110918 GCF_000520475.1 Arthrobacter sp. 35/47
CCCGAAGCCGTTACGGCCTGAACGGCGAACTGCTCGACGCACAGCTGAACGTCCTCCGGGATGCCCGACACGTGGCGCGCTCCCTGTTCGAGCACGTCCGCCCGGTGCTGGAGGAGCAGGGGGAAGAGCTCATGGTCGAATCCCTGCTCCGCCAGACCCTCATCCGGGGAACCGGCTGCAACCGGCAGCGCGCCGTCTACGCACGGACGGGAAGTTTCGCCGAAGTGGTGTCCGACGCCGTCTCACTCACGAATAGCGCCAACATTTCCAACCGGAGGTGGCAGCAGGCGAAGTCGCCGTGTTTCCAGTTGAGAGGCGATGAACTGTACCGGGCCTGAGACGCATGACTGGGTTGGGCCCTAGCGATTCAGTCCGTTCGGAGTCTGGTTGATTTCAAGGTCGGCAATAACGGGCAGATGATCGGACGAATCAGAGTCGATCACCTCCGCAGACAACGGCTGGATTTGGCCCTTCGTCAGGATGTAGTCGATCCGGCGGTTCGGGTTCTCCACGGGGTAGGTGAAGTCGTCGGGCTGGCCGAGTACCTCGAAAACATCGCTGAACTGGCTGAGGACGGTCTCCATTTCCGGTGTGCCGGGTACTGCATTCAGATCGCCGACCAGGACTGCAGGCCTGTCCATCTCCTCGCTGATGGCGAGGATCTCCTTCATCTGTGACTGGCGCTGTTCACTGCGCTGATGATCGAGGTGCGTGTTGTAGAAGCTGATGTGGTTGCCCTCGACGTTGATGACCGTTTCCAGCAGGCCACGCTGCTCGGTCGGCCGGACCTCGTACTCGATGTTGGTGAGCAGATGGTTTTCGGAACTGAGGATCGGGTACTCGCTCAGGACGGCGGTACCGTACTGGCGTCGCTCGGTCTGCCCTGCTGCCGGATCGCGGTCAAGGTTGGCTGCGTACGCATAGTGCATGCCCAACCGCTCAGCCAGCCAGGCGGCCTGGTCCTGGAAGTCGCTGCGGGAAGACCAGTGGTTGTCGACTTCCTGCAGCCCGATAACGTCAGCACCGGAATCCTCGATGACCCCGGCAATACGCTCCAGATCCAGGTTGTCCGCAGGATCAGCGCCGTGGTGGGTGTTGAAGGACATGACGCGGACGCTGGTGGCATCCGGCGCCGCGGCTGCGGGGGCGGCGCCCGCCCCTACAGCCAGCACGGCGGCAGCGCAGACAGACATCAGTTTCTTGAACACAGGTTTACCTCCAGAGCGATTCGCGCTTGTCCGGTCCGGACAGCGGGCGCTCGCCGGCTTGGTGCGGAGCGCCTGTCGCGACGCTACGGGTCCCAGGTGACGCAGCGTCGTCGTGCGTGGAAAGAACCAGTGAATGAGGAGTGCTGACCGCTACGCAGCGAGCTTCGCGTAGACCACGTAATTGTCGTTGAAGGTGCCGGTGACCGGATCGTAGCCGTCACAGGTGATCAGGCGGAGCTCGGGCCCTTCAGTGTTTCCGTACACAGCCTGCGTGGGAAAGGCATGCTTTGAGTACTGTTCTCCGCGTTCGACGGCGAACACCGCCACAGTGCCGTCCTCCCGCGAAATTTCAATTGGGTCGCCCGGATTGAGCTGCTTGATCCAGGCGAAAACACCCGGGCCGCCGTCACTGGCGTTGACGTGTCCGAGGAAAATGGACGGTCCGGGTTCACCCGGCGTGGGGGAGTTCCGGTACCAGGACGCAGGCGCACCGGGATGTCCGGGCGGTACTTCCAGTGAGCCGTCCGGTTGAAGTCCAAGGTAGAGAAGCCCCGACTGAACCCCATGCGCGGGCATCGACAGCGTCTGGGGGAGCGATCGGCCAAACACTCTGGGTTGTGGTTCGGCAGGTTCAGAGGGTTTTGAAGATGACGCTCCCTGAGGTGCGGGTTCCGCCTTCACCGGTTCAGACGCTGCCGGCTGTGCAGGCTCTCCAGACTCCTCAGGCAGAGTGGAGGGCACCGGTACCGGCGGCGTCGACTGGTCCTTCTTCGCAGCGGGGGACGACGGCGCCGCGACCGTGAACGTGGGTTGGGGCCCAGCGGCATCCGAAGGGCTGGGCGCAGCGCAGCCCGTGAGCAGCAGCAGGGGGACCGTTGCGGCAGCCAGCAGGCTCCCGCAACGGTCCCTGAGACGGCTAGTCATGTGGAGAAAAGTATCCGATCACTCGACGCTTCCGACGACCTGCCTGTCATGCCGCCCGACGACGGACCACGTACGTTCCGCCCGCCGCCAAGGCCAGCACCAGGCCGCCGCCGAGCGCCAGGGCTGCCGTGTTGTCCGTCTGCGTCACCTCGACGCCGGTGGCAGCGCCGCCGGTTGGCGTCATGGTGACCTGCTGTGTGGTGGACGTAGCCATTCCGAAGTTGGCGTTCTCGCATCCCACCCCGTCAGAGTCGCTGTCAAGGTCCGGGCTGTACCGCGAGTCAGTACTAGGAATGTTGTACACGCCGGCCAACGCTGCCGCATCGCAGTTCGGGAACGGTACCGCCGAGGCTGGCGCCGCCGAAAGTGTTACGAGACCTGCCGCTGCTGCTACTGCCAGTCCTGCTGTTGTCTTGTTCATGGTTTCCCCTTTGTGTAGACACCGCGGGTGATGAGACGCGGATCACATGAGATTAGACAGCCGGCTTATGAGTCGTCAAGGTTATCCACATTTTTGTCCAAGGAACGCATTAGCTACCTCGGATGTGCTAGCCGGCTCTCGATACGATGGGGGTACAACACTCGTACCGGGGGACGCTCCATGAATTTTTCGCCACTGCCTTCTGCCCAAAATCGCGATTCGCCGCAGGGCAGACGCACCGCCAGGACGTCAACGTTGATTGTCGGAGGGTTCGGCCTGTTTCTGATCGCACTCGGTCTGATCACGAGCGGTATAGGCGGCGCGCTCATCCTGGCAGCCATTCTGGCGTTGTTCACCGGTCTCTACACGGTGCTCACCGGACGCGGATCGTGGGCACGTCTGGCGGGACGCAGGTCAGGGTCCATCGTCACGGCAGCCAGTGTTGCCGCCGTCGTCGTGGGTGGAGCACTGATGCCGCCCACCGTGGCCACCGTCCCAACAGCAACTGCTGAGCAGACAGAGACCGCCGCAGAACCGACGGCAACAGCAACGGCAACGGCCACCAGACCGGCGGTTCCCACCCCATCACCGACGCCAAGCCCGTCCCCTTCCGCCGACGTTGCTCCCGTTGATGACGACGACGTTGTGGAAGCACAGGGCGATCCGGCTGCACCGCAGGACCAGCCGGAATACGGCGTCAAGGCACTCGCCCTGCTTGAGACGCTCCCGATCAAGGGCCGCGCACCGAAAACCGGGTACGACAGAGACCAGTTCGGCCAGGCATGGCTGGACGTCGACCGCAACGGGTGCGATACCCGCAACGACATGCTCAACCGGGATCTTCACGACATCGTCCATGCCAACTCGGTTCCGTGCAAGGTACAGGCCGGCACCCTGGACGATCCCTATACCGGAACCACCATCCCGTTCCTCCGCGGGCAGAACACCAGCAGCGACGTCCAGATCGATCACGTGGTTGCGCTCGCCGACGCCTGGCAGAAGGGTGCACAGCAGCTCACCTTCGAACAGCGCGTAGCCTTCGCGAATGATCCGCTGAACCTCCAGGCAACGGACGGCCCCACCAACCAGCAGAAAGGCGCAGGCGACGCCGCAACCTGGCGCCCGCCGAACCGGTCCTTCCGCTGTGAATACGTTGCGCGGCAGATCTCCGTGAAGGCTACCTACAGTCTCTGGGTCACCCAGGCCGAGCACGATGCGATGGCACGCATCCTGTCGAACTGCGCGGACACGATGGCGCCGACCAACCAGTCTGCGCCCGAGCCGGAACCCGCGCGCACACCCGCCCCGGCACCGGCACCGGTGCCAGCGCCGGCACCTGCGCCCGCCCCGGCACCTGCGCCCGCCCCTGCACCCGCACCAGCGCCTGCTCCTGCGCCAGCGCCTGCTCCGGCACCCGCTCCTGCGCCTGCACCCGCAGCCGTCTATTACCCCAACTGCTCAGCGGCACGCGCGGCCGGCGCTGCTCCGGTGTACGCCACGCAGCCAGGCTACGGACGTCATCTCGACAGGGACGGCGACGGTGTCGGCTGCGAATAGCCCGGTCGACCGACCGAACGCCGCGGCCGAATCTAGCGCCGGAGCCCACGCCAAGCGGGGGTCTATAGGTCGATAGAAACGGTGCAGGCTCTGCAGGCATTGACTGCAATGAATGCAGTGCCTGCACTCCGTCGGAAGCAACATAGGCGCTTTCCGTCCACATCGAAGGGCCGCGCGGCTACTGTGTAACCACTGACGGCGTTTCGGGGGAAGCAGGAGGCAGATGGATCCGGATTCCGCCTATGATCGGCTCATCAACCAGTGCCTCGATGAATACGCTGCCACCCAGCACCAGAAGCGGGCCGCAGCCAGTGCCATCCAGGACGCTATTGCCGCACGCCTCGACGACGACGGCCTGAACTACCACGCGATCGAACACCGGGTGAAGGATCACCAGTCCCTCGAACAGAAGCTCCGACGCCGCAATCCCGACGGAAGCCTCAAATACGCGGACGGGTTGAGCGGAATCGACGACATCATCGGAGCGCGGGTGATCACCTTCCTCCAGCTCGACGTGGAGCGGGCCATCACCGCCCTGCGCAACTCCTTCGAAGTGATCGCACACGTGGACAAGACCGCTGAACAGCGTGAGAAGGGCGAGTTCGGGTACTCAGGCCAGCACCTGGTGCTGAGAATCAGCGAAGACGCCGCGCCGAACGGATGCCGTCACCACATCGGCGAACGCTTCGAAGTGCAGTTCCGCACCATCCTGCAACACGCCTGGGCGGAATTCGAGCATGACATCCGCTACAAGAGTGCCGGCCCCGTGCCGCCCGAGGTCAACCGCGCCTTCACCCTCCCCTCCGGCCTCATTGAGCTTGCCGACAACCAGTTCAGCACCATCAGCAACGTGGTCGCCGCAGAGAAAGCCAACCCTGACGAATCAACCAGACTCCTCCCCGAGGACCTGACCGGCGAAGCGCTGGAACGCATTCTCGAACACTCCCTGCCGAACAACCCGCGCAGCCGCATCGAACAATACGAATGGCTGCGCGAGCTGCTGGAAACCCACGGCATCACCACCGTGGCCCAGGCATCCGAGCTGATGGGGTCCGCTGACTGGGAGGGCATCGCCCGGAGGATCCAGTACAAGTTCGCGCCGGGCCACGTCCGCGCCGCCGATGACCTGCTGCTGGTCCGCTACGGCCAGGAACATATCGACAGGACGCAGACCCTTGGCCATGACCGCAACCGGCTCGGGAAACTGAATCACCGGCTCCGCAGACTGCGAGACGAGCCCGGCCCCCAACGCTGAGTGCTCACGGGCTGAATGCACCCAGCACGGCGGCGGAAGGCGCTATTCGTCCGTTAGCTGAGCTCTCAGCGAGGTGACACCTCAGGCACCCACGACCCGCTGCTGCTGCTCGCCCAGGCCGTCGATGCCGATGGTCATGGTGTCGCCAGCGGTGAGATAGGGGAACCGGCCTGAGAGCGCAACGCCCTGCGGAGTGCCGGTGTTGACCACGTCGCCCGGATCCAGCGCCATGTACTGGGAGAGGTCGCGAATAATCTCGGCGACGCTGAAAACCATGTCCGCCGTCGTCGAATCCTGTCGCGACTCACCGTTGACACTGGAATACAGGCGCAGCGCCTGCGGATCCGCGACATCCTCCGCCGGCACCAGGGAAGGACCCATCGGGTTGAAGGTGGGTGCGCACTTGCCCTTTGACCACTGGCCGCCGGAATGCGCAATCTGGTAGTCCCGTTCGGAGACATCGTTGCTGATGGTGTAGCCCGCGACGCACTCCAGTGCCTCCTCGGCGCTCGACAGATAGGAGGCCCGCTTCCCGATGACGACGGCGAGCTCCACCTCCCAGTCCACCTTCTGCGCGCCTGGCGGAATGACGACGTCGTCGTTCGGTCCAACCACCGTGTTGGGATGCTTGAAGAAGATGATGGGAGCCTTGGGCGGAAGATCACCGGTTTCCGCGGCGTGCGCCGCGTAGTTCATGCCCACACAGACGACGGCGCCGATTCCGCTGAGCGGAGCGCCCACTCTCAGTGATGCAGCGTCCTCAAGCTCTGGCAGCTCGTCCGCGGCGAGCGCTTCGCGGACCCGCCCTGCACCGCCGTCGGCCAGGAAGGCGCCGGTGATGTCCGCGGTGAGTCCGCGCAGGTCGTAGGTGGTGCCGTCGTGACGGACAGCGGGGATTTCCCGGCCGTGCTCGCCCAGTCGCATCAATTCCATGTCAGGTCTCCTTTGTGTTCTGTGGTGGGGGTGTATGCCCGGGCGCCAACAACTAACAGCTAGCGCCGCAGGAGCAGGCTGTGCATGCCGCCGTCAACGGACAGCGAGGTGCCGGACGTGGAACCGTTGGCCGGGTCGGCGAGGAACAGAATCGACGCCGCCACCTCGTCCGCCGAGACCAGCCGTCCGTGCGGCTGACGGGCCTCAAGCGCCTGCCGTTCGGCGGCAGGATCCTCGGCAGCGTCGAGCAGCCGGGAAACCCAGGGGGTGTCCGCCGTGCCGGGATTGACGCAGTTCACCCGGATGCCTTCAGCCAAATGGTCGGCAGCCATGGCACGGGTCAGCGCCGCGACGGCTCCCTTGCTCGCCGAGTACAGCGCACGCTGGGGAAGACCATGCGTTGCGGCGACCGACGCAGTGTTCACGATCGCCGGGCAGCCGGACTCGCGCAGGTGCGGCAGGGCAGCCCGGGACACCCTGGCGATTCCGACAACATTGATGTTGAGCACCCGCAGCCACTCGTCGTCGTCGTTGTCCGCGACGCTTCCGGCCGCACCGACACCCGCGTTATTGACGACGACGTCGATCCCGCCCAGCTCCTGTGCTGCCGCGGCCACGGCCCCGTCAACCGACGCAGGATCACCGACGTCGCAGGTGAACCCCGCAACCCCCTCCGGCAGGCCCTCGGGCCGCAGGTCGAGCACCGCCACCCGCGCACCGCGGGCGATCAGGGCGGAGGTCACGGCGGCGCCGATTCCGGAGGCACCGCCGGTTACCAGGGCGCGCACGCCCGCAAAAGATTCCATCGTCAACATCCTTGTCAGTCTGGGAGAGGTGGAGAGGTCAGCAGAGTTTGGCCGGCGGGGGGACCCTGAGATCGGAGTCTTCCTGGGAGAACGCCTCTGCGAAGCGGTGGTAGGCGCCGATGAGGTGCCGGTGCATGGCTTCCTCTGCCGCATCCGGGTCGCACGCAGCGATCGCGTCCACAATCCCGCGGTGTTCCTCCACGGTGGTGGTTCCCTGGTAATCCGCCGGGTGCAGCCGGAAAAGGTGCAGGTGGCAGTGGGTTGCCCGGTAGGCGTGCAGGGCAAACTCGTTGCTGCTGGCGGAGAGGATGCGGTCATGGAACACCGTGTCGTGGGCTACGAGCTGGTGACGAACGTTGCCCTCGTGGACGGTGCCGGACTCGAATTCATCGAGGGACGCCCGCAGGGTCCTCGCCGGGTTGATGAGACGGTTCACCGCCGCCGCACGTGCCGCCCACGGCTCCACGAGCAGGCGGAACTCAAACAGTTCCCGCAGTTCCGCCGTGTCCAGGAGCGCCGTGGTGCGGTACCCCTTGCCCGGCGTCTTGACGATGAGCCGGTCACCCTCAAGCTGGCTGAGGGCTTCACGGATGGGTGTCTGGGAAACACCGAGTTCCCGGGCCAGCGCGTCAATGTTGATCTTGCCGTCCGGCGGCAACTGCAGGTCGAGGATCTTGGCGCGCAGGATCCCGTAGACGTCTGTCCCTGACCGTCCCCGGGGTTCGGCGTCCCGCACCGCGGCATCAGTCATTGCGCACGCGCCATGTCTGTGCGCTTCTGCGCCAGGATGTACTGCAGCTGGCTGCCGATCCCGAACCGCCAGGGCTCCAGGTCCTCCGTCGGTGCCACCATGTTGGTCAGTGTACCGAGCCGTTCGCTGCGGATCTCCACGACGTCGCCCGTCTTGTGGGTGAAGCCCATGCCGGGGGCGTCCCGGTCCTCGTTCGGTGCGAACAGTGTTCCGGTAAACAGCACAAACCCATCCGGATACTGATGGTGGGTTCCATAGGCCGCGCCGACAAGCTCCTCGAAGGGACGGCTGAGCCGCTCGACGCTGTTGGTTCCGTTCAGGGTGTACCCGTCGGTCCCGGTCACGGTGAGGCGGATGGTTTCCCGGCGGGCGTCGTCGAGCGTGTAGGAGCCGTTGAACAGCCGCACAAAAGGACCGAGCGCAGCCGAGCCGTTGTTGTCCTTCGCCATTCCGAGGAGCAGCGCGCTGCGGCCCTCCACATCACGGAGGTTGACGTCGTTACCCAGGGTGCAGCCACGGACGCGGCCGGTGCTGTCCACCACGAGCACCAGCTCGGGTTCGGGGTTGTTCCAGGAGGAGAAGGACGGGATGCCGATGCGCGCCCCGGTGCCCACGGCGGACAGGACGGGAGCCTTGCTGAAGACCTCGGGATCCGGGCCGATTCCGACCTCCAGGTACTGCGACCAGAACCCCTCGCGGACCAGCACCTCCTTGACGCGGGCTGCCTCCGGTGACCCCGGACGCACGCCGGCGAGGCTGCCGCCCAGGGCTTCATACACCTGTGCGCGCATCTGCTCGGCGAGCGTGAAATCACCCGCGCAGCGTTCCTCGATCACCCGTTCGATCATGCTGTCCACAAAGGTGACTCCGCAGGCCTTCACCGCCTGCAGGTCCACCGGCGCCAGCAGGTGGGGCACGCCGCCGTCGTCCGTTACGGCATCGGCAACGCTGGCGAGATCCCACCGCCGTACGGCGGAAGAACGGGCGTCCTCCAGCAGCGCGGCCGGGTTCTCCCCATTGAGCAGTTCGGAGACGGTGGCTGCGTGGTCAAACAGGTCCACCAGGGTGTCCCCGTCCACCAGGACGGGACGGGGACCGCCGGTTTCCGGGTCCCACAGGCGCCCGACCAGCAGAGCCTGGTCGGCGTCGTCGGGCAGCAGGGTACTTATTGAAGCGGTCATCGTGTACCCTCCCCGGAAACGGACTGTGCTTCCTCAAACCGGCCGTCCACCCGGCGGCGGATGCCCCACGGGTTGGCCTCCTGCAGTGCCGGCGGCAGCGACTGGTCGGGCACGTCCTGGTAGGCGACAGGGCGGGTGAAGCGGCCGACGGCGGCAGTTCCCACCGACGTCGTCCCTGGTGCCGTGGTGGCGGGGTAGGGTCCGCCATGCTGCTGCGCGTAGGACACCGTGACTCCGGTGGGCCAGCCGTTCCACAGTACGCGGCCCGCGATGCCGGTCAGGGTGTCGAGCAGGTCGCCGGCCTGATCGGCGTCATCCGCGTGGATGGTGGCGGTGAGCTGGCCCTCCATGAGCCCGGCCAGCCCCGGAAGTTCCTCCGGACTGGTGTAGCGGACCACCACTGTCGCCGGGCCGAACATCTCCTGCCGCAGGATCTCCGGATCCGCCTGGACCGCCGCAGCATCGGTGAGCAGGACGGTGGGAGAGGGGACCTCGTCGTTAGATCCGGAAATGAGCGTGTTCACGCCGTCGGTGCCGGCGAGACCGTCGCGCGCCTGGCCGAAGGAGTCCCGGAGCCCCGGGGTGAGCAGCTTCCCGAGCGGCGCCTTCTCTAGGGCGGGGCTGAGGGCGCCGCGCAGCTGCTCCTCGGTGGCCGAATCCGGGACGAACAGCACGCCCGGCTTGGTGCAGAACTGCCCCATGCCCATGGTGAACGAGCCGGCGTAACCGGCCAGGATGTCCGCGGACCGTGAGGACCAGGCCTCAGGAAGGACAAACACCGGGTTGATGCTGCCGAGCTCCCCGTAGAAGGGGATTGGCTCGGGCCGGGCGGATGCGCGGTTGAAGAGGGCGCGGCCGCCGGCGGTGGAGCCCGTGAACCCGATGGCCTTCACCAGCGGGTGGTCAACCAGCGCCTCAGCTGCCTCCCGCCCGTCCACGACGGCGAAGAGACCCTCCGGTGCGCCGGCGTTCCGCAGCGCCTCCACCACAATCTCCGCGGTGCGCAGGGCCAGCGTCCTGTGGCCGCTGTGCATCTTGTGCAGGACGGCGCAGCCGGCGGCCAGGGCGGAGGCGGAATCTCCGCCCATCACGCTGAACGCGAAGGGGAAGTTGGAGGCGCCAAACACCCCGACAACCCCGAGGGGCACGTTGACCCGCCGGATATCGGGGCGCGGGCCCATGCCCCACTCAGGATCCGCGTGGTCGATCACGGCATCCAGTACGACGCCGGTGCGCACCTCGTCGGCGAAAAGCTCCAGCTGGAAAGCGGATCGCTTCAGTTCGCCCTGCAGGCGGGCCTCGGCGAGGTGCGTGTCAGCCA
>NZ_KI914616.1:111018-112204 GCF_000520475.1 Arthrobacter sp. 35/47
GCGAGGTGCGTGTCAGCCATGCCGAGCCGCACCAGTTCCGCGGCGTTTTCCCGCAGCGCCTGGGCGACGGCCTCGAGCCAGCCCGCGCGGGTCGAGGGTGTGGCGCCCGCCGCCGCGAGGAACGCAGCATGCGCGTCAAGGGCTGCGCGGTCCAGTTCCTCGCGGGTGGTGGCAATGGTCAGGGTGGTGGCAGTCATGGGGCTCCTTCCGGATCGGTTCCGCGTCAGCGTGCGTTCAGTTCCTGCCAGCCGGCACCGGCAGGGAACGCCCACCGTGCCGTGGATTCGCTCAGCATCTCTGCGCCGACGCCCGGCAGCTTCGGCGCCTGGTAGCGTCCGCCGGTGACGACCACGGGCTCGGCGAAATGCTCATGGAGGTGATCGACAAACTCGATGACCCTGTCTTCCATGGTGCCGGTGATGGCCGCGTAATCGAAGAACGAGAAGTGCTGGACCAGTTCGCACAGGCCCACCCCGCCGGCGTGCGGGCAGACCGGGGTGTCGAACTTCGCCGCGAGCATCAGGTTTGCGATGTTCTCGTTGACGCCGGCCACGCGGGTGGAGTCGATCTGCATGATGTCGATCGCACCGGCCTGGAGCAGCTGCTTGAAGATGATCCGGCTCTGGACCGCCTCACCGGTGGCCACCTTGATGGGGTGGACGGCCTTGCGGATGGCGGCATGGGCCAGGATGTCGTCGGTGCTGGTGGGCTCCTCGATCCAGTACGGGTTGAAGTCCTGGAGCTGGTTGACCCAGTCGATGGCCTCCTGCTCCTCCCACCGCTGGTTGGCGTCGATGGCGATGCGGATGTCGGGACCCACCGCTTCCCGGGCCAGGGACAGGCGACGGCGGTCGTCCTCGATGCTGCCCGCGACCTTGAGCTTGATCATCCCGAAGCCGTCCGCGACGGCCTCCTTCGACAGGCGGACCAGCTTCTCGTCGCTGTAACCCAGCCAGCCCGGGGTGGTGGTGTATGCGGGGTAGCCGTGCTGGCGGAGTTCGGCGATGCGCTCCTGCTTGCCTTCCTGCCCGCGCTGGAGGATGTCCGTGGCATCCTGCGGTGTGAGCGCGTTGCCGAGGTGGGTGAAGTCCACGGCGCTGACCACCTCGTCGACGGGCATTTCGCTCAGGAGCTGCCACAGGGGCTTGTTCTCCCGGCGGGCACGCACGTCCCAGAGTGCGTTGAC
>NZ_KI914616.1:112304-114201 GCF_000520475.1 Arthrobacter sp. 35/47
GCACGTCCCAGAGTGCGTTGACGAGGCCGCCGCAGGCCATGTGGGAGACACCCTTCTCAGGGCCGAGCCAGCGCATCTGCGAGTCGTGGACCAGCCGGCGGGAGGCGTCCCCGAGGTTGTTGACCAGCTCGTCGGTATCCCGGCCGACCAGCAGTTCACCATAGCTGTCCATCGCCGCGGTGATGAGCTCGTTGCCCCGCCCGCAGGTGAAGACGAGGCCGTAACCGCGCTCGCCGTCGTCGGTCGCTATTTCCACGTAGGCGGCAGAGTAATCGGGGTCAACATTGACGGCGTCGGATCCGGAGAGGTCCAGCGAGGTAGGGAAGCGCACATCGGTGGTGCGCACTGAACTGATGCGTGACATGGGTAGGTCCTTGTTCGGGTTGGTGCGGAAGGTCAGGTCTAGAGGAAGCCCAGCAGCGTGGGCAGGCCGACGGTCAGGGCGGGGACAAACGTGATGATCAACAGGGTGAGGACCATCGGGGCGAAGAAGGGAAGGATGCCCTTGATCACCGTGGGTACCGGGGCGCGGGTGACGCTTGAGAGGACAAAGAGCACCAGCCCCACCGGGGGAGTGATCAGGCCGATCAGCAGGTTGAAGATCACCATGATGCCCAGGTGGATGGGATCGATCCCGAAGGTCTCCGCTACGGGGAGCAGCACCGGCACCAGGATGAGGATCGCGGCGGTGGGTTCGAGAACGCAGCCGACCAGCAGGAGCAGGATGTTCACGAGGATCAGGAACACGATCGGCTGGTTGGTGATTTCCAGGATCAGGTTCGCCGCAACCTGCGGAGCCTGTTCGCGGGCCAGGACCCACCCGAAGAGCGCGGCGGCAGCCACGATCAGGAGTACGGAGCCGGAGGTCTCCACCGTGGTCAGCAGAGTCCGGTAGATCTTCCGCCAGGACAGCATCCGGTAGGCCAGAGCCAGGACGAAGATGTAGATGACGCCGATGCCGCTTGCCTCCGTCGGCGTGAACACGCCGCTGAGGATGCCGCCCAGGATGACGACGGCGGAGCCCATGGCCGGCAGCGCGGCCAGCGTGGTGCGCCCGCGCACCTTCCAGGTGGATTTGGGCAGGCGGAGGTCCTCCCGCTTGCGCATGATGATCCAGACGGTGAGGCAGAGGGAGGCGACCAGCACCAGGGCAGGCACGACGCCGGCCATGAACAGGGCGCCCACGGAGACTCCGGCGGTGACCGCGTAGATAACGGCCGGGATGCTGGGCGGAATCATCGGGGCGATGAGGCTGGAGGCGCCGGTGACGCCGAGCGCGAACTCACGCTTGTAGCCGCGTTCCACCATGGCCGGCACCTGCACCCGGCCCATGGCGGCGGCATCGGCGATGGCCGCCCCGCTCATCCAGGAGAAGCCGAAACTGGTGGCGACGTTGACGTAGCCGAGGCTGCCGCGCAGGTGTCCGATGGCTGCCACCGCGGCGTCGTAGAGCTTGTCCGTGACACCGGAGACGTTGGCGAGGTTGCCGAGCAGGATGAACATCGGCACGGCGAGGATGGCGAAGCTGTCCACGCCGGAGACGGTCTGCTGCACGGCCGTGCCGATCCGCGCCGTCGGGTCCATGATGACGTACGCCACGGACGGAATGAGCAGCGCGAAGGAGACCGGCACCCGCAGGGCGAGCAGCACCAGCAGCGCTATGAGCATGATGAGGAGGGTCATGAGCTGTCCTAGACCGCTTCCCGCTCGAGGTTTTCCATTGCGTCGGGGACAACCTCGGGGTGGCGGATGTTGAGGTAGATGTGCAGGGCGGCGTGCAGGAAGATGAGCGCAAACCCGGTCACCGCGGCGCTGTAGACCACGCTCATCGGGAGGCTCGTAGCGGGGGCCAGCAGCCGGTTGGCGCCGGCCGCGAACTGTGCGCCGGCCACTGCCA
>NZ_KI914616.1:114301-119472 GCF_000520475.1 Arthrobacter sp. 35/47
TGCGCCGGCCACTGCCATGACGGCGGCGGTGACCACCACCGCCGTCATGGCGAACGTGTCCAGGACAATGGTGCCGACCCGCCCCAGCTTGCTGGCCAGCAGGTCCACCGCAATGTGGATGCGGCGCGCCATCACAAAGCCCGCGGAGACAAAGGTGAACCACAGCAGTGCGAAACGCGCGAGTTCCTCGGTCCAGCTGAACGGGGTGTTGAACACGTAACGGCTCACCACCTGGAGCACGATCAGGCCCAGGGTCGCCACCAGCAGGCCGCAGGAGGCAACCCGCTCGACGTTGACCAGCCCCCGGTAGAGCCGGCTGCGCTGTTCCGCGTAGTCCGGCTCATCCGGCTCCTGGGGGACGTGGGCGCCGGAGGAGAGGTTGTTCTCGTTCAGCGCGTCGGCACGCGAAGGGCGTGAACTCACCGGGCGTCCTTGATTTCCTGGTACAGCTCACCCCAGGGCTGCTGCAGCATGGCTTCCTCTGCGGCGGCCGCGAAGGACTCGCGGTCCACGTCCTCGTTGACCTGGATGCCGTCGCCGGACTTCCACTCCTCGAGGATGCTCTGTTCCTGCTCCTCGATGCATTCGCGGGTGGCGTCGGCTGCTGCCGCCATGGCGCCCTCGAGCGCACCGCGCTCTTCCTCGCTGAGACCTTCGTAAACGGTGCGGCCGGTGGTGATCTGGACGCCCTGGATCATGTGGCCGGTGAGGTTGATGTAGTCCTGGACCTCGTTGAACTTGGCGGTGGAGATGGTGGGGATCGGGTTCTCCTGGGCGTCGATGACGCCCTGCTGCAGCGCCAGGTACACCTCATCGAGCGCCATCGGGGTGGCGGTGCCGCCCATAGCCTTGATGTTCTCCAGGTACAGCGGCGCGTTCGGCGTGCGGATCTTGAGTCCGGCGAAGTCCTCGGAGGTCTTGATCTCCTTGTTGGCGGTGACGTGGCGGGTTCCGTAGTACCAGCTGGAGAGGACCTTGATGTCGGAGCTTTCATAGAGCGAGTCAAAGACGCCCGCCATGGTCTCACCCTCAACGGTTTCGATGAAGTGGTCAACATCCTCGAAGAGGTAGGCGCCGTCCAGCACTGCGGCGTCTTCCTCCCAGACTCCGAGGAAGGAGGGGCCGGCGACGGCCATGTCGAGCGCACCGGACGCGACCTGCTCCAGCGATTCGGACTCGTTGCCCAGCTGTGCGGCGGGGAAGCTTTCGATCTGCAGCCCGCTTCCGTCGAGCTCCTCCTTCAGTGTGGTGATGCCGCACTCTTCAACGGGGTGGCCGGCGTCGTACACGTGCGCCAGGCGGAGGGTCTTCGCGTCGGTGTCCGCCTGCGCAACCTCGTCGCGGTCCACCGGCGTGCCGACGTTGCAGGCCGAAAGCAGGAGCGCGGCGCTTGCCGCGAGCCCGAGGGCGGCAGCGGAACGACGGCGGCGGGCGGGGGTGGAGTGTTCGAGCTTCATTGCTGGATTCCTTCCGGGAATACGGTTGTGAACGGTTGGGTGATGAGTTTCTTGTGCGGTCAGAGGATCGATGGGATGGAGAGTTCCTGGGCGAGTGCGCGCAGCTGGTCCGCCGTAGAGACGGGCAACTGCACTGTGGAACCGGCTTCGACTTCCCGGATCCGTTCAGGATCTCCGGGGGCGTGGACCGTTTTGCCTGCCGGACCGGCATTGCGCACCTGCTGCTGCAGGTCCGCAATGCGCGCTTCGGTGGAGGCACGGCCGGCGAACGCCTCGGTGTCGATTCCGACGACGAGGTGCCCGTTGTTCATCCGGGATGCCGGGTTGGACCAGATGTCGACGGTCTCGAAGGCGTACGTTGCGGTGGTGAGGGACGAGGCGAAAGCCTCAAGGAGCACCGCGACGGCTGACCCCTTGTGGCCGCCGAAAGGAATCATGGATCCAGCTGCGGCGGCTTCCGGATCGGTGGTGGGGTTGCCTTCGGCGTCGACAGCCCACCCCTCGGGGAGCGGCCGTCCTTCATTCTTCGCGGCGATGACCTTGCCGTAGGCGCCGTTGCTGGTGGCCAGGTCCGCCGTGAGCGGCCACCCGTCAGCGCTGGGCGCACCGAGCGTCAGCGGATTGGTGCCCAGCACCTTGGTGAGGCCGCCGTGCGGTGCAACCACCGGTCCCGTCGAAGAGGTGATGAAGGAAAGGAAGCCGGCGTCGGCGAGTTGGTCGCTCCAGAACGCGCCGGCGCCGTAGTGGCTGCTGTTGGAAATGGCCACGGCGGCGATGCCGTGCTTCCGTCCGGCCTCGATGACGCGGTTGACGGCGGCCTGCATGGCCACCTGGCCGAGTGCTCCATCGGCATCAAGGGTGGCGACGGCACCTCGTTCCGAGGAAAAGGTCATCGAGGGAGCGGGATTGATCCCACCGAGGCGGAGCGCTTCCGAATACAGCGGCAGGCGCAGCAGTCCGTGGGAGAAAATACCGCGCTGGTCCGCCTGGACCAGTGAGCGGGCGGTGAGGGCAGCGTCATCCGAGGGGACGCCGCGGGTTTCCAGAACCGTGGCGGCGAGGCGGCACAGTTCCTCGGCGGAGAAAGTCAGATGGGAATGCAACGGTGAAGACCCTTCAATATAGGAATTACTTGAATCCTATATACAAAGTGCGGGGGATCACAACCCCCGCAGCCTCCAACCCTCGAAATGCCGCTTGCCCCGTCCCTCGAAACCTCGGAATACTTGAGGAAGAGGCAGGGAAGCGGGTACCCATGAACCACCAGAGCGAACGCGCCAGGCGGCTTGAACGTATCTCCGAGTACCGGGCCGCCCGCCGCTCGGGAAGCAGCGCTTCGGAGGCCAGGGAGCAGGTCGACGACGAGGATGAAGAGCAGGTCCGCATCACCGATTTCGCGGCCAAAGCGGATTTCGAGATCCGGCAGGCTACCGCCCGGGGTGACTTCGACAACCTCAAGTATGCGGGCAAGCCCATCCCGGGGCTCGGCACTTCACTGGACCCGGACTGGTGGGTCAAGGGCCTGATCGAACGGGAGCAGCTCTCCGGGCTGGCTCCGGCGCCCTTCCGGTTGAGAAAGGAAGACGCCGAGCTGGACGGCATGCTGGACAGGCAATATCAGGAGTCGAGGGTCCGCGAGATCCTCGAGGACTTCAACCGGCAGGTCATTGACGCGCGTCGGCAGCTCCTGGGCGGGCCGCCTGTCGTCACGAAAACCCGTGACATCGAACACGAAGTGGAACGCTGGCGTGAACGCCGGGCCGTCCGGGCGGCTCAGGCAGCGGAAGAAGCCACCCCACAGGAGGCGAGGCGCCCGCCGTGGTGGCGCCGTCATCGTCGTGGGTTGGGTGACCGGTGCTAGTGTGCCGTCATGACTAATGAAGTTGAGGAAAGCCCTGTGCGCAGGGAACTGCAGGACCTTGTCCTGGAGAGCGCCCAGATTGAGGAGTTCCTCGACGGCCTGGTCAAGATCGCGGCACGTGAGCTGACCGGGCTGACCGGCCAGGAGATCTATTCGGCAGTCACCCTGCTGCGGCCCAAACGCGCCGCGACGGTTGCGAGCAGCAGCCAGGAGGCCAGGAACATGGATGAGGTCCAGTACGCCTTCAATGACGGGCCGTGCCTGCGGGCGGCCCGGGAGCATTACACCGTTGTGGTGGAGGATTTCCACACCGAGTCACGCTTCGGGGAGTACACCCGCGCCGTCGAAGGTCATGGCCTGCGGTCTGCGATCGGCGTCCCGATTCTCCTGGAAGGCGAAGCCGACGCCGGCCTGGACCTCTACTGCAAGGAGCCGGGCGCTTTCAGCCCCGAGGCCATCGACGCCGCTGAGCAGTTTGCCCGCCGGGCGTCCCGCTCGCTCCAGATCGCAGTCCGTGTGACCTCACTGATGGAATCGCGGCAGCACCTCACGGCCGCCATGGAAAACCGCACCACCATCGACATTGCTGTGGGCATCATCATGGGCCAGAACCGCTGCAGCCAGGACGAGGCCGTGAATATCCTGAAGGCCGCCTCCAGTGCACGGAACGTCAAGCTCCATGCCGTCGCCGCGGCGGTGGTTGAACAGGTCAACCAGTCAAGCGCCACCACGCACTTCGACGCCTAGACCGCCATCTCGGACAGTTCCGCATCCCGGAGCGCCGACCGGTCCCGGCGGTACCGCACGTGCCCGGTCACCGCGACCACCGCGGAGAGCAGGGCGGAAATGGCGACGCCGACCCACAGATCGATCAGCAGGGCGAACCCGCCTGCCACCGCGCCGAGGCCGATCAGCAGGATCGCAAGCGCCCTGCGCGCCCAGAAGGCACCCTTGCCGCCGGCCAGCCGCGAGTCCGATGCCAGGCCGGTAATGGTCGAGGTGACCACGACGGTGGTGATTTCCGCGACCTTCAGCCGCTTGGCAGCGGCTGCCTGGATTCCCATCACCGTGGCGAGGGCGGAGGTAATGACGCTGCCCAGAATCTCGTCCGCGTTCACGTCCATGAAGCCGACGACGACGGCAATCGCCGTGGTGCCCACGGCCACCGAGCCGAATGCAATCGAGGTGCGCCCGGACCATCCGGCGGGCGCCTTGCGCAGCAGCCGGCCTGCGAGGACGGCTAGGCCGCCTCCAGTGCACGGAACGTCAAGCTCCATGCCGTCGCCGCGGCGGTGGTTGAACAGGTCAACCAGTCAAGCGCCACCACGCACTTCGACGCCTAGACCGCCATCTCGGACAGTTCCGCATCCCGGAGCGCCGACCGGTCCCGGCGGTACCGCACGTGCCCGGTCACCGCGACCACCGCGGAGAGCAGGGCGGAAATGGCGACGCCGACCCACAGATCGATCAGCAGGGCGAACCCGCCTGCCACCGCGCCGAGGCCGATCAGCAGGATCGCAAGCGCCCTGCGCGCCCAGAAGGCACCCTTGCCGCCGGCCAGCCGCGAGTCCGATGCCAGGCCGGTAATGGTCGAGGTGACCACGACGGTGGTGATTTCCGCGACCTTCAGCCGCTTGGCAGCGGCTGCCTGGATTCCCATCACCGTGGCGAGGGCGGAGGTAATGACGCTGCCCAGAATCTCGTCCGCGTTCACGTCCATGAAGCCGACGACGACGGCAATCGCCGTGGTGCCCACGGCCACCGAGCCGAATGCAATCGAGGTGCGCCCGGACCATCCGGCGGGCGCCTTGCGCAGCAGCCGGCCTGCGAGGACGGCTCCCACCATGAAGAAG
>NZ_KI914616.1:119572-120523 GCF_000520475.1 Arthrobacter sp. 35/47
CATCCGGCGGGCGCCTTGCGCAGCAGCCGGCCTGCGAGGACGGCTCCCACCATGAAGAAGAGCAGCGCGAGCGCGGGCCGCAGCACGGGGAGATCGTCTCCGCCGGCCACGGCCATTCCCAGGAGCACCACGTTGCCGGTCATGTTTCCTGTGAAGACCCGGTCCAGCCCCAGGTAGCCGACTGCATCGATCACTCCGGTGGAGAAGGTGAGGATCAGCATCAGGGTCAGATGGAGTCGGTCGGTGGTGGGCCGGGTGGCTGCCATGCGGGTCCCCTTATAAGGATGAGAAGCTTCAAGAAGAAAGGCTGAGTGATGATCTTCGAACGAATGTATACGAAATCTTGTTATTACGCTATTTTGTATACAAAGCTACGAGCATCGACGAGAACGGACCAAAGATGACCTCCTTCACTACACCCGACTCCTTCACCACGCGTCCCACCCTCCAGGGCAGCTTCGGCATGAGTGCCTCGACCCACTGGCTGGCAACGGCGTCAGCCCAGGCGGTCCTGGAACGCGGAGGAAACGCGTTCGATGCGGCGGTCGCCGGGGCATTTGTGCTCCATGTTGTGGAACCGCACCTCAACGGACCCGGCGGCGACATGACCGGCGTCTTCGCGACCGCCGAAAACCCGTCCCAGCCGGTCGTGCTCATGGGGCAGGGACCCGCGCCGGCCGCCGCCACCCGCGAGCACTACCTCGCCGAGGGCCTTGAACTGGTTCCCGGCGCCGGTGCCCTCGCCGCTGCCGTCCCCGCCGCCGTCGACGCCTGGCTCCTGCTGCTCCGCGACCACGGCACCTGGGAACTGGGCGATGTCCTGGCGTTCGCCATCGGCTACGCCCGCAATGGCCACCCCATCGTCGGCCGGGTCGGCGCAACCATCAACGCCGTGAAGGACCTCTTCGCTGAGCACTGGCCCACGTCGGCTGCCCTGTGGATGCCGGAGGG
>NZ_KI914616.1:120623-150942 GCF_000520475.1 Arthrobacter sp. 35/47
AGATCCTGAAGAACGAGGCCTATGCGTCGGTTCTCGACCGGCTGGTCGAGGCTACCTCGGACGCACCGTCGAGGGAAGAGCGGATCGACGCAGCCCGGCGCGAGTGGCGCGAGGGCTTTGTGGCCCAGGCCGCCGTCGAATTCATCAAGACCCCGCACCGTCATTCGTCCGGGCAGGATCATGCCGGTGTCATGACGCTGGAGGATTTCGCCGGTTTTGAAGCCGGCTACGAGGAGGCCACCACCCTCGAGTTCCGCGGTTACACCATTGCGAAGACGGGTCCCTGGGGGCAGGGACCCGCGCTGCTCCAGACCCTCGCGATCCTGGACGGGTTCGACGACGACCGCCTGGATCCATCCACCGCCCTCGGCGCGCACACCATCCTTGAAGCGCAGAAGCTTGCCATCGCCGACCGTGAGGCCTACTACGGTGACGCTGAGGTCCCGATGGACTACCTGTTGTCCGAGGAGTACGCCGCGGAGCGCCGGGCGCTGATCACCGACCAGGCGTCGGCCGAGTTCCGGCCGGGCAACGTCCCGAGGCACACGCCGTTCACGCCGCCCTTGCGCACGGAGTACACCCCGCCGGCACTCGCCGGGGAGGCCGTCTTCGCCGGAGTCGGCGAACCCACCGTCTCCCGCAGCGGCGAGACCCGCGGTGACACCTGCCACATCGACGTTGTGGACCAGTGGGGCAACATGGTGTCCGCGACGCCGTCCGGAGGCTGGCTGCAGTCATCCCCGACCGTCCCGGAACTGGGGTTCTGCCTCGGCTCCCGGCTGCAGATGACGTGGCTGGAGGAGGGGGCGCCGTCGTCGTTGGAACCGGGTAAACGGCCGCGCACCACGCTGACGCCCACCCTCATTCTCAAGGACGGGAAGCCGGTGGTGGCGCTCGGATCGCCCGGCGGCGACCAGCAGGACCAGTGGCAGCTGCTGTATATCCTGCGCACCATCGTCGGCGGATACGCTCCGCAGCAGGCAATTGACGCACCGTCCCTGCACACGACGTCGATTCCGGGCTCGTTCTTCCCACGCACCTGGGAGCCCGGCGGCGCTGTGGTCGAGGACCGGCTGGGCGAGGACGTCATCACGGACCTTGAACTGCGCGGACATCAGGTCACACGTGCGGGGGACTGGGCGCTCGGACGGCTCTCCTCGGTGGGCAGCGACCCGGAAACCGGCCTGCTGACGGCCGCAGCCAATCCACGGGGGGCACAGGGCTATGCAGCCGGCAGGTGATGAGGAGGCCGCGCCGAAACAGCGCGTCCAGGACGAAATCCGCAGGGACATCATTTTCGGGTCGCTGCCTCCGGGCACCCGGGTAACCGAGACTGCGCTCGCAACCAAGTACGGGATTTCCCGTGTTCCGGTCCGGGAAGCGCTGCGTGCGCTCGAAGCGGAGGGCTTCGTTGACTCGAAGCCCTACGCGGGTTCCACGGTATCGAAAATCCCGGTCGATGACGCCGAGGACCTCTTCTTCGTCCGTGAGGCGCTTGAGTCGGCGACCGCCCGCCGCGCTGCGCGCCGCGCTGCCGCCCAGTTCGATTCAGGCGCCCCGAGCTCGGAGTGGTGGAACGCGCGGAAGCTGCTGGCCGGCATCCTCGACGAGGGTGACACCGCAGTGGCCCAGAACCGCCTGGACCTGCTGCCGGAGCTCAACATCCGGTTTCACCTCGGTATTGCCGAGCTCAGCGGGAGCTCGTCGCTGACGGCACTGCTGCGCCAGATCGCCGGCAAGATCGAGTGGCTGTACGCGACCGACGTCGACAATCGCGGCAAGGAGTCCTGGGGCGAGCACCGGAGCATCATCGCAGCAATCGACGCCGGCAACTTCGCCGATGCGGAGAAGCTGATGGCCAACCACGTGCACCAGTCGAAGGAAGGCTACCTCGACCGCTTTTCCACGGAGCAGTCCTGACCCACCCCTGGTGAAGTTTTTGTCGCCGTTCTGCTGTTAAAACGCGTCCATAACAGCAGATAGGCGACAAAAACTTCCAAGGGTGCGGGGGTTAGAGGAACGGACGGAGCGGCGCCAGGATCGCTTCACTGGCTCGGGCCACCAGGTGGCGGCCCTCCCATTCCTCGATCGGCAGTTCACGGCAGTTGCTGCTGTCAATCTCGAAGATGCGTTCCATGGTTGAGGCCAGGTTCCGATCAAACATTTCGATGTTGATCTCGTAGTTCCCGGTCAGGCTCAGCCTGTCGATGTTCGCCGTTCCCACGGTGGACCATTCCCCGTCGACCGTTGCCGTCTTCGCATGGATCATGGCGTTCTGGTACAGCAGGATCTTCACGCCGTCGCGCAGCAGCGCTGAGTAGAACCCGCGGGACAGCCAGTCGGAAACCACATGGTTGGAGTCCTCGGGCAGGATGACCCGGACATCCACGCCGCGCTTGCTGGCCCGCAGCAGGGCATCAAGAATCTGCTGGTCCGGAATGAAGTATGCGGTGGTGATGTAGATGTGGCTGTGTGCGCGGTTGATGGCGTCCAGGTACACCCCGCGGATCGGGAAGACGAGGTTCGCCGGAATGTTATTCACGGCCCGCAACCGCGGTTCCCAGAAATCGGCGCTGGTCTCCTCTAGGGGACGGTGACGCTGAGTGGGCGCAGTATTCCAGAACGCCACGAACGCCTGCCGCAGCTCCCAGACGGATTTGCCCTCGAGCTTCAGATGGGTATCGCGCCATTTGGAGGCGTAGAGGGAGCCGATGTTGTAGCCGCCGACATAGCCGATGGAATCGTCCACCACCACCACCTTGCGGTGGTCGAAACCCGTTCCCCGGATGTTCGTGAACAGGATCGAGGGGCGCACCACCGGGAACCGGAACACCTCCACGTTCGGGTGGAACCGGTAGAAGGTCGGCGGGACCACCAGGTTCGCGAACCCGTCATAGATGACGTAGACCTTCACACCGCGGGCCGCGGCGTCGTTGAGCGCATCCTTGAACTGACGACCGATCGCGTCGCCCTTCCAGATGTATGTCTCCAGCATGATGGTGTGCCGGGCAGCCCGGATGGATGCCAGCATGTCCTCATACAGGTCATGACCGTAGGTGAAGACTGTGACCTCCGAGCCGGCCACCTCGGCGTCGAAAATGCCCGGATGCGGAAAACCGGGACGCTTGCTGCGCAGCTTCCGCTGGACCGCATCAATGAGAACGATGGCGGTGATCACCATTGCCTGCACCGCTGCGAATGCCATGGCCGCCCGCGCCAACAGCGAACGGGTCAGGGCAAACAGGTGAAGACGGCGAAGAGTGCGCATAGAAAGAGCGTAGTGGGTGTAGTCCTAACGCTTCCTGAGGGCCGCCAGCAACCGGTGCTCCGCGTCTTCACCGGGCGCGATCCCGCCCGGGATCCGGAACAGGAAGAACATGCCGAGTACCCACCAGAGACCGAACAGAATCCACGGCGGGGGAGTCAGCGCGGCAGGCATGCCGGGCAGGTAGAGACTCAGGAGGGCCACGCAGAGAACCGCAGCCGCAATGCCGATGATCAATCCACCGTTGCCGGCGCCCCCGACGCGGAGCGGGCGGTCCATCGAGGGCTCACGCCGCCGCAGGATCACAAACACCACTGACACCAGGATGTACGCGATCACAATGCTCGGCGCACCGGAGTCAACCAGCCACACCAGCATGGACTCGCCGAAGAACGGGGCGAGGAAGGACAGCCCTCCGATGAACATCAGGGCATTGGCCGGCGTGCGGTAGGTGGGGTGCAGCTTGCCGAACCAGGCGGGCAGCATGCCGGAGCGCGCCATCGAGTACATCAGCCGCGAGGCCCCCAGCAGCAGCGAATTCCACGAGGTGAGGATGCCCGCGATACCTCCGGCGATCAGCACTTTGGCCATCAGGTCGCTGCCGAAGAGCGCACCCATCGCATCGGCGGTGGCGATGTCGGCCTCCACAATCTCGTTCGCGGGCATGGCCGACGACGTCGTCAGGATGGTCATCACGTACCAGACGGTCGCCATGAGCACGGCGACCACCACGAGCTTGCCGATCTGGCGGGCAGGGATTTTCACTTCCTCGGCTGACTGCGGGATCACGTCGAACCCTACGAAGAGGAACGGAACCACCACCAGGACCGCGAAGAACCCGGCGGCCCCGCCCGTGAACAGCGGCTCCATATTGCCGGCCGAGCCGCCCGTGAATGACCCGAAAATAAGGATCAACCCGATGAGGAGGAGGAAGAGCACCACGAAGGTCTGCGCGACACCGGCCAGCTTGACCCCGCGGATGTTGATGAACGTGATGACGACGGCGGCCAGCGCACCGACGAGTGCCCAGGTCAGGAACACCTGGCTGCCGGCCACCTCCCACAGCGGGATCTGGTTCAGCCCGGGGAACAGGTACAGCGCCGTCCGCGGCAGTGCCACCGCCTCAAACGCGACGATCGTGACGTACCCGCCCGTGATCGCCCAGGAACCGATGAAGGACCAGCGTGGCCCCATGCCGCGCAGGATGAAGTTGTGCTCGCCGCCCGCCTTGGGCATGGCCGCGGTCAGTTCGGCGTAGGTCAGGCCAACCACACCCATGATGACGCCGCCGGCCACCATGGCCAGGGTTGCGCCCATGGTGCCGGCAGAGCCGATCCAGCCGCCGGTCAGCACCACCCAGCCGAAACCGATCATCGCGCCGAACCCCAGTGCGAGCGCATCCCAGTTGCCCAGGACCTTCAGCAGGGATGCATCCTCGGCGCCCGCCGTCGTCCGCTGTTCTGCCATGAGTGTTGCCCCTCTCGCGCGGCCGGCGGTACCGGCTCAACCAACAAGCGTGAGATGAGCTTAGTACCGTGGTGCCGCCGCGGACAGGAACTGGCAGCAGTAATTACGACGGCGATGCCACCCGCGCCGGCGGATTGTGGCCTGGGCAGATCCAGGCGACACCGCCGGCGGCAATCCGCCGCCGGAGGTCCTCGGTGCTGCGGGCGGCGAGCGGGTTGTCGCTGTTGAGCGCGCTGTAGAAGCGTTTGATTGTCCCGTCCCGCTCAGCGCGGACGGCATCGCCCGAGAACAGCACGTCGCCGAGCTGGAAGGCCATGTGCCCCGGGGTATGTCCGGGGAGGGGGAAGGCCCTGAGTCCCTCGAAGAGCTCGCGCTCGCCGTCGAGCTCGGTGACGAAATCGGGCAGCTCGACAGGCGCTGCCCGGAACAGTGCCCGGCGTAAACGCGTGGTAGGCGGCACCTCGCGGCGCAGGATTGCCGCGTCCGCCGCACCGAGCCACACGGTGGCCCCCAGTTCGCGCTGGAGGCGGAGCGCACTCTGGGCGTGGTCGGCGTCGTAATGGGTGAGCAGAATATCCGTCACCTGCCCCACGATCGGAGCGGCGTCGCGCAGTTCGCCCAGCAGGGCGTCCCAGCCGCCGGCCATCCCGGGATCGACGACGGCGGTGTGCCCGGGAGTGCGCAGCAGGTATCCGTTGGCTCCCCTGGAGCGCTGGAGCTGGTAGCAATTACCCGTGATGGTGCGCATGCCGTGCCTCTTTCTCGCTTCTGGTAGGCCTCAGCGTAATGGTGCGCCGGCGGAGCGCGATACGGCTAGTCGTCCTCGCGGTCCTCTTGCTGCTTCTGCCGTTCCTTTTCTTCCTTTTCCGCCTGCTTCCGGGCTTCTTCCGCCGCTTCCTCCGCAGCCTTCCGTTCCCGGTCGCTTTGGGTTTCCCCGGGATCCCTGCTGTCTTCCTTACCGCCCTTGGCGGGCGCGGTGAAAGTCGGCACCGGTGCCGGTTCGGCCGGAGGCATCGTCGCAGGCGCAGGTGCAGGCGCCGGCGTTTCGGTCTGGATCGAGGCGACAAAGGCGTCGATGCTGTCCTGGATGCGCAGGGCGCGGCCCTGGGCCACGGCACCGGAATCCTCGGCTGCCTGGACCTCGGCCTTCAGGGCGTCGGCCTGGCTCAGCGCACCGTCGAGGTTCCCTTCCTGCGTCAATGTTGCGAGCTCCCGGACCTGCTGCTGGAGCGACTCGGACGTGGCCGGGTCCAGGGCCTGGGCGCCACCGCAGGCGCTCAGCGCCGGCAACATCAGCGCGAGGGCGAGAACCAGCCGGTTTGGTCTCATGGCTGCACGCTTTCGTAGAGTTCGGTCAACCGTTCGCCCGGAACCCCGGGTACGGATGGCAGCGGTTCCGGCGCCGGCGTGGGAGCAAAGAGTCCTGACAGCATCACACCCAGCAGCACCAGAACCAGTACGACGACGACGGCGCCCGCCGCCAGCCAGCGCCGGCTACGCGGGGGAGACTTCCGTTGCGCAGGCCTGCCAGGCCGTGCCGGCTTCCGTTCCGCAGTTCTGCCCGCATGGTTGTCCGGCCGGCTCGCCGGCTCCGGCTGCCGGGTTGGCTGCTCGTTCAGCCCCAGGACGAAGGCCCTTCGGGTCGACTGGGGATCCTGGGCGGCCCCCGGCAGGACCCTGGTCTCGGGTCCTGGATCATCGGCCGGAAGCGGCTCCTCGAGGAAAGCGTTGCGCTGCGCTGCCAGGATGCCGGCCACCTCGGCGGCGGAAGGGCGTTCACCAGCGGTGCCTGCGGTCATGCGTGAGATGAGGTCGCGCCAGGCAGGATTGACCGAGGCGGGGATTGCGGGAGCGCGGTGCAGGCGTGCGAGCGCGGTCTCGAGTCCGCGGCCCTCGAAAGCGGGTTCGCCCGTCAGGCATTCCAGCAGAACCAGGCCGAGGGCATAGAGGTCCGTGGCGGCACCGACCGCTTCACCGCGAGCCTGCTCGGGGCTGAAGTAGGCGGCCGTGCCGATGGTTTCACCGGTGGCCGTGAGCCGGTCGCTGTCCATCTGCCGGGCGATCCCGAAGTCGGTCAGGACGTAGCCGAAGCGGCCGGATGACGGCTCGGCCTCGCGGCTGAGGATGTTGGAAGGCTTCACATCACGGTGGGTGATGCCCTTCGCATGGACATAGGCGAGGGCGCGCGACACGTCGTGACCGATGGCCCAGGTCTGTTCCGGGCCCAGCGGACCGCTGCGCAGCAGTCGGTGGAGATCGGGCCCGTCAACCAGGTCCATGACCACCCAGCCCGAACTGGCAGAGTGACCGACGTCGTGTACCTTGACCAAACCCGGATGGTCAAGGCTTGCCAGGAGGCGAGCCTCGGCGCGTTCGCGTTCTGTGGGGCGGTCTTCTGGCCGGCCGCGGAAAAGCTTGATGGCGACGTCCCGGTCGAGCAGTTGGTCGTGGCCCCGGCGGACCTCCGCCATGCCGCCGCTGCCGAGAAGGTCACCCACGGTGTAGCGCCCGTCCAACACGTCCCCGGCGGGGTCACTGCTGCGCCACGCGGTGCTGGAAGGTGCGGAGGCCGGGGCGGGCATCCTGCCGGGCGGAGGGGGAAGCTGCATGTCAGGCACCTCCTCATTGTCCGCCGTCGTCGTCCTTTCATGAAAGCGCACAGTTCAGCCGGGCTCAAGACTAGAGCCCAGGTTCTCACGACACTCTCATCTCCAGCTGACGGCGTGCGGAGATTTCTGTGGCGAGTGCAGTTCCAGCGGCCAGGACTGCATCCACCACGGGCACGCTGGACCGGCGGCGAAGTTCGGCGGCCACGCCCATGCTGGTGAGCCCTGTGCAGGCCTGAAGGATCACGTCGACGTCGGCATTCAGGAGGCGTTCGGCAGCACGATAGGTCTCGAACACTCCGGAGGGCGTGAGCAGGTCGCTGGTTGTGAGGACGCCATGCGGCGACTCAGCGGCGAGCAGATGGCGTCCGAGGACGCGGCTCACCGCGCCGGGTGTGGCTGAATTGAGTGTCAGAACGCCAACCCGAGTGCCGAGCGAGAGCGCAGCGGCAGCCCCTGCAGAGCCGGCTCCGACCACGGGCACTGACAGAGTCTCCCGGAGCTCATCGAGCGCGGGATCGGAGGAACAGCTGATCAGGATGCCGTCAACCTCGCGGGAAAGGGAATCGGCAACCGAACGCACCTTGGGTGCGGCGGCGTCGTGGCTTGCGTCGTCATGGATGCCGTGCGGTTGGTCGGCGACCGCCCGGGAGGTGACGCGGTGGCCGGTCGCATCGCGCACAACCCGCCCGTGCGCATTGAGCAGACGCCTGTCTGTGGTGCTGAGAACCCTGATCAGTCCGATGTGTGCCATGGTGCCTTCCGGGATGGGCGGTCCGCCTACACAGCAACTCTCGCCGGGCACGGTTTCCACGGTGTTTCCCGGTCGTTAGCATCACAAGAAAAAGGGAGGGCGCGTTCAAACGCACCCTCCCTTTCCGCTGCCGTGGTTCAGCCGAGCAGGCCGCCCAGCCCGCCACCGAGCTTGCCGAGGAGATCCTGCGGATTGATGCCGAGCTTCTCCAGCAGGCCCGAGTCGCGTTCGGTGTCGACCTGGTCAGGCAGTTCCTGCTCTGCCTGCTGGGCCTTGTCCTGGTCTCCCTGGTTTCTCAGGAGGTCAATGATCTGCTGCTTGTCGATATTCATGCTGAGTTTCCTTTCTTTCGCGGGTCAGTGAACCGGTATGAATCAGCGGAAACGGGGAGCGTTGGGATCCTCCGGCCGGGTCGCCGCATGGCTGCCGGAGGTGTCCGCCGTCTGGGTGCGTGCCTTTGCATCCTGGGCAGCGCTCTTCAGCTGCTCCGTCGGCCGGGGTGAGGACTGCGCCTCGGCCTTGACGCGGGGTGCTTCTGCTTCAGCCTTGTTCAGGTAGTGCTCCCAACGCTGGGACATCGGCTTGATGAGCCCGCCGCCGACACCCACGACAATCACGCCGACAATTGCGGTCAGTACGGCGATGAGGATGGGCGTGGTAACCGTGGTGGCGATCTCAACCTGGTTGAGTGCCGCGATGATCCCGATGCCCAGAATGAAGACGCTTGCGATATTGGCAAGGATCTTCCCGTAGGAGAGGCCACCGAGCGTGCCCTGGATAAGGTTCTTCACCGCTGCAGCGATGGCGGCCGCGATGATGACGATGATGATGGCCACAATGATCTTCGGCAGGAACGCGATGATTCCTTCGAGCAGGTCGCTCACCGGGTTCGGCCCAAAGACCCCGAACGCGAACTGGAGCACAAACAGCACCAGCGCGTAATACACGATTTTGGCGATGATGTCGCTGGCATCCAGTGACGACTTCGCGAGTGCCTTCTTGACGCCGCCGCGCTCTACGACCCGGTCAAAACCTACGCGCTCAAGCAGCTTCTCCAGCGCTTTGGCGATCGCTTTGGCAATGATGAGCCCGACGATCAGGATGACGAGGAACAACAACAGCTTCGGTACGAACTCGATCACCGACGCGAGACCGCTTCTCAGTGTTTCTTCCATGGAATCTCCCTCTGTGAAGCTTCGCGAACCTGGATGGCATCGCGAGGCCGCCAATCCGCCGTAACGTCTGCCCGGCGGGGTGCACGTCTCCCACAGTAGGCACACTTCAGGGAAATAGAAAGGTTGCTTGGTATTAAATTTTCCGTGGCGGCGGGTGAATTCAGGGGTGCCGGACGCCGGATCCCTGCAGGACCGCCCGGTAGCCTTCCCGGTAGGTCGGGTACGCAAACCTGAAGCCGGTGCTGCCGAGGAGCGCATTGCTGCAGCGCTTGCCCGTGGCCGGGAGCGCGGGATCCGGTGCCGCTCCGGCCTGCAGCTGCACCCCCATTTCGGCGGCGAGGAATTCCTGCACGTCGGACAGCAGCGCCGGTTCGGCATCGGTCCCCAGATAGGCGGGGGCGGGAGCGTCGAGCCCCGCGAGGTGCACAATCGCCGCGGCTGCGTCATCCCGGTGGATGCGGTTGGTCCAGTGCGGTGCCCCGCGGCTTACTTTTCCGCTGCGGACCTGGTCGATCAGCCGCGTCCGGCCCGGCCCGTAGATGCCGGAGAGCCGCAGCAGCACGGACTGCGGCGCACGCTCGGCCAGCATCCTCTCCGTGTCCGCCAGGACCGCGCCGGTGGCGGTGGAAGGCGCGGGCGGGGTGTCCTCACTGACCCATCCGCCGTCGTCGTTCCCGTGCACTGCGGTGGAGGAGATGAAGATGATCCTTCGCGGGGTCACACCGTTGCGGGCCAACGCATCCAGCAGGTTGGCGGTGCCGTCCTGGTAGGTGGCGCGGTAGGCGGCTTCGGTCCGCCCGTCGGCTGTGAGCGCAATAACCACGACGTCGGTGTCGGTAGGAATGGGCGGAAGATCGCCTGTGAGGTCCACCGGGACTCCCTCGATCTGCGCCGGCAGCTTCCCGGGCGACCGCCGCCAGCCCACCACCCGGTGTCCGGACTCCGCATAACCAAGTCCGGCCTGGGTGCCGAGATCTCCGCAGCCTGCAATCAAAACCGCCATGCTTTGAGCTTCCCACATGTACTCTGCGTGCCAGACTGGAGCGTATGCCCACCCGGTTGCTGATCATCGCCGACACCCACCTGCCCCGACGCGCCAGGCGCCTGCCGCCGGCGGTATGGGAAGCGGCAGAGGCCGCGGATATCGTCATCCACGCCGGCGACTGGGTCACCGTTGAACTTCTCGATGAACTGGAACGCCGCACGCAGCGCCTCATCGGCGTGTACGGCAACAACGACGGCGCGGACCTCCGCGAACGGCTGCCGGAAACCGCCCGCGCCGAGATCGACGGGGTGCGGTTCGCCGTGATCCACGAGACCGGGGCAGCGGCAGGCCGGGAAAAGCGGATGGACGCTGCGTTCGATGACGCGGACGTGCTGGTCTTCGGGCACAGCCACATCCCGTGGGACACCACAACGCCGGGGGGAATGAGGCTGCTCAATCCCGGATCCCCGACGGACCGCCGCCGACAGCCCGCCTGCACCTATCTCACTGCAGAGACCGACGACGGTGCCCTCACCGCCGTGAGGCTGCATGAAGTCACCGTCCGGTGAGGTCGGAAACCGGTGATGCAGGGAACTGCCCTTCTGGTCCGGTCTTCCGGTTGGTAGGAATAAGAGAAAGAATTGCCGACCACGAAGGAGTTGCCGTCATGAATTCCGCTACCGGGCCGATGCGGGTGAGGGGGCTTGCCGCCGTCGTCGTTGCTGTTGTTGTCGCGTTGACGGGGTGTACCGCTCCAGAGGAACCGGAGCAGGAGAACGGCACCGCCGCCGTTTCGCCTGGGACGGCGTCGCCCGGTGGGAATGACGGCAATGTCGGGGGCCCTCCCTCCGCTGCGGATATTCCGCAGATCATCGACGACGTTCAGCCTTCCGTGGTGACCATCTTCCTCGAGCGAGGGGGGTTGGGCAGCGGCGTAATTTACAGCGAGGACGGACTGATCATCACCAACGAGCATGTTGTCCGCGGTGCGGAGGAAGTCCAGGTTGCCTTCGCCGACGGCCAGCGTGTTGCCGGCACGGTGGTGGCCACCGATGTGGTCACGGACCTCGCGCTGGTGCAGGCGGACCGGACCGGACTTCCGCCGGCCGAGTTCCAGACGGAATTGCCGGAGGTGGGGGAGCTTGCTGTGGTGATCGGCAGTCCGCTGGGCTTCGAGAACACAGCCACGGCGGGGATCATTTCCGGTCTGCACCGGGAGATTCCCGGGTCAGCAACCAACAGTGCGTCGCTCGTGGACCTTGTACAGACCGACGCGGCAATCAGCCCCGGCAATTCCGGAGGCGCACTGGTTAACAGCCGGGGCCAGGTGGTCGGGATCAGCGAGGCCTACATTCCGCCGCAGGCGGGCGCGGTATCGCTAGGTTTCGCGATTCCGGCAGGCACGGCCGTTGAGGTTGTCGAGGAACTGCTTGAGGACGGATCCGCCGAGCACGCTTTCCTTGGACTGGCGCCCCGGACCGTGACGCCGCAGATTGCCCAGCAACTGGGTGTCAGCGCGGAACAGGGTGTTGTGGTTCTCGCGGTGGAAAACGGCGGTCCCGCTGACGAGGCCGGGATCCGGGCCGGAGACATCCTGGTGTCCCTGGACGGTGAACCGCTGGCCAGCGCGGAGCAGCTGCTGGCGGCGCTGCGCGCGTTCAATCCCGGGGAGACGGTCACCGCGGAGCTGATCCGCGAGGGCGAGAACTCGGAAGTCGATATTGTCCTCGGCGAGCGGCCGGTCCGGAACGGCTGAGATTGAGCCTAGAGCCTAGAGCCTAGAGCCTAGAGCCTTGAGCCCCCAGGCCTCAGTCGCGGCCGGGCTCAGTGGTCCGGTTCAGCATGAAAGACAGTGCGAAGGCCAGGATGGCGGCGGCGAAGAGGACAAACTTCGCCGTCGTCAAAAAGCTTGCGAAGGCCACTTCCGAGGAAGAAATTTCAGGGGACGCCAACGCGGCCTCGAGTGCCAGGTTCTCGGCGATATCGACGGCTGCATAGAGCACGGCAACGGTGTAGAACGGCCAGCGGAGTGGGGTCTGCCCGCCGAATCTCCGGACCAGCAGGATGATGAGCGCTGCAAAGGCCACCGGAAACACCAGATCCCAGAAATAATGCACACTCTGGTAGCGCTCCACCAGCGGTGCGTCCAGGAGGCGGCGGACGGACTCCACATAACCGGCGTCGTACCCGCCGATCATGGTGTCGGGGAGCTGGATACCGACGGCCCGCTGCACCGACTGAAGCTGCAGCCAGCCGAGTGCCAGTGAAAGCACCGACACGGCAGCCGCGGCGATGATCAGCCATGCTGCGGGACGCCTTGATCCGGTGCGTTCGGGGTTGTCGACGTTCCTGCGCCTGTCTCTTCTGGTGTCTGCCATATCTCCCATTCCCCGGTGATGGGGCTGAGCAGCCCCGCGGTGCGGTTGGTTCAGTGGCGGCGCCCGGCGGCCTTGACCGCCGGCGCCACTTCGACACTAAGGGGGCTTAGCAGCGGTCACAACGCGGCGTAATGGGTTTGTGACCGGCCAGTCGCTGGCGGGACTTCCCGTCTCCCGCTGCCGGAATCGTCGCCATCGGCACGGTGACGGGGATCGGAACAGGTTCAGGAAGATCCACCGTCCCGCCGCGGCGGCGCGGATTGTTATTTCCGCGTTATGTTGCCGCGCAGGCAGGGGCCACGTACTTCAGCGGGTCAGCTTCTCGACCGCCTTGCGTGCCCGGTCAACCTCGCGGGCTGCTTCCTTCGCCGTGCGTTCTGCTTCCGTGCGCTCGCGTGCTGCATCATCGGCGTCGTCGTCGATAACGTCGATGTCCTGCTCCAGCGCCCGGATCCGTTTCCGCAGGTCCTTCACCTGTTGGGCGAGTGACTCACGGTCCCGGTCGAGCTGCTCCACCCGCTCCCGGGCACGCTTCAGCGCCGCCGCTGCTTCCTCGGAGCGGTCCTCAGCGTCCTCCAGATCCGCCCGTGCTTCGACTGCCGGGTCCGCTTCCGGATGGGCGTCGCTGTCCCCCTCCGCCGCCGATCCGGCGGCCGGTGCGCCGGAATCGAAGGGTCCGCCCACTGCGCCCGACAGATCCACGGCTTCCCAGCCGCTCGCCTCCAGTGCCCGGACCAGGCGTCCGGTGGAGACGGCGGCGGCAGCACCGGCGTCGGCCATTGCCGCTTTCAGTGTCTGCTCCACTTCCAGCGCGGTAGCGGGGCTGGGCGGATGGCCCAGCTCCCCGGCGAGGGCGGCGCCGTCCTTGACGAGCGCCGAAATGAGCTGCTGGCGCTGGGCACCCAGCTTCTTCAGCTCGCTCCGGTCCAGCTGTTCCTGGGCCTCGCGCATCGCGGCACCGACTGTGAGCGCCTCCCGCAGCTGGTCACCCCGGTGCACGGTCATCATATTGAGCACCCAGGCGGACGCAGACGGTTTGCGCAGTGCACGCACATCCCTGGCCAGCTCTTTGTCGTCCAGGCTTTTGGCGCGCTCATTACGGGCAGCAGTGAAGGCGTCCAGAGTCTGTGCATACAGCTCGGACGCGATGTCGGCGAGGTCAGTCACTGGAGGTAGATCCGCAACCCTTACTGCAGGGGCGGGACGGAAGGACCCGGTTCGGGAATCGGCCGATCGGGCGAGGGGCCGGGCCCCGGCTCCGGCGGAACGTTGGGGGTGTCCGGTCCAGGATCGGGAATCGGGTACGGCGAGGGGGAGGGCTGCGGTTCGGGCGCGGGTTCACCGGGAGGCCGCGGCTGCGACGGGTCGGGGTGCGGTTCATGAGGCGGTGGGATGGACATTCCGGTTACCTTCTCTCCATCGGCGGGTGCGCTCAGGAGCAACAGTACGCCGGACGCTGCGGGTGGGGAATAAGCGGCGCCCGGCTGTGCTTGTTACTTCTGGCTGCGCACACTCCTGCGCGCCTTTTCAGTTTCTTCAGGGGGATTTTGTGCCGCAGCACACGGACAAACGCACGCAGGCCGACGACGGCGCAACACCGGTCCCGGAGGCCGGAATTCCGGCCCGCGACCGGCTGGTCATTTCCCTGCTCCTGGTCTCCGCCTTTGTGGTCATCCTCAACGAGACCATCATGGGGGTCGCGCTCCCGCGCCTCATGGACGACCTCCAGATCACTGCTTCCGCCGGCCAATGGCTGACGACGGCGTTCATGCTCACCATGGCCGTGGTCATCCCGATCACGGGCTTTCTCATCCAGCGCTTCAACACACGGCCGGTCTTCCTTGCCGCGATGACCCTCTTCAGCCTGGGCACCCTGGTGTCGGCCATGGCACCCGGATTCGGAATGCTGCTCGTCGGCAGGGTGATCCAGGCGGGCGGAACAGCGATCATGATGCCGCTGCTGATGACCGCCGTGATGACACTGGTGCCGCCGTCCTCGCGAGGCAAGACCATGGGCAACATCTCGATCGTCATCTCCGTCGCTCCCGCGATCGGCCCCACCATCTCGGGCGTCATCCTCAGCGTGCTCGACTGGCGCTGGATGTTCTGGCTGGTGCTCCCCATCGCGGTCGGTTCGCTGGTTCTTGGCGGCATCCGGATCCAGGACGTCACCACGCCGCGCCGCACTCCGATCGACGTGCTCTCGGTCATCCTCTCGGCGTTTGCCTTCGGCGGCATTGTCTACGGGCTGAGCCAGTTCGGGGAGGGTTCCGGCGGATCCGGGGTGCCCAGCTGGCTGCCGCTCGCCGTCGGACTTGTTGGCCTGGCCTGCTTCATTGTGCGGCAACTGGTGCTGCAGCGCCGGGACCGGGCGCTGCTGGATTTGCGGACCTTCCTCTCGCGTACCTTCACCGTGTCCATTCTTGTGCTCGCCATCAGCATGATGGCCCTGTTCGGAACGATCATCCTGCTGCCCATCTACCTGCAGGACGTTCTGGGCCTCGAGCCTGCCGCTGCCGGTCTGATGCTGCTGCCCGGCGGGCTCGCCATGGGTCTGCTCGGTCCGGTGGTGGGGCGCGTGTTTGACCGTCACGGCCCCCGTGTCCTGGTGGTTCCGGGTTCTCTCCTCGTCGCCTCCGCGTTCTGGGGACTCACGCTCGTGGACGTTTCAACACCCGTTCCGCTGGTTCTTGCCGCCCACGTGGTCCTGAGCATCGGGCTGGCCGGAATGTTCACCCCGCTCTTCACCTCCGCCCTCGGCTCGGTGGGGCCGCACCTCTACTCGCATGCCAGTGCGGTGGTCGGCACCATCCAGCAGTTGGCGGGTGCGGCGGGAATTGCGCTCTTTGTCTCCGTCATGACGCTGCAGACCGGTGCGCTGATGGCGGCGGGCAGCGCCGAGGTGCCTGCACTGGCGGGCGGAATCCGGATGGCGTTCCTGTGTGGAGCGGTAATCTTCCTGTTTGCGGTGGTGGCCGCCCTCTTTGTCCGGAAGCCGGCGGCGCCCGGCCTTCCGCCGTCGTCATCAGTGCACGACGGCGACAACGCAGCAGCCGCTCCGCTGGCACACTAGGGTCATGTCCTTCTTCACCCCGCCGCCGGTCCTCACCACACCACGGCTGCGGCTGGAACCGCTGGGTCCGCAGCATCTGGAGGGGACCTGGGCTGGGCTGCAGAACCCGGAGTCACGGCGCCTTACCGGCACCCACGCGAACTTCACCCGGCGCCAGGCGGAGGAGTGGCTCGCCGGGCTGGCAGCCACCGACGGGCGTGCGGACTGGGCAATTGTCCTCGCTTCGGACGGCAGCCACATCGGCGAAGTGGTGCTGAACGACTACGACGAGGACAACTCGTCCATCGGTTTCCGGATCGCGCTGAATGCGGACGCCCGGTTCGGGCAGGGCTACGGTACGGAGGCAACCCGGGCTGTTGTCGGGCATGCCTTCGACGTCATCGGAGTGCACCGCATCGGCCTGGAGGTGTACGCGTTCAACCCTCGCGCGCAGCGGGTGTACCAGAAGGTTGGGTTCGGGGTTGAGGGGCGGCTGCGGGACGCCCTGCACTGGAACGGCGAGTGGATTGACGCCGTGGTGATGGGAATGCTGAAAACCGACCCGCGGCCCTGATCACGGTGTAGCATTCAGCCATTTCCGGACAACATTTCCTGGACAAAGGAGTCTGCGTCATGACCAAGTATCTGATCTCATTTCCGAGCGCGGCCATGGTGGTCCCCGAGGAAGGACTGCAGGCCCTTTCCGACGCGGCGCGCGCGGTGGTGCGGGAGGCCAAGGACGCCGGTGTGTGGGTGTTCGGCGGAGGCATCAATGAGAGCATTCCGCCGGTTATGGTCGACGGCGCTGGGACCGTCATAGAGGGCACGTACCCGCAGACACGTCAGATGGAGGGCGGTTATTCGGTGCTGGAACTGCCCTCGTACGAGGCGGCCCTCGAGTGGGCGGCTAGATTCGCTGCCGCCTGCCGATGCGCCCAGGAGGTGCGTGCGTTCCAGTACGATCCCGAGAGCTGAGCTGAGCTGAGCTGAGCGGGGCGCTGGGCTTGGGGCGCTCGCGCATTACCTCCGGCGTCTGATCCGAAGGTCCGGCCGGGTTGAGCTGGTCTGATAGATCACTCTGGTTGCCGACGTTCGGAGCTCCTTCTGGGTTGGGCCGAGTCGAGCTGATCTGAGCGCTGGCGGAGACTCGGGCGTCGGCACTCGAGGATCCCTTTAGTCGGATCCGAAAATGTCAGTGGCGGGTGGTTGAGTGGTTTGTATGGAGAAGGGGACGGCGGAGAGGGTTGGGAGTGCCCATGAGCCAGCGCGTGGCCGGGGGTATGGCGGGGGCGCCTATGCGGCGGAGCTTGAGCAGGCGTATGCCGAGGCGTCCGGGGAGTGGCCGGAGGGTGAGCTTGCCCTGGATTGGGCGGAGGAGGGGCTCAACGAGTACGGGATTGATGAGCATGCCCGGGCGCGGGTGGAGGAGGCGGTCCCGTCGACGCTGGTTTACCGGTTGGAGGAAGGATCCCCGATCCGGGCGCGGAGGTGCCAGACGTTGGGTGACACCCTGGATTTGTTGCGGGCCGCGGACCGGTTGGCGTCGTGGGTCGCTGCCCGGCAGGCGGTGTTGCTGGCGCAGGTCCTGGACCGGGTCCAGGACCAGGAACATGTCCTACTGACCGGGAGAGCAGACCCAGGCGCGGGCCGGGGCGCGGGTTCGGGGTTGGGGTTTACGTTGGCGGTGCAGGAGATCGCTCCGTTGTTGCGGGTTCCGGGGCGGACGGCCCAGCGGATGCTCGGCGACGCGGTGCGCCTGACGCGGGAGTTGCCGGGGACGTGGGCGGCGTTGGAGGAGGGCCGGGTCAGTCCGGTGCAGGCGCAGGTCCTGGTGGAGGAATCCGGGTCCCTCCCGGTGCAGGTCCTGCCCGGGTTTGAGGAGGCGGTCCTGGACAGCGCTGGTGCGTTGACCCGCCCGAAACTGGCACGCCGGTGCCGCCGGGTCCGCGAGGAACTCCACCCCGAGACGATCACCGCCCGGAAGGCACGGGCGGTGCAGGAGCGTTGCGTGAGTGTTCAGCCGGAGCAGGACGGGATGGCGTGGCTGGGCGCGTACCTGCCCGCGGAGCAGGCGCACGGGATTTTCAACCGGGTCGATGCCGCCGCCCGCTCCCTCCAAGGCCCCACTGAGGCCCGGACCCTGTCCCAGTTACGGGCGGATGTGTTCGCTGATGTCCTGACCCACACCTGTGCCGGGGACGTGAAGAAAGGCACCGGGTTCCGCGGCATCGGGGCGAGCGTGTTCGTCACCGTCCCCGTCATGACGCTCCTGGGACACCGGCGAAGCGACTGGCAGAACCACCCCACGGACGCGAAGGACGACGGCACCGGCGCGGGAGTCGGGGGCATCAAGGGCTTCGGCGGAAACAGCGCGGAACGTAGCGGCGGCACTGGCCTTGACCCCGGGGCTGGCGTCCCCGCCGACGTGAATGTTGGTGCTGCCGCTGGCGTCGCCGGCGCAGTTGTCCCGGACCTAACCGGGTGTGAGAACGGGTTGCTGGACGGGTACGGTCCGATTGACCCGGAGACCGCGCGGAGCCTTTCCGCGCATGCGCCGAGTTTCACCCGGATCCTGGTCCACCCGGAAACGGGGGCGATCCTCAGTGTCGGCAGGGACCGGTACCGGCCGCCCAAACACCTCCAGGACTGGGTGAGGATCACCCACCCAACGTGTATGCATCCGGGGTGTAACCGGTCGTCCTGGACCTGCGAGATCGACCACCTCACCCCCTGGGCCCACGGCGGACATACCGCGCTGGAGAACCTCGGACCTAAATGCCAACTCCACCACATGATGAAAACCGAAGGCATCTGGCCCGCCGGTATAGATGAGCGCGGTGACCCGTACGTCACGTCATTGGGCGGGAAAACGTACACCACCCTCCCCGAACCACCACCGCCCTTCTAACCGGCGGGTTGGATCACTACAGAGGCGGCGGGGTATCACCGGTGGAATGGCAGCCGGCTTCCTGCATGCACTCCGGCCTGCGGCGCAGTCAGTCCCGGATTCTGACAGCGGTTTCCCGCAGATACAGGTCAACCCTCGTATAGGCGTCCCGGGTCAGCGCCTTCCATAGTTCAAGCGCCAGCCGGACGTCTTCCGACTCCAGTTTCGCTATGGCCTGAGCGGTGAGGACCTTGACGGACACTTTTCCGGAAGCCTTCACCGTGGTTTCCTGGCGGTCATCACTGCCGAGCGCCAGTTCACCGAAGGTCATTCCGGCACTCAATGTCGTCAGTTTCACCCGGTCGCCAGTAGGACCGACTACCGAGGTGGTCACCCCACCGGAGAGAATAAAGAACACGCCCCCAAAGGACTGGCCGATGCGGCGGATCACATCGCCGTCGTCGTAGCTTCTGTCTTCCATCCGGTCAGCAAGCTTCTTGATGTCCTCATCGCTGAGGGGGCTGAGCGCGGGGCACTGGGTAATGTCCACCCTGCTTGGCAGGTTCAGTTCGCTGCCATAGGTCTGGATCAGGCGGTTCTCACACCACTCCACCGCGGCGGTCCGGGTGTCGAAAGTCGGCACAGCGCGGTCGACGTCGCGGAACGCCTCGGCCAGCGTGCCCTCCGCATCGATGAGCACCAGTTCCCGGTCCTCAGCGAGGAGGTTTTCACGCACCTCGGCCAGAAGACGCAGTGACACATCCGCAACCTCATCCACCCGGCGCAGGTCGAGAATGACGAGCTCCACGTCATCGTCCAGGGTACTGAGTTCGCGGACCATCGATTCCGTGCCGGCGAAAAGGAGATCGCCGTTCAACTCGACCACACGGGCACGGTGACCATGATCGCGAAGGATGTCCATCGCCTCGTCATCACGGCGGATACCGGAGGGCGCCGCTGTGATGTCATAGGTCGAACGGATGGCCGACTTGCCCACCCGCGCCGCTCGGACAAAATGCAGTTCCATGTCCTGCGACAGCCGCTGACTTGCCGCCATGCCGCGGACGCTGCTGCCGTGCTCATCCAGCGGAGGCGAGTACACCGCCAGCCCAACCTGTCCGGGAAGGACAGAGATGGTCCCGCCGGCAACGCCGCTCTTCCCGGGCATCCCGACCGTGCTGATCCAGGAACCGGCGTCGTCATACATTCCGCAGGTGGTCATGACGGAGAGAACCCGTTCCACCGGAACGATGTCCATCACCTGCTTCCCGGTCATCGGGTTCCGGCCGCTGTTGGCCAGGGTAGCCGCCATGAGTGAGAGGTCCAGGCAGTTCACCAGGACGGAACACTGGCGGAAATAGTCCTCGATCACCGGCGTCGGATCATCCTCGATGATATTGAAGGACCTCAACAGGTACGCCAACGCACGGTTCCGGTGACCATGCTCAAGCTCGGAGGTGAAAATCTCCTCGTCAATCGACAGCTGCCGGCCGGCAAACGCCGAATACGTATTGAGGATGCGCTTGATCCGGGTGTTGCCGCCGGAGCCTTTGATCAGCGAAGTCGCCGTCAGCGCTCCGGCGTTGATCATGGCGTTGGAAGGGCGTCCGGTCCCGGCAGCGAGTGAAATCTCGTTGAACGAATCCCCTGAGGGCTCAACATCGACCTTCTCGTCCACCTTCTCCAGTCCCAGATCCTCAAGAGCCAGCCCATAGGTGAAGGGCTTGGAGATGGACTGGATGCTGAACTCTTCCCGCGTGTCACCCACCTCGTAGATATAACCGTCCACCGTGGTGAGGCAGATCCCGAAGTTGTCCGGATTGACGTTGGCCATCGCCGGAATGGTGCTGTACGGCTTGCCGTCCTTCAGCTCTGAAATCTCCCGGTGAATCCGCGCGAGGTAGCCTTCAATCGGTGATTCCATGGGCCAAGACTATGGGGAGATCCCAGCGTTGCTTAATCCGCAGGAATCAGCGCTTCCGTCCGCCGTCGATGATGAGTGAGAGGGCAATACCGAACATCCACACGTCCTTCGCCACCGGCGTGCCCTCCTGGGTGGGGCGAACGGCGTCGTCCTGGGTCATGCCGGGCGTACGGAAGTACATGGCGAGCAGTCCGCCGGAGAAGGCGGCGAGCCCGAGCCCAACAAGGCGGCTCGGGATGAACGGCACCAGCAGCGCGGCCCCGAGCCCGGTCTCGACGGCGGCGAGAACCTTGCCGAATTTCTCGGGATCAAGCTGCTTCACCTGCGGAAAAGCGTTGGCCGCCATGCCCTGCAGATAGGCTGCAGTGTCCCGGTCGATTTCCCGCTTGGTCAGGCCCGAATTGAGGATGAACGCTCCCGTGCTGGCACGAAGGGGAAGGTGGCTGAGTTTCATCGGAACTCCTTTGGAAGGGCTTCATGGACTGCATCGAGCCTACGTCCGTGCCCACGTCCGCCGCCAGTAATTTCAAATTCAATAGTGATGCCCTTGTGACCCAGGCGTGACTTTATCGCGACCTTGGTCTGCTTATGGTGGACGACGGCTGAGGCGGGAATGTGCGAGAAACACCTGGATTAGCCAACGGATGAGTGATACGTAACCACGGTGAAGAAGGTCTTGATGTGTTGGAGTTTCTAGGAGACAGATCTAGTCAGATCCTGTTCTCAAGCTGGCAACACCTGAGCCTGGTGGTGCAATGTCTCATCCTGGCAACCGTCCTTTCCGTCGTCGTCGCCGCCTTGGTGTACCGCAGCAGTGCGCTGACCTCTGTTGCGAACAGCGTCTCCGCCGTCGGCCTGACCATCCCGTCATTCGCGCTGATCGGACTGCTCATTGCGCCGTTCGGTTTCGGTGTGACTCCCGCCGTCGTCGTCGTCACGTTCTTCGCCGCGCTGCCCATCCTGCGTAATGCCGTGGTCGGCCTGACGGGGATCGACAGGGCCGTCATCGAATCCGCACGCGGAATCGGCATGAGCCGGTTCCGCACCCTGGTGTGGGTGGAGCTTCCCATGGCTTGGCCGGTCATCCTCGCCGGAATCCGAGTCTCCGCCCAGATGGTGATGGGCATTGCGGCCATCACTGCCTACGCCCTCGGCCCGGGACTCGGCGGATTCATCTTCTCGGGACTGTCCCGCCTGGGCGGCGCCAATTCGCTCGAGTCCGTCATCACCGGCGTCGTGGCCGTCATCATCCTGGCCCTCATCCTTGACCTGCTCCTTGTCGGCCTCGGCCGCATCACAACCCCGCGAGGTATCCGTGTCTGAGACCATCCACAACGCCGACAACCAGACCAAACCGCACAGCACCATCACCGGCGCGAGCATCCTGCTGGACAAGGTCACCAAACGCTATCCGGGACAGGAGAAGGCCGCTGTCGACGGACTGACCATGGAAATCCCGGCCGGCAAGATCGTCATGCTGGTCGGCCCGTCCGGCTGCGGCAAGACCACCACCCTCAAGATGATCAACCGGCTCATTGAGCCCACGGAGGGACGCATTGTCCTCGATGAGGACGACGTCACGGACATCGACGGTGATGCCCTGCGCCGGCGGATCGGTTACGTCATCCAGGCCGGTGGCCTGTTCCCGCACATGACCGTGGCAACGAACATCGGAATTGTTCCGAAAATGCTCGGGTGGAGCAAGGAAAAAATCGCAGCCCGCGTCGATGAGCTGCTCGAGCTGGTGTCGCTGGACCCGGCCGTGTACCGCCACAGGTTCCCGAAGGAACTTTCCGGCGGGCAGCAGCAGCGCATCGGTGTGGCCCGCGCGCTCGCCGCCGATCCGCCCGTCCTTCTCATGGACGAGCCCTTCGGCGCGGTTGACCCGATCACCCGGCAGCGGCTCCAGGACGAACTCCTGAACATCCAGGAGGAACTGCAGAAGACCATTGTCTGCGTCACCCACGACTTCGATGAAGCGGTGAAGCTCGGCGACTGGATCGCCATCTTCACCGAGGGCGCCCAACTCGTCCAGTACGACACTCCCGAACGCATCCTCGCCGACCCGGCCAACGAGTTCGTCGAGAACTTCATCGGCTCGGGTGCCGGCCTAAAGCAGCTCACGCTCACCCGGGTCAACGAGGTCAACCTGGCCGACGCCATCGTCGCCAGCGTCGGTGATCTCGGCAGCGACGTGCTGTCGCGGCTTGACGAAGCCGGCCACAATCATGCCGTCGTTGTTGATGAACGACGACGGCCCATCCAGTGGCTCACGCGCCGCCAGCTCACACGCCTGGACCGGGTGAGCGACGACGTCGACGCGAAGTTGCCGGTGGTCGGTGACCGCGCCACGCTGAATGACGCGCTGGACACGATGCTTGTCTCGAGCGCCGGTGCGGCGCTCGTGACCGGCCGGCGGGACACGTTCCTCGGCGTCATCGACGTTGAGACCGTCATGGATGCCATCACCCGGGCGCACAAGCACGCCATGACCGCACACTCCGACGGCAGGCCGGTGGGAATCAACACCGGCACGCTGGACACTGTGGACACGTCGGGCGCAGCAACTGTGGGGGAGCGCCCGGGTGAGTAGCACAACAACGGAAGCACCCGCCGAGGGTGCCAAGGTCCATTCCGAGGTAAAGCGCCCGTCCTGGCGGCCGCTGATGTACCAGTTGCTTGGGATCGCTGTTGTCTTCGGAGCGCTGGTGGCGTGGCTGCTGACGGCTGACCTCTCCGAGACGGAGCTGATCACCCTGGCGCCCGCAGCCCTCATCGGATACACGATCGACCATCTGGTGCTGACCGCCGTCTCCGCCCTGATTGTGCTGGCGATCGCCATTCCGCTCGGCATCCTGCTGACCCGCGCACCGCTCCGCCGGTTTACCGGGCCGGTCCTGGCCGTGGCGAACATCGGCCAGGCCGCTCCGGCGATCGGGCTGGTCGTGCTGCTGGCCTTCGCGGTGGGATTCGGGTTTTCCGCGGCCGTGATTGCTCTGGTGCTCTATGCGATCCTGCCGGTTCTGCGCAACACCATGGTCGGCATTTCGCAGGTCGATGGCCGCCTGGTTGAAGCAGGGCGCGGCATGGGCATGAGTGCGGTGGCGGTGCTGTTCAAAGTGGAGCTTCCGCTGGCCGTTCCCGTGATGCTCGCCGGTATCCGGACGGCACTGGTACTGCTGGTCGGTACCGCCGCGCTGGCTACGTTCATCAACGGCGGGGGCCTGGGAATCCTGATCACCACCGGAGTGAACCTGAACCTGGTGAACGTGCTGGTTGCCGGCTCCATCCTGGTGGCCCTGCTTGCACTGCTTGTCGACTGGATCGGGCGCGTTGTGGAGCATGTCGCCCGTCCGAAGGGACTCTAGATGTTGAAATCCTCATCGCTCACTTCTGCCGCGCGCAGGGGCGCCGCTACCGCCGTCGTACTCTCTGCCGGCCTGCTGGCAACCGGGTGCGGTCTGCAGCCAGCCACCTCCTATGTTCCGGCCTCCGGACCGGGCAGCATCACCCCGGTGGTGGATGGTGCACCGCTGACCGTGACGTCGAAGAATTTCACCGAACAGCTCATTCTGGGAAAGATCGGCGTGCTCGCAGCACAGGCAGCCGGGTTTGAGGTTACGGACCTGACCAATGTTCCCGGCAGTCAGCCGGTGCGCGAGCTGATGCTGGCCGGGCAGGCCGACGTAACCTGGGAGTACACCGGTACAGCCTGGCTCACGTACCTTGGGAAGTCGGAGGGCATCCCGGACCAGCAGGAGCAGTGGCAGGCCGTGTATGAGGCCGACCTGGAGAACGGACTCACCTGGGGCGAACCCGCACCGCTGAACAACACGTACGCCATGGCCATACGTTCCGAAGCGGTGGAAGAGCTGGGCGGCATCAGCACCGTCTCGGAGATCGCCGAACTCCCGGTCGAAGAGCGCACTTTCTGCGTGGAAGCGGAGTTCAACTCGCGCCCCGACGGGCTCACGCCGATGCTGGCGCACTACGGGATGGCCCGGGGAACTCCGGACGGCGTACCGGAGGACAACATCGACATCTATGACACCGGCGCCATCTATTCCGCGACGGATGAAGGCGCGTGCAACTTCGGCGAAGTGTTCTCCACCGACGGCCGGATCGATGCCCTCGACCTGACCATCCTCGAGGACGACCGCGGCTTCTTCCCCGCCTACAACGCGGCGCCGGTCTACTACACCGAGACGCTGGAGGAGCACCCGGAACTGCGGGACGTCTTCGCCCAGGTCGCCCCCACTCTCACCGACGAGGCGCTGCGGACCATGAACCTGCGCGTTGACGTCGAAGGAGAGGAGCCGGCCGACGTAGCGTTCGACTTCATGGTGGAGCAGGGCTTCATCACCGAAGCGGAAACCGTTCTCGGGGAAAGCTAGACAGGCAGGCGCAGTCCCAGCGCCGTGCTCGCGACCGTCCAGGCCCACGTCCACGAGCCGGCGATCACGGCGGCGAACAGCAGCAGCCATACCCCTGCCGGCAGACCGGTGGAGCGGTACAGGAGGTGGGCGTCGGACTGTCCGCGGTCGCGCCGTCGTCGTGCGTGGACAGACACCACCTTGCCGAGATCACGGACGGAGCCCACCAGCAGCGCTACCCCCAGGGCAACCACTACGTGCCCGGTCAGCTCGGCAGGCACGGCCACCACCAGGGCAGTGGAGACGGCCACCGCGCCCAGCAGGATGAGCACGCCGCCGGCGTTACGGATGAACAGCAGCGAGAGCAGCAGCACCAGCGCACCCACCGACAGGGCCGCAGGCGCCCAGCCCCGGAAGCCTGCCCAGACCAGTACGGCTCCGACGACGGCGGGGACCGGGTAGCCCCAGAAGGTTGCCCAGGCAGTGCGCCACCCGGGACGGCCGAAGGAGGTGGTCAACCCGGAATGGTCGAAGTTCAGCCGGATGCCCGTGACGCGCCGCCCCGTCATCAGGGCGGCGAACGCGTGTCCGAGTTCATGGACGACGGTGCTGAAGAGCCCGAAGTAGCGCCACGTCGCGTTGGGGATGGAGAGTGCAGCGGCAGCGAGCAGGATCAGCGCCGCCTCGGTCATCGTCAGCTCCGGCGGTTGGCTCCTGCTGAACCCCGCGACGATCCGCTCCCACCACTGCGCAAGGAATTCCACCCTCGGGATGCTACAGGGCAATCCCGGCCGAACGCGGGTCCGAATAGCTTTCACGAGATCAAACACGGTGCGGAAAGTATTAACGGACTCGCCGTGTGATGTTCATCCCGGGGCAGGAATGCCTCTGCTTTGATGAAGGTTAAATGAAGTGAAAGCTATTCGAGCTATCGACAAGGCGATCATGAACTTCCGGACGGCCGAGCACCCACGGCCGCAACATTTTATCCTGCACATGAGCGACACCCACCTGGTGGGTGGCCCGGAACCCCTCTACGGGTCGGTGGACAGCGAGGCACGGCTTCGCCAGATCTTCGCCGACCTGGAGGCATCCGGATCCCGGCCGGAGGCAATTGTCTTCACCGGCGACCTCGCGGACAGAGGCGAAGCCAAGGCCTACGCCAAGCTCCGCAATATCGTGGAACCCGCCGCGCACAAACTCGGTGCGGAGGTCATCTGGGCCATGGGCAACCACGACGACCGCGCCACCCTCCGCAGAGAACTGCTCAACGAGCCCGCCGACACCGCCCCGCTCGACCGCAGCTATATGGTCAACGGCCTGCGGATCATCACGCTGGACTCGACGGTGCCCGGCCACCACCACGGCGAAATCAGCCACGAGCAGCTCGTCTGGCTGGCCAACGAACTGCTCACCCCGGCGCCGTATGGAACCATCCTGGCCCTTCACCATCCACCGGTCCCGTGTGTCCAGGACCTGGCCGTCCTGGTGGAACTCCGTGACCAGAGCCGGCTCGCCGACGTTCTCCGCGGTACCGATGTCCGCGCCATCCTCGCCGGGCACCTGCACTACTCCACCAGCGCGCTGTTCGCGGGCATCCCCGTGTCGGTGGCGTCCGCCACCTGCTACACCCAGGACCTCACCTACGACGACGGCGGCACCCGCGGCCGCGACGGAGCGCAGGCTTACAACCTGGTCCACGTGTATGACGACACGGTGGTGCACTCCGTGGTGCCGATCGGTACCTACCGCGCGGTGGGCGAAACCGTCCCGCGTGAGGAGACACGCAGGCGCCTGAAAGCGGCCGGCGTGCAGATCGCTGCGGCGGCACCCGCCAGGGCGCTCACCGGCGTCTGACCAACCGGTTCGCCTATTTCTCCCAGGGAGCCTTCACGGGGAAGTACTTCTCCAGGAAATCGGTCACTACCCGCGCGCGTTCTTCAGCCGGGATTTCCGGGAAGCTGCCGTCATTGAGGCAGAACAGGTCCATGTTGCGCTTGTCCAGCAGCTTGTGCAGCCTGCGCAGCCCGGAACGCATGGTGGTGTCGATGTACTTCACCCTCGCGGACTCCTGGGTCACTGCACGGCCGGTCAGCAGCGCGTAGTAGTGGTACAGCGAGTTGGTGACGGAGATGTTGTCCTTCGCGCGGAACTTTGACGCCGCCGTGGCGGCAAACTCCTCCGCGAACTCGTTCTCCATCTCCTCCATGACGCTCTTGCGCAGAGGCGCGGCCGTGTGTTCCAGGTGGCGGGTGGTGATGCGGCCGAAGCGCTCGTGCAGGAGGCGCCGGTTCACGCGGGCAGCGTTTTCGAATCCGCTGCGTTCCGCATCGTTTTCGCCGAGCCCGATGCGGGTGTCCGCCTGGATGAACTTGGTGATCCCGCCGGGGGAGAAGAACATATCCGGGCCCACCGGGCGGCCGAAGAACATGTCGTCATTGGAGTACAGGAAGTACTCGGAGAGCCCAGGAATATGGTGCAGCTGGCACTCGACCGCCTGCGAGTTGTACGTCGGCAGCACAGACGGGTCCTTGAAGTGCTCCTCCGAGCGGACCAGTGTCACTGAGGGGTGGTCGGCCAGCCAGTCGGGGCGCTCGGAATCCGTAGCGATGAAGATGCGGCGGACCCACGGAGCGAACATGTAGACGGACCGCAGCGCGTACTTCAGTTCGTTGATCTGGCGGTACCGGGCCTCATGATCGTCGCCCTCGCCCACGACGGCGTTCTTCATGCGGGCGGCCCTGGCGGCCAGGTACTCGGGCGAGCTGCCGTCCACCCAGGTGAACACCAGGTCGATGTCGAAGTCGATGTCCGTGGCATGGTCTGCGAACATGTTGTCGATGGTCGGCCAGACCAGGCCGTGGCGGGTGACGGAACCGCGGACAACCTCGTTTGACGGCAGGGTGCGCCGGGTCAGGGAGTTCTCCATGGGGAGGACAATCCGGTCGCCGTCCAGGGACCACAGCTCAATCTGTACACCGGCCGAGGGGCCGAAGGTCAGGCCGCCGATCGGTTCAATTCGGGGCCGGAACAACCGGAAGATCCGGGCCTTGTCGCTGGGGGAGAGGGCGCCGTCGGCCACCAGCAGCGTAGTGCGCCGCTTGGTGTCCACGGTGCGTGAGTAGAAGGGCTCATTGCGGCACGCTTCCACGAGCGCCTCCCGCAACCGCTCCCGGTTCTTCAGGTCCACCGCGACCACGGGGCGTTCATCATTACCGCGGACCAGCAGGTACTCGAGACCGGCGCGCTCGAGCGCCTCACGGATGAACAACAGGTCTTCAACCATGGCCTGGTGCGGCGTTGTATCCGTGTTGATGAGCGCAAAGCGCCGCTTGACCGTGGTGATGTCATCGCGGTCATTGAACCGGGCAACGGCGGCACTGGACGCCGACTCGAGCAGTTCGGTGTCGTTCTCCACTTCGGGCGCGCCGAAGTACACATCATGCTGGGCGGCGGTATCTGTAATGGGATCCTCCAACGGTGTCAACAATGCGGGTGAGGCCGGTGCGGCAGGCAGATTGCTTGCACGGGTGCTGCTCCAATGATAAGCCTGCCTACAGGTAGCCCTGCCTACTTGGCGTGCTCCGCGCGGGGGTGCGCTGTAACGGAAGGAACGTCATGGCGGACAAAAGCTTCACAGGACTGTTGAGCCGGCAGATTGGAAACGAGTTCGCGGCATCCCAGCAATATCTGGCCATCGCCGTGTGGTTCGACGGGCAGGATCTGCCGCGTCTGGCGGCCCATTTCTACCGGCAGTCGCTTGAGGAACGAAACCATGCGCTGATGATGGTCCAGTACATGCTGGACCGGGGCCAGGACGTGCAGATTCCGGCCGTCGAATCGGTGCGCAATGACTTCTCCTCGGTTGTTGAACCGATCGCGCTGGCCCTGTCGCAGGAGAAGCAGGTCACCGCGGATATCGAGGCGATGTTCGCCCAGGCCAGAAAACAGAACGACGCGCTCGGCGAGCAGTTCATGCTCTGGTTCCTCAAGGAACAGGTCGAGGAGGTGGCGTCCATGTCCACCCTCCTGACCATTGTGGAGCGGGCGGACAACCTGTTCGACGTCGAGAATTTCCTTGCCCGCGAAACCGTGGGCGACGCCGGCAGCGATCCGAATATGCCGCCCACCGCCGGCGGCGCCCTGTGACGCTGGCGGAGTTCCCCACGGACTGGCAGCGGGCGCTCGTGCTCATGGCCCACCCGGATGACCCTGAGTACGGCACGTCCGCCGCCGTCGCTGAATGGATAGCGCAGGGCAAGGACGTCCGCTACGTCCTCGCAACGCGTGGCGAGGCCGGCATCGAGGGGCTGCCGCCGGAGGAGAGCGGTCCGCTGCGTGAGGCTGAGCAGCGCGCCGCCTGTGACCGGGTGGGCGTGGAGGTGCTGGAATTCCTGGGCTATCCGGACGGTCGCCTGACGGAGTCGCTCGACCTTCGGCATGATCTGGCCGCAGCCATCCGGAGGCACCGGCCGGACGGCGTCATCACCCTGAATCACGGTGACACCTGGGGCCCCGGAACATGGAACTCGGAGGATCACCGTGCACTGGGCCGGTCGGTCCTGAACGCGGTGGGCGACGCCGCGAACGAGTGGATCTTCCCGGACCTGGAGGGCCCGCGGCATCAGGTGAAATGGACGGCAGTCCTCAGCATGAACCCCACCCACGCCCTTCCGGTCAGCGAGGAGAGCGTCGACAAGGCGATCCTTTCCCTCGCCGCGCATTCCCGGTACCTGCAGGCTCTGGACAGCAGGCCGGTTGAGGAGCAGGCCGCAGAGCAGGTCCGCCAGGCCACTGCCCGCGATGTCGGCGGCCCCGCCGTCAGCTTTGAGCTGTACGGGCTCTGAACGCGTCCGGCCCCGACTCCGGGCCCCAGCCCGTACTGGGTGGGGCGGAAAAAGCGGCGTGCAGGCGGGAACGCGGGTTATTTCCGCCCGGTCGAAACGGCCGGCGCCTCCACCGCATAGAAGCGCCGCGGATCCTGCAGCAGAGCCGGGTACTCGAAGTCGCTGCGGCGCAGCCAGCCCGCCAGCGAAATGGGGCGGCGCGCGGTGCCCGGCCCGCCGTCGTCGTCCTTCTCACTGGTCAGCGGACCGAGGGTGCCACGGCGGAGGCGGGCACCACCATCCAGAACGACGGCGGCAGCGTCGCCGTCGCGCGCCAGTTCGGTGAAGGCCGCGTACTGGCGGGACCACTTCGGGACCGCCCGGCCGGCGGGCGGATGCCCGGGCAGGACGAGGGCGTCGCCGTCGGCAGTGTCCACCGGACCGTGCCATACCCAGAGGCGCTCGCCGACGGGCTCCACGGGAATGAGCTCAAGCTCCGGTTCCGGCCAGGAGTACGGCAGGTCGGCAGGGATGCCGGGAAACCGGTCTCGGTAGAACCCGGGCGACTTCTGGATGAGGTTCGACTGGTGGCTGAGGTGGACGTCCGGGTTGCCGAGCCACGGCGGG